>JBIIJN010000139.1:0-3683 GCA_044233745.1 Crocinitomicaceae bacterium
ACTGGCGATTTGGCCATTTTGTTTGCTCAAACGAAAGCTGAGAAAATCGTTGGATTGGACATTTCTGTTGGTATGTTAGATGTGGGGAGAGATAAAATTAAACGCCTCAATTTAGATCATCGCATCGAAATGATTGTGGGCGATTCTGAAAATTTGCCTTTCGAAGATGAATCATTTGATGTGGTTACCGTTTCTTTTGGCATCCGCAATTTTGAACATTTGGAGATTGGCTTAGCCGAAATTAGACGCGTACTTTCCAAAAATGGTCAATTGATTGTTTTGGAAACATCAGTGCCCGATAAGTTCCCCTTCAAGCAAGGATATAACCTACATACCAAAGTCATTTTACCTACTATCGGGAAGTTGTTTTCAAAAGATAAAAGAGCCTATTCCTATTTGTCCGAATCTGCGAATGCTTTTCCTCACGGACAAAAACTTTGTGATATCTTTGACAAAGTGGGATTCAGAAAGGCCGATTTTTACAAACAAACAATGGGCGTCGCTACCATTTATCAAGTGTTTAAATAGTTGAGAAAATTAGTTTACATAGCGCTTTTTCTGGTCATTGGTTCAACAGCCTTTGGACAAAAATACCGGTCTCCGAATTATAAAAAATTTGATGATCGACTTTTGCATTTTGGTTTCACTTTGGGTATGAATAGCGCTAATATTTTGGCCATTCCAACAGTTGATCCAAATCTAACGCCGGGCCTAATTCGAACAGAGGTCAATGGTAATCCCGGGTTCAATCTTGGTTTTATTGGCAGCATAAAATTGGGGCATCCAACTTTGAGCCTGCGCTTTGTGCCATCACTGTCGTTTCAAGCCAAAGATGTGCTTTATTTTTATCAGGATGAACCAGATATTGCCGTGAAAAAATCAGTTGAGTCAACCATTTTGAATTTTCCTATACTGTTGAAATATAGAACATTGCGTTACAATAATTTTGCTGCTTATTTTGTTGGTGGACTAGAATATTCACTGGATTTACAGAGCAAGCAACGCATCCCGCAAAATCCTTTAGATCCATTCATCAAGTTACGCAGACACGATTTTCACGCGCAAATGGGCATCGGTGTGGATTTCTTTTTGCCTTATTTTAAATTTGGAATGGAGATAAAAATGTCGCACGGTTTGGTTAATGCACTCATCAGAGACAATACTACGATTTCAAATCCTTTCGATAAATTTTACAATCGTGTAGTTTGGTTTTGTTTGACTTTTGAAGGCTAATGATACACGAATTGCAATTGGTGGTTTTGCCTGAGGAATATTTGAATCAGGACATTTTGTATCAAAAAATTGCCTCAGCGCTCAATATTCCTCTTCCATTTGAATTTAGAATTTTGAAACGCTCGATTGATGCCCGTAAAAATCCGGTGAAATATCAATTGAAAATTCAGGTTTTTGTTGATGAACCCATGGCGCATCGAATGAAGTCATTTATTCCCAAAAATGTGTCAAATGCTACTGAAGTGCTTATCATTGGAGCTGGACCTGCTGGATTATTTGCTGCTCTCAAGGCCATAGAATTAGGTTTGAAGCCTGTTGTTTTTGAGCGAGGCAAAGATGTTCGAGCGCGCAGAAGAGATTTGGCGAAAATCCACAAAGAACATACCATCAATCCTGAGTCGAATTACTGTTTTGGTGAGGGTGGGGCAGGTACCTATTCTGACGGAAAACTCTACACCCGTTCCAAAAAACGAGGAAATGTAATGCAAGTGCTCGACTGGTTCGTAGATTTTGGGGCATCTGAAGACATTTTGGTCGATGCGCACCCGCATATCGGAACCAATCGCTTGCCACAAATCATTCAGGCCATGCGCGAAATGATTATAGATTGCGGAGGGCAAGTTCATTTCGATTCTAAACTTACCAAATTCTTATTGAACAAAAGAAAAATTGCAGGGGTTCAAATAAATGAGACAAAAGAGTTTTTATGTCCTTATGTTATTCTCGCAACCGGTCATTCTGCGCGCGATGTTTTTGAATTGTTGCACCTTCAAGGCATTGCCATTCAAGCCAAACCTTTTGCTTTAGGTGTTCGCATTGAACATCCGCAAACTTTGATTGATAACATTCAATATCACGGTTGTGCGACTGGCGATTTGTTGCCACCAGCGAGTTATTCTTGGGTAGAACAAGTGCGTGGTATGGGCGTTTATTCGTTTTGCATGTGCCCTGGAGGAATCGTTGCTCCTTGCGCTACCAATCAAAATGAAGTAGTTACCAACGGTTGGTCGCCTTCCAAACGCAATAATCCTTTTGCCAATTCAGGAATTGTGGTGCAAGTGCAACCAGAAGATTTGCCAGGCGACCCATCTGACCCTTTCATTTGTTTGAATTATCAAAAAGCGGTGGAGCGCAAATGCTGGGAGGCCGCCGGAAAAACCCAAGCTGTGCCCGCACAAAGGTTGACAGATTTTATAGCCAAAAAGCAATCGAAAGATTTACCAGTATCCTCATACCAACCTGGAATTGTTTCGGTGAATTTGCACGACGTTTTGCCTGAATTGGTGGCTTCTCGTCTTAGAGACGCCTTTATTGCTTTTGGAAAAAAAATGAGAGGTTATGTTACGGAAGAAGCCGTTTTGCACGCTCCTGAATCCCGAACATCTTCACCAATACAAATTCCCCGTGACGCCGAAACGCTTGAACACGTTGAAATTGCTGGACTTTATCCATGCGGAGAAGGGGCAGGCTATGCTGGTGGTATTGTTTCCGCGGCTATTGATGGAATGAAATGCGTGGAGAAAGTGGCTTTGAAATTGGAGATTATCCCTTAATAAGGTTCGTGTAAATGGCCTTCAATTTCTTTCTAAAC
Source organism: Crocinitomicaceae bacterium (assembly GCA_044233745.1). GTDB lineage: Bacteria > Bacteroidota > Bacteroidia > Flavobacteriales_D > Crocinitomicaceae > UBA6165. Next base: position 2,825 of record JBIIJN010000139.1, read on the forward strand.
AACAGAAGCAGAATAACATAAGGGGCAATCATCAACATCAAAATACCCGTGTTAATCGATTTCCCAAAAGACACTTCTTCCTCGATATTCGATTCTAGATTGGCTTTACACATGGAGCATTGACCGAAAGAAAAATCAACAAAAACGAGCAAAAATAGAACGAGTAAAAGCCAGTGTTTTCTTTGCATGGTAAATTTCATTTTTGACTCTGCAAATTTAGCGAATTCTAATTAGCTTTTAGGATTTTCTCCTGATGTATTTTTTCACCATCCGCAAAAATAACAAGATGATATGAGCCTTGCGCCAAGCTTTCCATTGAGAAAATCAATTGATTCAGTCCATCAGTGCCTGGCTTTTCAATCAACACTGCAATTAAATGACCTGCGTTGTCGTATAAATTGGCTTTAATTATGGGAGTTCCTACCACCTGAAACAAGGCAACAGCATAATCTGGCGTTGGGTTTGGGAAAATCATGATGTCATCGGATGGCGGGGTGAATGCAGCACTAAAAGCAACAGTTTCCGAACAACCGCGGGCATCTGTTACGGTGCAACTCACAGGCTCATTGACACAAAATGGACCGAATTCAGCTGAAGTAGTAACTTCTCCATCATTCCAAATGTATTGTAAAGGCGGCACTGCACCAGAGACTTGAACAGTGACAAAATTACCGCAAACTTGTAAAGCACTGTTCAGTTGTAAATTTGCAATTATTTTTGCGCTATCTGGACTGCTAAGCGCAACGCCAAAGCCTGTATTTCTTTCATCTTCTAAAGTGTGGTAAGTGAACGAATAAACAAGACCTTCTTCATCGTGTTTCCGTTGTAATCCAGTGTAATCTCCCCATCGCTCATAACC
>JBIIJN010000072.1:0-14174 GCA_044233745.1 Crocinitomicaceae bacterium
AAGTCCTTCTTCTGCCAATTTTGCTACTTCTGGGTGAATATCATCAATGTTCATGATGAACCTAAGTTTGGCAGAAAAGCCTACGGCAATTGTTGGTTTAATGTGAAACATAAAACCCAAAATATCCAGTTGTATTCCTGTATAAATTCCAACAGAACGAGCATTAGGACTGTTATAATCACTAATATTGAAAATTGAATTTTCGTAAAACATGGAATCCGATAGCCATCCAGTATCTTTTCTTAAAGAGTAAGGCCAACTTTTTCTGGGCATTACACTGGCGTCGAAATATTTGGCGTTCTGCCAGAAATCGAAATTAAAACTTAATAAATTTAAATCAAATTTGTAGCGTCCATCGACAATTGAAGCTGGCTGTATGTCCGCCCCCATAATTCCGCCATAATTGCTCTGAAGTGAACCGAGATAGTTTTGCGCATTTAATACCGAATTAAAAACGAAAACAAACATTAGTAGACAGATACATTTTGTAATGAGTTTCATTCTATTTTTATTAAGATTTAGGGCGGAAAAGTAGCGCTTTTTTTTTACTTTGTTCTTTCGAAGAATAAATATAACTGAATAACCAATTTTACTGAAGAGCCTTAGAATAGAATGAAATAAAAAATCAGTTTTTCAAAAACAGACGATCTTTTAAAATATCACGATTAAAAATTTTACCGAAATCCGAGTTTCTGAATTTCATGAGAATCAAAGTGATTGAGGTAATGAATTCAATTTCATTTCTCCCTGACTGAATTATTTCACCTTCTCAAACACCAAGTTGTTAAACATAGGTAAATCAATCGTTGCGCTTTTGGGCTTGTTGGCAAAAGAAATGACACAAGGACCAAAGGGTGTGTCAAATTTGGCGGTATAGGAAAGTGCTGCATTAGCCCCTTTTTTCTTTTCAACAAAGCTGCTGAATGATTTTCCGCCCAATTTCAAGATCACGCGCGATTCATAAACCAAGAGAAACGCAATCGTAGCTTCCACTTTAGTCGTCTGCCCGTCGTGTTCAATTTCATACGAAGGCATTTCACAGCGGTATTGTCCACGGAACTTTTTCGGGATACTGAAATTGCCCCCTGCCGAGGTCAACAACAATCCGAGAAGTAAAAAGCAAATTGAAATACGCATGTGCAAATGTATGCAAAACATTTCAGAGAATTTAGCTGCGAAGTTCGTGCATGGTGGTGCCCTTCAATTTTGATTCAATCCACAAGCCAAGGTCAAAATATTCCAGAATCACCTTTTCACGATGGTCTTTCATCATGGTTTCAATGTCGCGTTTCATATTTTGAAAATGCTCGATGCGCTCCGACTTGGTTTGGATACGGTTGAGTTTCTGAATACTCTCAATCAAATAGCTTTCAATCACATAATTTCTATCCGATTTACTCAATATGCGCTTTGTTGAATTGATGTGATAGGTCAGCAGGCTTTGGTTGTCTAATTCATAGTGAATAAACATATTCAACACGCGCGCAAAGCTGTAAATATCCTGTCGCAGCATGGTTTCATTGTCGTTAATGAGTTCGTTGAGTACTTTCATGGCCTGTTTATAGGCTCCGCAACCAAAATGGGCATAGGCAGTATGATAGGCAAAAATGAGTCGCTGTTCTTTGGTCAGTTTATCAGCATAAATCGCATGATTTTTTTCTGTTTCACCGATATATCCAAGTGCTTCCCAGAATTTTCCTTGCGCGTTGAGTAAAATCAAATGGTAGCCCGTAGAAACAGCATACAAGCGCACCTGCATATCAACCGATTGAAAACCAGGTTCATCTTGCGCATGTTTCAAAGTTTCAATAATGTCCATTGCTCCATCGAAGTCTTTGATATCAATATAGCATCGAATCAAATGGGCTTGGGCAGAAAGGTAACGCTTGGTCAAATCTGCCTTAATTTTCGGGTTTTCATCCAAGATAGAAATCACACGTTTGAAAAACACAAATGAGTCCTGATAATCGCGATTGGTGGCACTACACAAACCTTTGATGTAATAGCAAATAGAGGTGGCCCGGATAGACAACGCGGTATTTTTCCCTTTAATGAGGTGATAATCAGCAATGCCATCTACCACCGCCTTTTCGTCATCGTTTCTTGAAAACCCACCACTTCTAAAAATATAGTTGATTTTGGAATAAAGCACTTGGTATTCAGCCAAATTCCTAAGTTTCGCAATCACAGTTTCTTCTTCTGCAATCAATTGATCCAAATCAAATTCAAAATCACCCGATTCGTAGGATTCCTCCAAGAGTTTTTTCTCCCATGCGATGAGCTCAAACCAATAGTAGAATTTCTCGTACTCTTGGGCAATTTTCTTCGATTTCTTGATGATTTTATGACATTCACCAAACAGGGCTTTTTGGTAAAGAATCTCCACGTTTTTGATTTCTTGTTGCAGCTGACTGTTTACCGATTGTTCGCCATAAAACATCCGCAAGCTTTTGAGAATCAATTTATAAAGATGATTTTTTTCTGACGGCAAATGGGCTATGAAACGCTCGTTTTTAAAATATTCTTTGAGCTCTTCTTCATCGTAATTGTCCTGGCGTTCGATATAGTCAAAAATCTTAATGTAGTTTTTATCCCCCGATTGTAACGACGATGTGAGCTTGAAAAATCGTTTCTCCGACTTGGTTAACGACTGAACGAGCTTGAATAATTCATGCGATGGTTTCATGGTGCTAATGTAAGAATCAAAAATTCTCAGTGGGCATTTTATTCGAAATTATTCTTGGATTCCTAAAAACGAATCGCCTTCATTTATTGGCTAAGTGCTTTCAACAACCCGAGCTCCGATAAAATCACTATTTTTGCAAAAAAAATTATATGCTGCAATCCATGACGGGCTTTGGTCGTGCCACAGGAAATTGGATGAACAAATCGTTCACCGTTGAAATCCGAGCACTCAACAGCAAAATGCTAGATTTGACCTTGAAACTGCCGCAGGAATTTCGCAGCAAAGAAATCGATTTCCGAAAATTAATGGCAGATGGTTTACTACGCGGTAAAATTGATGTGGCCATTCAGGTGGATAACCAATCTTTACAGGCTGTTCCGCAAATCAATTTAGAAGTGGCCAAAAGCTATTATGAGCAAATCCGACGCTTGGAAACTGAAATCAACCGCGATAGTCCAGACCCCATTGCGTTGATTTTGCGTGTACCTGAAGTACTGTCCAATGCCAAACAAGAACCCGATGAAGCTGAAATCAATTACCTACAAAGTTTAATCGAACAGGCCTTGCTACATACCATTGCTTTTCGCGAACAAGAAGGTCAGGCTTTGATCAAAGATTTCACGGAAAACATCAACCAAATTGGACATTTGATGACACTCTTGGAGCCTTATGAAAACGAAAGAATTCAAACGGTAAAAGAGCGTTTGCAGCGCAATTTGGAAGAAAAATTGAATGAATACATCGACCAAAATCGTTTGGAGCAAGAATTCATCATGTACATTGAAAAACTCGATATTTCTGAGGAAAAAATGCGTCTTGCTAATCACCTCAACTATTTCATAGACACTATGAATGATGGCGCCGATGTGGGGAAGAAATTGGGCTTCATCTCCCAAGAAATTGGTCGGGAAATCAACACATTGGGCAGCAAATCCAATCACGCTGAAATGCAGAAGATTGTGGTTCAGATGAAGGATTTATTAGAAAAAATAAAAGAACAAATTTTGAATACTTTATAGCATGAGTTTGGGCAAATGCATCATATTTTCGGCACCATCAGGAGCAGGTAAAACAACCATTGTTCGGCACTTGTTGAACGATACTGATTTGCCCTTGGGATTTTCTGTTTCGGCAACTTCTCGAGCACCTCGACCCAATGAAATTGATGGCGTTGACTACAATTTTTTGACCGTTGATAAATTCCGTGAACTCATTTTGCACGACGCTTTCATTGAATGGGAAGAGGTTTATGCCGAACATTTTTATGGCACCGTGAAATCGGAATTGGAACGCGTCTGGGCTGAGGGTAAAGCCGTAGTGTTTGACGTAGATGTCGTTGGCGGATTGAATCTCAAAAATATTTTGGGCGATCAAGCACTGGCAATTTTTGTTGAGGCACCTTCCATTGAAGCCTTGGAAGAACGCCTGCGCAATCGCAAAACAGAGTCGGAGGAAAAAATTCAACTGCGCATCGCAAAAGCCAAAAAAGAAATGGAATCAGCCCGTGAATTTGATGTGATTATTGTAAACGACAACCTAGAATCGGCTTTTCATAAAGCGGAGACTGTGGTGGCTAATTTTATCCAAAAATAATGCGCATCGGCTTATATTTTGGCACTTACAATCCCATTCATGTTGGGCATTTGATTATCGCCAATCACATGGCAGAGCGCGATGATATGGACCAAGTGTGGCTCGTCGTAACTCCACAAAACCCCTTGAAAAGCAATAGCAATCTTTTGGCAGATTACCACCGTTTGGCTTTGGTGAAAATCGCCATCGACGATAATTTTAATTTGCGGGCCAGCGATGTAGAATTCAATCTGCCAAAGCCTTCTTATACCGTAGATACCTTGGCGCATCTGCGTGAACAATATCCCGAGCATCAATTTGCGTTGATTATGGGCGAGGACAATTTGCGCACGTTTCACAAATGGAAAAACTATGAAGTTATCTTGGAACGCCATCAGATATATGTCTATCCGAGACCGATTACTTTGGCTGAATTGAATAACGAAGTTGCGCCTACAAAAAGCGAGATTCACGACCACAAAAATGTAATTGTTACCGATTCTCCCATGATGCAAATTTCAAGCACCATCATTCGAAACAAGATTCAAAAGGGTCAGAGCATTCAATATTTGGTTACTGATGCTGTTCGACAATACATCGACGAAATGAATTTTTATCGTTAATTCAACATGAACGAAATCCTGAGATATTTTCCTGAACTCACGCCAAAACAAGTCGAACAATTTGCGGCTTTGAGTGACTTGTATGCGGAGTGGAACGCCCAAATCAACGTAATCAGCCGCAAGGATATGGACGAGTTTTATGTGCGCCATGTGTTACATTCTTTGGGCATTGCTAAGGTGATGAAGTTTGCGCCAGGTTCTAAAATTTTAGACATTGGAACGGGAGGCGGCTTTCCTGGAATTCCCTTGGCGATTTTATTTCCACAAGTTCAATTTGTGCTGGTAGATTCCATCGGAAAAAAAATCAAAGTGGTGAATGAAGTCGCTATCGCATTGCAATTGGAAAATGTAACAGGCATCCACGAACGCGCTGAAAATGTGAAAGGCAAATTTGATTTTATCGTCAGCCGGGCAGTAACCGCAATGGAAAACTTTTTGCCTTGGTGCAACGGAAAATTTGACTCCGTGCAACGCAATCCGTTTCCCAATGGGATTTTATATTTAAAAGGCGGCGATTTGACTGAAGAATTAAAACCGGTAAAACAAGCCCTTGACATTTTTAATCTCGCTGACATTTTTGAAGATGAATTTTTCGAGACCAAGAAAGTGGTTTATGTGAAGATGACCTGACTTGGTTACCAATTCCGCCATCCTCGATACGCGCTCGTTCCTCGAGCACTCGGTCGGCTGGCTGTTTGGAATGCCAGCCGACCGAGTGTTTTCTTAGTCGAAAAGGAGAATTAGGGCGATAAGAATACATTGGATTGAGACTAAGAAAATGTATCGAGAACGGCGCCTCGTAGAAGAAAACTATACATATTTGACAAATGAAAAACAGAATTAATTTTACCCCCCTACTCGCACTCATCGGCTTAATGCTAACCGGATTATTGCTGGTAGCTTTGAGTACAACGATATTTTTTCCAAATTTAACAGAGGCGTCGGCAAGCACAAATCCTATGCAATTTCTTGGTTTTGTGGCCATAAGTTTGATTTTAACTTTCGGTTTACCTGCTATTATTTGGTTAAGAATTTATGGCACCTTGGCGCGCTTTGATGAACCTATCTCCAGAAACTATAAATTCTATGGCATAGCCTTCCTACTTTTTGTGGCGTTGCTTTTTGTTTCAGAAGGTGCTTATGCCATACTCAACCAAATCTTTGAATCTCGAGGATGGACAGATTTTACAAATGAACCAGACAACCTGAAAAGCGTGCGTGATTTACTAAATAATAAATCCCTTTTACCAGCAACTATTTTAGTCATCGCGATTGTTCCCGCCATTGCAGAGGAGTTTTTCTTCCGCAAAGTGATTTTTGGCTTTCTGCATAAACAGACCAATACCTTTTGGGTGCCTGCCATACTCAGCTCAATGTTTTTTGCAGGATTACACCAACATGTAATCACACTCATCCCAATTTTCCTCCTCGGTTTAGGTTTGACCTATGCCTATTATGTAACGCGAAACATCTGGCTGCCCATATTATTTCATGCGCTCAACAACTCGCTTTCCATCATATTGGTTTACGCAGAAGTGGATCAAAGCAGCTCAACCCACTGGATCATCACCTTGGTCTGTAGTTTGCTCGTGGCCTATTTATTTTTGAATCATTTGCCGAAGAGAGAAAACGAGGAAGATGTAGCCTAATTTTCTGTTCCTGTTTTCTTCTGTTTCTCATAATCCGGCTCCGAAATCATATCGGCATAGCCATCCATAAAACGGGTTTTGAGAAAGATCCCTTTGTAGGCTTTGAATGTCATGGAATCCCAATGCAACAGTGAAAGTTTATATTGGTAGGTTTGGAACATATTTAAGCCGATGAAAAAGAACAATAAACCAAAAAATCCAGCTTTGAGCCATGCTTTTTGTTGATAGATAAATGCAATCGCGGCAGCTAAACCAAAAGCCATGAAGGGATAAATGTCAATCATGGTTCGGGCGCCAAATCCTCCGCCATACCACCAGCACCACCAAGAAAAGGTGAGGTAAATGAAAATTAGAAAGGTCAAGGAAATACCTGTGCCCAACCAGCGATTTTTTCGAAAAAAGAAGCCCAAGCCTATTAATGAAAACAGCATCACCGGCGCATAAATCAACCAACCTTTACGGAAAGAAAATAGTCCTTTGATGATGCTCGGATTGGAAAAGAAAAAGCCTTCGTCGTTGTAGGAATAATGCAGCCACGAACCCGATTGCGCTTTCCAAAAAAGCAATTGAGGAAGGAGTATTACAAAAGCAGTAAGTATGGCAAGCAAGAATCTACGATTGACTAAAAAACCGCGAAGTCCTTCTATAAAAACATTGAAATTTTGTTCTTTATTCTGAAAATAGCTTGAGAAAAATGGAAGAGCTAGCAGAAGTATAATGTTAATCGGACGTACCAAAACGATTAAACCACAAACAACTCCAAAAAGTAAAGAACGCAACAGGTATTTTTCGTTTGTCCAACTGATTGATAGGTAAATGGCCGCGCTGAGCAAGAAAAAATTGTGCGGATGCGTCATGCCTGTTTCATGCGTGCTGTAGTGATAAAGATTCGTTGCCCAGGCCAATAAAACCAAGACCCAAGCTACAATTTTATCTTCAAAAAATCTACATAAAACCAAACGCAGCATCACAAAGCCAAGTAGCGCATAAAAAAGCGTTGAGAACAAAATGGCATATTTGTAGGGCTTCGAAAAACCAGTGCGCTCGTGTTTTTTTGTGATTTTGACATAGGCATCGGCGGCTAAGAAAAACGGCAAATCCATCATGGCTTTTCCCATCGACATTTTGGGAATCCACTTGCCTTCTTCTGTTGGAAATGCCCAATACTGAATACCTTTCTCCGGATTGTTGGCATTTTCCGTGTTCATGAAATTCCAAAGCGGGTCCTTTTTGATGAAGGTGGCAGGCAAATACGCGTAATAAATACCAGAATCATGGATCAGATTGGTCCAATTGGAATCGGATTTAGTTCGTTGAATAAAAAGAAGATGCGCTACAAAACCATAAATCAGAAAAATCAAAAGAAGCGCTTTTTTACTGCTCCAGATTTTCGAATTTATGGCAGAAGCCGACATTAGCGAACGAATTTGTATTTGAAGATGCAATAGATCGCTCTGAATCCGTCTTTCCAACCAATTTTCTTGCCTTCTTCGTAGGTGCGACCGTAGTAGGAAATGCCCACTTCATAGATGCGAATTGGTTTTTTGCGCGACAATTTTGCTGTGATTTCTGGCTCAATTCCAAAACGATTTTCTGTGATGGTAATAGATTTTGCTATCGACGAACGAATCAATTTGTAACACGTTTCCATGTCGGTTAAATTCAAATTGGTCATCATATTCGACAAGAAAGTCAGGAATTTATTACCAATCGAATGCCAGAAAAACAAAATACGATGCGGCTGGTGACCAACAAATCGCGAACCATAAACCACATCTGCATTGTCCATAAAGACGGGCTTAATCAACAAATTGTATTCTTCTGGGTCGTATTCCAAATCGGCATCTTGAATAATCAAATAATCGCCCGTACATTCTTGAATCGCGCGGTTGATGGCAGCACCTTTACCCATATTTTTTTCCTGAGAAAACAAACGGATGTCCATTTCAGGATTAGCAGCCATAAATTCTTGCACTTTTTCAATCGTGTTGTCTTTGGAACAATCGTTCACAATCACAATTTCTTTGGTGATGCCATGATCCAATTGCACATCGCGTACCTTGTTCAAAATCAAATGAATAGTCGGCCCCTCATTATACGCCGGAATCAATATGGAAAGTTTTTTAAGCTGCATTTTCTTCAATAAAGTGGACAAATATAATCACAATGACGTGTTATGAACGTATCGCCTCAATCCCTGGCAGTTCAATCCCCTCCAAATATTCCAACATCGCGCCGCCGCCAGTAGATACATAGCTCACCTTATCTGCGAAACCAAATTGATTCACAGCAGCAACCGAATCGCCTCCTCCCACGAGTGAATAAGCGCCTTTATCTGTAGCGCGAACAACCGCCTCTGCAATGGCTACCGTGCCGTGGTTGAAATTCGAAAATTCAAATACACCCATCGGTCCGTTCCACAAGATTAACTTTGAGTTTTCAATGGCCTCTGCAAATGTGGCGATGCTATTGTCGGCAATGTCCAAGCCCATCCAACCCGAAGGAATGTCGTTGATCTCACAAGTTTTTCTGTTCGCGTTGTTGTCGAAAGCGTCAGCAATTACAGTATCCGTCGGCAAAAGTAAATTCACGTTTTTCGCCTTGGCTATGTCCATGATTTTTGTCGCTGTTTCCAAATAATCGTCTTCAACCAACGAGCTGCCTACGTTTCCACCTTGCGCTTTGATGAAGGTATAAGCCATACCACCTCCAATAATCAAATTGTCCACCGTGTCTAAAAGTCGCTCCAAAATCGTGATTTTCGAAGACACTTTTGCGCCCCCAACAATAGCTGTCAATGGCTTTTCGGATGAATTTAAAACTTTATCAACTGCTATGATTTCACTTTCAATCAAGTAGCCGAACATTTTATCGTTCGGGAAAAATTTAGCGACAACCGTTGTGCTGGCGTGTGCCCGGTGTGCGGTTCCAAAAGCATCGTTCACATAACAATCACCGTGTTTGGATAATTGCTCGGCAAATTCCTCTGTACCCGCTGTTTCTTGTTTGTAGAAACGCAAATTCTCCAAAAGCAACACTTCGCCAGCTTGCAAATTGCTAGACATTTCAAAGGCCTCATTTCCAACACAATCTGCCGCAAATTTCACGTCGCGATTCAAAACTTTACTCAAATGTCCAACAAGGTGCTTCAAGGAATATTTATCCTCTGGACCCATTTTCGGGCGACCTAAATGCGACATCAAAACCACGCTGCCGCCATTATTCAAAATGTGATTAATCGTTGGCAATGCCGCGCGAATTCTTGTATCATCCTGCACTTCAAAGGTATCCTTATCCAATGGAACGTTAAAATCTACGCGAATCAAGGCACGCTTGTTTTGAAAGTTGTAGTTTGAAATCATAACGGGTGTTAGCTTTTAGTTGGCAAATATAGTGGAAATATCAGGCTTGGTTTAGCAAAAATCCAGCATCAATACCAAGTTTTGTATGTAGTTTTTTGGCGAGCTGAAAGTTTAACTTTCTTTGACCTGATAATAATCCTGATATCGCAGCCTCGCTAATATCCAACAAACTAGCCAATTGTTTTTGTTTCCAATCATTTTCATACATTTTGAAGCGAAGCATTTCAGCCAAAGTCTTTGGAACCTTTATAGGCATGAGTGGAATTTGATCTTCATACTCTTCAGCAAGCAAGGACAAACTACCCAATTTCTCCTTTTCTGAATTTGTTAGATTTTCAAAACCACCAAGTTCGGTCGCCTTTTTTAGCAATAGGTTAATATCACGCATAACGCGTTCATATTCTCCTTTTGATAATATTTTAGATGTTTTCATGATGAAGATTCTATATGGTTGAACAATCAATTTTATCGTAAGCATTATGAGTACCTATAAATCTTATGTAGATGGTACGCACATCAAAAAAAATCATAGTAATGAGTCGATATTTGTTCCCCTTAATATTGAATACATAACGGTCATTTCCAACATAATCTACAGAATTAAAAGACTTTTTAATATCCGAAAAACTAGACCAATTCGCCGTTTTCGCGATTTCATACCACCAATTTAAAGGTTCTATGGAATCAGCGTGCTTCACACCGAATTCAACTAGAATGGTTTTCGATATAATTACCATAGATTGATTTCTTGCAAAATTAGGAATAAAGTTTCAAAAAATGAAATTTTATTTCAATTACATAAAATTGATGGACTATCGATATTTGGATTGAAACAGAAACTTATAAATCTAAATCCCCAAATTCTACCTTCTAAATTATATAATTTTCAAACTGACTTTATCGAAGTTCCCAATTTGCTCCATCTTTCCCATCCTTCACCTCAATGCCCGCATTGGCTAAACCGTCGCGGATGCTATCTGCCAAAGACCAGTTTTTTTCTGCGCGTACTTGTGCTCGGAGTTCCAAAACCATGTTCATAACTTGCTCCAAATGTTCGGATGAATTTTGTGTTTCGGTGAATGTTAAACCCAAAACATCCAAGGTGAAAGCGCGGTATTCGGTTTTCAACAACTCCAAATCGGCTGCTGAAATTTGCTCCTTGTTTTCGTGAATCGAATTGATTTTTTTGGTGGCTTCGAACAAATTGGCAATCAAAACGGGTGTATTGAAATCGTCGTTCATGGCCTCGTAAAATGAATTCACCAAAGCCCCAACATCGAAAGAAGATTGTGGCGAAGCGCTTAATTTTTCTAGTGTTTCGAAGGCATCTGCAATACGCTGATAACCTTTTTCGGAAGCAATAAGCGCATCTTGGGTAATATCCAAAGTGCTTCTGTAATGCGCTTGCATCATGAAGAATCGAATCACCGAAGCCTCAAATGGTCGGTCGAAAAGCGGTGAACTGCCTTCGATGATTTCTTTGGGCAAGAAAAAGTTCCCCATCGACTTGCTCATTTTTTGACCATTCACATTGAGCATATTGGCGTGCATCCAATAATTACATGGATTGCAACCGAATGAACCACAACTTTGTGCAATTTCGTCTTCGTGGTGCGGAAATTTCAAGTCCATGCCGCCTCCGTGAATATCGAATTGTTTGCCTAAATATTTGGTGCTCATGGCTGTACATTCAATGTGCCAACCCGGATTTCCATCACCCCAAGGCGAGCGCCAAATCTGCATGTCTTCTGGATTGGCTTTTTTCCAAAGCGCAAAATCGGCGAAGAATTGCTTTTCGTCTTGTGCATTTAAAGTACGCGTTTCTTCTGCCAATTCGTCCACTTTTCGACCGCTGAGAATGCCGTAGTTGTACTTTTCGCTGTATTTGCGCACATCAAAATAAACCGAACCATTCACCACATAAGCAAAGCCATTTTCAATGATTTTTTCGATGATTTCGATTTGCTCCTGAATGTGTCCTGTGGCTGTTGGTTCAATGGTTGGCGGCAACATATTATACAAGCGCTGCAATTCTTGAAACTTCGTGTTGTATTTGTAAACAATCTCCAAGGGCTGCGCTTGCTCCAATTTGGCAGCGGCTCCAATGGAATCCGTTTCTTGACCCAAACTGTTGGTAATATGACCCGCATCGGTGATGTTACGTACATATTTCACCTTAAAACCCAAGTGCAACAAATAACGATAAACCATATCAAAATTGATGAAAGTGCGCATGTTGCCCATGTGTGGCTCGCTGTATAAAGTCGGACCACAAACATACATGCCGATGTAGTCTTTCACAATCGGTTGAAATGCCTCTTTTTCGCCGCTTAGGGAATTGTAGATTTTGAGTGAGTTGCGCTTATCTTGCTTCATGGTTGCAAAATTAGTCTTTTTGAATAAAGTTCATTGAAAGAAAATTTTCATTTCCCCCAACCTTTCTCTTTGCTCCGGCGTCTTTTATTCGTAGTTGCTCAAAAAAACTGTAAATTAGTAAAACCAAATGCGTATTGTGAGCGGAATTTTTATGCAAATAACTTCAGAATTGCTTGAGTCATGCGAGGCCAATGACCGCCGCGGACAAAAGCGATTGTATGAGTTGTTTTTTAAGATGCATATGGGTCTCTGTTTCGGTTATATGGCCAATGAAGAAGATGCGCGGGCAATGTTGAATGTGGCTTTTATGAAGGTCTGCGCAAACATTGCAACTGTAAAAAATAACCCACCGGTTTTTTATTCGTGGTCGCGCAAGATTGTGGTAAACAGCATTCTGGATGAGTTCAGAAAGAACAAACGCATTCGTGAAAACGAACATAGAAAAGAGTTTGACTATGAAATGGAATTTGAAAGCAGCTCCCACGACAACGATGGCATGGCGAGTTTGCTCGAAGATGACCTCAAAGCACTCATCGCTGCTTTGCCCGATAATATGCGACAGGCTTTTATGCTTTTCGCCGTTGAAGGCTACAGCCACAAAGAAATATGTGCATTGATGGGCATTACTGAGGGAACATCAAAATGGTTGGTGTATGAAGCCCGACAAGCCTTGAAAAAAGGTGTTGAAAAATTGAATAATTGGAACAATAAAATGGTAATCTGATGAGCCAAGAAAAAGAATTTGATAATGCGTTTAAAGAGCGTATAGGCAACATGGACTTTGAGTTCAAGGATGCTTATTGGACAGAGATGTCTGCACTTTTAGACAACAAAAAGAAAAAACGAGGGCTGCTGTTTTGGTGGATCAGCTCGGGTAGCGTTGCGGCTATTTTGCTGCTCGTTGGACTGGTTTATTTTACACGAAATGAATCGCAAAAACAATGGGCTGGCTTTGTGAATGATAGCCCGTCTACTGAACAAAATATGCAGGAGAACGAAAATTTCTCATCCTCCAAACAAACCTTGGATGCTAACAAAAACGAACAAGCGCAGGAATCTGAAGTGCTTGAAAAAAACAATGCTGTTCACGGGAATTTGGATAATCATACCCCAAACCGCCATGCTTCGACTTCAAATTCAGGAAATGACGCAACAACCAATCCTCGACAAATCAAAAGCAATGCGAACAATACCTCCGGCAATGTAATGAGCGGTCTGAATCCAATGGTTTCAAATGCCCGTAACGATGAAGAAAACGATAATCCTAATGCTAGAAATGAAAATCAGCACGCCAACAACAATACACAAAACCCAACAAGTGTAGTTGAAACCAATGAAAATCAATCTCCTCACAACAATTCTCTTGTCCAAGAAAATGAAGATTTAACTTTTAATCGTATGCCCTTGCTTGCTGCGCATCCCTTGAGCATCAGTGATTTGCAATTGGCTCAATTTGAACAAGATGAAATCAAAAAGGCACAGACTATTCGTTCACATGTAGGCATCATAGCCGGAACGAATTTCAGTCGCTCGTTTGAAACACAAGACGGCGCAGTTGGTGGACTGGGTTCGCATTTGGGTTTGCGGTTTTATTTCTCCGGACGCCGTGGTTTCCAGGTGAATACGGGTTTGAGTTTTGGCGTAAATCAAATCAAAGGTTTGGTGTATGAAGAGCATCGAAAAATCTATGGTTATAACGAATATGATGTAGTAAATACCATCAAATACAGCAGCATGCTCACCGCCAATGTGCCGATTTATTTGGGCTACGAAGACTATCGTTTTGCTGTGGCTGGTGGTGTTCGACTCAACTATATCATGAACACCAAAGGTCGCGTTTACACTTGGGACAATTCTGTTGTGGATCAAAATATTTGGGGTTATGCTCATGGCATCAAGTATTTCA
>JBIIJN010000140.1:0-3599 GCA_044233745.1 Crocinitomicaceae bacterium
TTGGGAGCTATGATTGAGGGACTTTCCTTAGCGATACAAACTACCCCAAAATCCGATGACGAATCCTATGAAGGCTATTTCGAACGTTTATGCGAAATGGTTAGGAAGAAAAATGATTCCAAGCAAACCGATTAAATAGCATCACAAGGGGCA
Source organism: Crocinitomicaceae bacterium (assembly GCA_044233745.1). Lineage (GTDB taxonomy): Bacteria > Bacteroidota > Bacteroidia > Flavobacteriales_D > Crocinitomicaceae > UBA6165. The sequence goes on from JBIIJN010000140.1 coordinate 154, forward strand.
GGACAAAATATTAAAGGCTTTTCAAAACATTTTAGTCTTTTAAGCCTTATTGATGTATGCACCAAATCACCACCTGCACATTTTTGAAAATTAAAGGTCTTTCCAACAAATGGTGGGCGTTTAAACAGATGCAAATCGGTATTCGTGCATTGAATCGTGTGGCTGGTTTGACTTTTTATAAATTATTAGGCTCAGGTGGCAAAAAAGGATTCAGTTCCATCCCAAATTTTGGTACTTATGTGCTGTTATGCGTTTGGGATTCAGAGGAAAAAGCACAGGAATTCATGACCAATAATGCTTTTTATCAGGCTTACGAACAGAAGAGCAGTGAACACTTTACCGTCTTTCTCAAATCAGCAGAAGTACATGGCAAATGGGCTGGTGTTCAACCATTTGAATCTGCTGATAAAATGCAATTGGACAAACCTGTCCTAGTTCTGACTCGTGCGACCATTCGTTTCTCAAAGTTGATTTCTTTTTGGCGAAGAGTGGGGAAAGTGAGCCAAAGTCTCGACAATTACAAAGGTCTATCTTTCTCTATTGGTGTTGGTGAGTGGCCGCTCATTCAACAGGCAACTTTGAGTTTATGGAAAACACAAGCCGAAATGCTCGATTATGCTTACACCAACCCGAAACACAAAGAAGTGGTGTTACTCACACGAAAATTAAAGTGGTACAAAGAAGAAATGTTTGCACGATTTGTGCCTTATAAAATTGAAGGAAATTGGAATGGAAAACCGGTTCAAAATTTTTTGTAATCTATTGAAATGCATCTGCATAAGTGAAATGAAGGCACTTTGCCAAGTTGTTTATTCTTTTTATGTAAACAATATTGAAAATCAATTGTTTATAGTGTTAACCTCAGCAATTCCAAAAAGAAACATCATTGCTACAGAACCTAAAATTCAAATATGAAAGCCTTTAAAATCATCTTACTCGTACTTATCATTGGGTTTATAACCGTCCAGATTTTTGCCATGCGCTCGCAATCCAATATTGAAACATACCCTTATGCCGTTGTAAAAAAATACGATGCCTTCGAAATTAGAAAGTACGAGGCTTCACTATTTACCACGGTTAAAATGGCTACGAACGAATACAAGGAAGCTTCCAGAAAAGGATTCTCTACTTTGGCGGGATACATCTTTGGCGGCAATGACAAAAATGAAAAAATCGCAATGACCTCGCCAGTTGCCATGTCGCTTGATGATTCCATGACCATGATGTTTATGGTACCTCGCAAAATGACCGCAGAAATGCTCCCAAAACCCAATGCATCCGAAATTCAATTTCACGAAGAGCCTCAGAAAACGGTGGCTGCTATTTCTTTTGGAGGCTGGGCCAGTGATAAAAAAATAGAGAAATACAAAAAACTACTCATCGCTGCACTAGAAAAAGAAGGTATCGAATTCAACAATCAATTTTTCTTTCTAGGATACAATCCTCCTTTTGAGTTGTTCAACAGAAGAAATGAAATTATCGTGGAATTGGTTCAAAAAGAGCAGTAATTATAAGGCTATTGCGTTCTAACCGTTAAAAAAGAAAAAGAAAAACACAACAGCTGCCCAAGTTTTATCTACGCCTTTTGCATAGCCCAAAGTGCGGTAGCTTGCATCTTGAACCGTACCATCACTTTTCACATAGCCCAAAGTGCGGTAGCTTGCATCTTGCACTTTACCATCAGATTTTACGTAACCAACCGTTCTGTAGCTAGCGTCTTGAATAGTTCCATCAGATTTGATGTAGCCAATCGTGCGGTATGAATTGTCTTGTATTTTGCCATCAGACTTGATGTAGCCAACGGATCTGTAACTGGCATCTTGTATTTTGCCATCGGCATTCACATAACCCGTGGTGCCGTAGTTGTTGGATTGAATTTTTTGACCAAAGACACTTGCTGCACCAATCAAAAAAAGAATAACCATACCCAGTTTCATAAGCTCGAATTTTGCTCAAAGATAACGGTAAAATTGGGAACTTTTCAGGTAATTCGATGTGATAATAACTCAAGATTTGCAATTAAACACAATCATGACACTCAAATGCCGTTTATCTTTTCGATAAAACCTTACTTTTGCCAAAATTTTTAGAGATGCAAGAAAAAAACAAGATAGACCAAGGCGCCCAAGATTTATTTGTTTTCATTTGGAAAAAACGCAAACCCTTGATGATTGTCGGGGCAGTTGCCTTTGTAGCTTCGATTGTAGCCTCGCTTTTGATGACCGAACTTTTCCGTTCAACAGCCATTGTTTTTCCAGCGGCAACTAGTACCGTTTCTTTCTCAGAGCAGCGCAATGCAAAAGCAGGTGCCATGGATTTTGGTGAAGAAGAACAGGCCGAACAGTTGCTTCAAATATTGCAATCTTCAAGAATACGTAACAGGATCGTAGAAAAATTTGATTTATACAACTACTTTGAAATTGAAGCAGACGACAAAAATCGGAACTTCAAATTGCATAAGAAATACGAGAAACACATCACTTTTGAGCGCACACGCTATGGCTCAATTGTAATCGACGTTTTGGATAAAGACCCCAACCACGCTGCTGAAATGGCCAATTATATTGTGAAGCTCATCGATACAGTGAAAAATGAAATGGTGAAAGAACGTACTGTTCCAGCTTTCGAAATTATAAGTCGAAAATACCATCAATTAGAAACTGAAAAACTTCAGCTAGAAGACACCTTGATGAAGCTTTCTGTGATGGGTGTTGTTACAAAAGAATCGAGAGCCAATCTATATACTTCGCTTTCTCAGGTGAAAACCGCTGCTGATCACGACTACATCAAAAAAGCCATCGAAGTAAACGCTATGTATGGTGCTCTCTATGATGGATTGGCTGAATTGCGTGAATTTAAAACCGATAAACTCACCACACTGGAGGCTGCCTACGAACAAGCTGAATCCGACGCCAATGCCGATTTCACCCATAAATTTGATGTAGAAATTGCTGTTCCGGCTGATAAAAAAGCAAAACCAAAACGCATGATTGTTGTTTTGGTATCCACGCTTGGCGCATTGGCTGCTGCCATATTATTCTTCCTTGTTCAAGCAAAAATAGCCGAACTCAGAGAACTTGCTTAATTGAATGCTTGGCTAACATACCGTTGGTTTTGGCCTTTAGCGCTTGCGGTTATTGGTGTCAACAGCTATCTTATCCTCACTGACCAATGGTTATTGAGCCTGCTGCCATTTGGACTCATCGTGGCATTTTTAGCCATTTTCCGCTTCGATTTTGCGCTCATGGTTATTGCATTCAGTGCGCCCCTATCATTTAATATTGAGTACATCACCGATGGCAAAATCGGCCTATTTGTTCCCACAGAACCTTTATTGACGCTCTGCTTGGTTTTGATTCTCCTCAAGCAAACTTTCCGACCATTTATTGATAAAGCCATCCTCAACCATCCTATTTCATGGGTTTTGTACCTGTATTTGTTTTGGA
>JBIIJN010000141.1:0-3513 GCA_044233745.1 Crocinitomicaceae bacterium
CCACTGACAAAACGCCATCGTTGTTGCCGTATTTTATGGTAAAAAGTCGCGTGGCATTCATCCCCAAAAGCCAATCGCCTACTGCCCTAGAAATTCCAGCTTGATACAAGGGAATATAATCCTTGCCTTCTTTCAATTTTTTAAATCCTTCGCGGATGGCTTCCTCGGTAAGAGATGAAATCCACAAACGTTTTACGGGAACCTTGCATTTCACGTAGTGCAAAACCCAGCGTTGAATGAGCTCTCCTTCTTGACCAGCATCCCCACAATTGATTACGTATTCGCAAGTAGAAACCAGTCGTTCGATAATGGCCAATTGCTTTTTAACGCCGGAATCCTCAATCGGTTTGATACCAAAATGTGAGGGAATGATGGGCAAATCGTAGATGTTCCAAGACTTCCATGAAGCTTTGTAATCGTGTGGTTCTTTGAGCGTACACAAATGTCCAAAAGTCCAAGTAACCTGATAGCCATTGCCTTCATAGTAGCCGTCCTTGCGGTGCGTGGCTTTCAATACTTCAGCCAAATCTTTGGCAACACTCGGTTTTTCGGCAATACAAACAATCATCTATGACTTTCTAACGAATTTCACAACCACGAAATCGAATTCATTGCGCTCATCTTTTTGTTGACGCATGATGATTTCTTTATCCCATTTCTCAGTGTCAAAGTTAGGGAAAAACGTGTCACCATCAGGCTGGTCATGCACATGAGTTATATACATTTCATCCACAATGTCTTGTTCAATGGCTTGCCGATAGATTTCACCACCACCAATGATAAACAAATCGCGTTGATCCTCCTGAAAAGTAGCCATCCATGACTGAAAATCGGGAAAAATCACAGCTCCAGGTGCATTATAATTCGCATTTCTGGTCATGATACAATTGACACGATTGGGCAGCGGACGAAATTTTTCTGGAATGGATTCATAATTCTTGCGACCCGTCAAAATAACATGACCAGTGGTCAATTCCTTGAAAAACTTCATATCATCGCGCAAGTGCCATACCAATTGGTTGTCTTTACCAATAACGCCATTTTCTGCAACGGCCACAACGAGGGAGATTTTTTTGGGCATACCTTATTTTTTCTTTCGAATTTTTCCGATAAAAAATTTAACGATTTCAAACAAAGCTGCCAAAACCAATCCCACACTCAAAGCAACGAGCATATTTTTCAGAACCTTGGGCAAGAACAGCGCCTTTTCCTCGGCGAAATGATGAAATTGCGGGATATAATGCCCCAAAATTTCTCCAGCAACCATCAAAAGTGCCAAAACACCTATAACCGACAAAAACTTAATTACGCGAGGCAATAACCAAATGAGCGTCTTTCCTATGGTGGCGGCGGTACTTGCTTCACCCCATTTTCTAACCAAATAGAAACCAAAATCATCCATGCGCACAATTAACGCAACAATGCCATACACACCCACGGTAGCCAAAATTGCAATAACACTAACCACTATGATTTGAATGGACAAAGGCTCGTCTAGAACTGTGCCTAGAGCGATAATCACAATCTCCAGAGAAAGAATGAAATCAGTAAAAATAGCCGATTTCACTTTTTTACCTTCTTGTTCGCTATCATCGAGCGTAGATTCCAGTTCTATCTCAACTGCGTGCTGAGGTTTAATTTTGTCTTTCAAAAAATGCACAAAATGAATCACTTTCTCGCCTCCTTCATAAGCCAAATAAAGCGCACCGATAACCAATAAAATTACGATTGCAGGCTCATAAAAATAGGAAAGCGTAAACACCAAGGGCAAGATAATCAGCTTGTTGACAAAAGAACCCACTGCAATTTTCCAAATCACAGGTAATTCTCTGGATGAAACAAACCCGGTTGATTTTTCAGCATTTACAGCCAAGTCATCACCCAAAATGCCCGAAGTTTTCTTTGCAGCTACTTTGCTCATGGCAGCCACATCGTCCATCAGTGCCGAAATATCATCTAAAATAGCGAAAAATCCTGATGCCATAAAATTGAATTGGTATTGTGGAATTTTAAAAAATAAGCTTGTTTCTAAACAGCTACCTCGCCTTTTATATGCGGATGAGGATCATAATTCACCAACTCAAAGTCTTCGTATGTAAATCCAAAAATATCTTTCACTTCTGGGTTGATAAGCATTTGTGGCAACGGACGGCAATCACGCGAAAGTTGCAAATTTACCTGCTCCAAGTGGTTGGAATAAATATGCGCATCGCCAAAAGTGTGGATAAATTCACCCGGTTCTAAATCGCAGACCTGTGCAACCATCATGGTCAACAAAGCATATGAGGCAATATTAAAAGGAACCCCTAGAAAAATATCTGCACTGCGTTGATACAACTGACAACTCAATTTTCCGTTGGCTACATAAAACTGAAACATGGTGTGACAAGGTGGCAATGCCATATCGTCTACATGGGCCACATTCCAAGCGCTTATCAACAAGCGGCGACTGTCTGGATTGCGTTTGATTTGTTCGATGAGTTTAGTGATTTGATCAATTTTTCCACCTTCAGTTGTGGGCCATGAACGCCATTGGTAGCCGTAAACCGGACCCAAATCACCGTTTTCATCAGCCCAATCATCCCAAATACTAACACCGTTGTCTTTCAGGTATTTGATATTGGTGTCGCCTTGCAAAAACCACAACAATTCATGGATTATGGAACGCAAATGAAGCTTTTTGGTCGTTACAACAGGAAAACCTTCCGACAAATCAAAACGCATCTGGTAGCCAAAAACAGATATCGTTCCCGTGCCTGTTCTGTCTTCTTTTTTCGTGCCATTTTCAAGCACATGCTTCATCAAATCGTGGTATTGCTTCATAATATTATCAACTTCAATTTTGAACTTACGAAATTACAACATTAAGCCATGTGCGGATGTTGTGCTGTTTACATATTCCTGCATTTGTGAAAAACTTTTATACTTTTGGCTCTCTATTTTTTAGCACGATATTTGCCAAATGCTCTATTCATAATGATATAAATCAAAACTATGAACAAATCCATTTTTTCCGCGATCTTATTCATCGCGCTCATTTCTCCAAGCTTCATTTTCTCACAAATCAACAAAGAAATTCGCCATGATATGCGACCTGCAGAAGTACTGCAATACATTGATGGCTATTATGTTGATCAACCGGATATGGATGCTTTGGCCACAGAAGCGATTATTGCAATGTTGGAAAAATTAGACCCACATTCTGTCTACATTTCTCGCGAGGATGTGGCAGAAGCCAACCAACAAATACAAGGGAGTTTTGTCGGTGTGGGGATCCGCTTTCAAATTGTGAAAGATACCATTTTGGTTATCAATACGATAGAAGGTGGTCCGTCTGAAAAAGTGGGTATCATGGCTGGTGACCAAATCGTTGCTGTAGAAGGAGAAACAATTGCTGGAATCGGCATCAAAAATTCGGATGTGCGAAGCCGCTTGTTGGGCGATAAAGGCTCAAAAGTACAACTCACCATAAGAAGAAAAAACAATCAAGAACTGCTTAATTTCACTGTAGTT
>JBIIJN010000073.1:0-13772 GCA_044233745.1 Crocinitomicaceae bacterium
CCCTTGAATTTGGTGGCACACAAAATTGCGCCCGCCATTGCAACTAAATCACCTATCATTCTCAAACCATCTTCCAAAACACCACTGACCGCCTTGCTTTTGGCAGAAGTGATTGATGGCGCGGGGTTACCAAAGGGAGCGCTTTCTGTTTTACCATGTTCGAGAGCAGTGGGTGATATTTTGGTTCATCACGAAGATATTCAAGTGCTCAGTTTTACAGGTTCGCCAGAAATTGGTTGGGACATGAAAAATCGTGCGGGCAAGAAAAAAGTGGTGCTAGAATTGGGCGGAAATGCCGCTGCTTTGGTGCTTTCAGATGCTGATTTAAACCACGCTGTTAATCAACTTGTTGTTGGTGCTTTTGCCTACAGCGGACAAGTTTGTATTCACACCCAGCGCATATATGTGCATGCAAGTATTTTTGAAAAGTTCCTCGAAAAGTTCATTGCGCAAACACGAACCTTGAACATTGGGGCTCCCGAAAATCCAGAGACTGATTTCTCTTACATGATTGACGAAGCCAATGCCCTGCGAATTGAAAAGTGGCTCAGCGAAGCCAAAAATGCGGGTGCTGAAATCCGATTTGGAGGCACAAGAAAATCCAACTTCTTCGACCCTACAATTGTAAGCAACACGCAAAAAGGCATGCGCATCCACGATGAAGAAGTTTTCGGACCCGTGGTATGCATCAATGCTTTTTCAGATTTAAAAGAAGCTTTAGCACAAGTCAACAACTCCCGCTTTGGTTTACAAGCAGCCATTTTCACTGAGCACCAACCGAGTATTGAGCTCTGTTTTTCAAATTTAGAAGTGGGTGGAGTGATTTTAAATCGTGCAACCACATTCCGAACTGATCAAATGCCTTACGGTGGCGTAAAAGATTCTGGATTTGGTCGCGAAGGTGTGAAATATGCGATGATGGATTACTTGGATGGGAAAGTTTTGGTGTTTTAAACTATACGCCAGAATTTATTACCAAATCCTCCTATCTTTGCCCTATGATATACGGGGCGATAGATATTGGCACAAATGCTGCGCGACTATTGGTTGGTGAGGTCGTGATAGAAGAAAAAACCACATTCATCCGAAAAGTTTCCTACACACGAATTCCTTTACGATTGGGGTACGATGTGTTTGAAAACGGTGAAATATCTCCCGAAAAAGAAGTCGATTTCATCAAAACTTTACAGTCTTTTAAACTCATTGCTGAGGTTTTCAAAGTGCGTGGATTACGCGCTTGTGCCACCAGTGCCATGCGTGAAGCCAAAAATGGAGTTGAGATTCAAAAACGCATTTTAGAGGAAACAGGAATCAACCTAGAAATCATTGACGGCGATGAAGAAGCACGTATGATTTTTGGGACATTCAGCTTGCTCAACATCAACAAAGACGTGGCTTACGTGGTTATTGATGTTGGTGGTGGCTCGTCTGAAGTAACGCTTTTTGACAATGGCGTGAAAGTGGCTGAAAAGTCGTTTAAAGTGGGTACCATTCGTATGCTCAAAGAAAAAACCAGCGAAAAAGTATGGAATGAAATTGAAGATTGGATTACGGAAAACACCAATCCGAAATACACCTATCGCATTTATGGTACAGGTGGAAACATCAACAAATGCCACAAACTTCTTGGAAAACAATTGGATGAACCCATTTCCTACCGCGAATTGGATGAACTATTTGATAATTTGAGCAAGCTAACAGTTACAAAGCGCATGTTCAAATACCAATTGAAAGAAGACCGTGCAGACGTGATTGTGCCCGCTTTACAAATCTTCAAGCACATCATGCGCAGTATGAAAGCCAAAGAAATTATGGTGCCTAAAATCGGTTTGGTGGATGGATTGATTTTCGACCAATATGCGCACGAAATGAAAGAAGAATAAACAGCAATATTCGATTCATAAATACTAAAAAACCCTGAACTTGCATTCAGGGTTTTTTAGTTATAACTAGATAATCACTTTTTAATTTGGACGCCCGCCACCGCCAGAATTTGGAACGGAATTGCCTCCTCCTTCTCTGCCACCAGAACCAGCTGGTTTACTATTTGTTGGCTTGGTTGGAGCAGGAGCAGTAGGTTGTGGAGCGCTATTTGGCTTGGTTTGTTGCGGATTAGTAGGCTGTGGGTTACTCGGCTTTGTGGGCTGAGGATTAGTCGGGCGCGGATTGTTTGGACGATTTTGTGGCGGATTCGCTGGATTTTGATTTCTGCCCGCCTCTTCGCATGGACTTGGTGGACGCTGATCGCCAGTACCGCTCAAAGGTGCCATATTTGTAGTAATACAAATCATCCATTGACCAGGTGCTGCAGGGTCGTTTTTGGTTACTTTGACCTGAACGTTGCCCGTAAACAAATAGTATCTGTTGGCCTGAATCACAAAAGGCTGACCATTTACAGTCACATTGCCACCACCACTTACAGAATAGAAATAAACACTGGAAGCCGAACCATCATAGGTGAAATTGTTGTTATTTGCCAAATCATTTCTGTTGAAAGTACCTGAAGGCGTAACCATACAAAATTCCCACGAAGCACTTCTCAAACTAAAGAACGGTCCACATGGCGCTGCCAATGCACACTCATTGTTGTAAGAGGTATTTGGGAAATAAGCACCATAATTCGGTCCGTCATTGCTGCTGTTGCAACCTGATTTCACCCAAACCCCAATAATACATTTGCCAGCGTTGGCTCCAGTACCAGAAAGGGTTCTTGTTTTACCCACCAAGTTGTTGAACTGCTGTGTTGTATTGTCATGGAACTTCAAAACAACGTTGTTCAAATTCAAGTTACTCGTTACAGTTACCGTTTTCTGACCGTTGCTATAGGCGTTGGTGATAATAGGCATACAGTTCTGGTTGTTGTTTCCAACTTGAGCATTTGTAGTATCTGCACCAGGATTTGTATCCGTTCCAGGTGTTGGGATAGGTTCACATGGACTTGTAGGGCGATTATGAACACCATAAGTTGGTGCTTCAGAGGCATTGAAACATACATTCCATGCGCCATTTTGCTTGTTCACCAAGATTTGAATACTTCCTTTAAACAAGTAGTAAACCCCTGCTTGCACCGCGTAAGGAACGCCATTCACCATCACTTCACCAGAATTGGCTGGCACAAAGAAAAGCTGCGTTGCTGTTCCTTGATAAGTGAAGTTTGGATTGGCATTTAAGGAATTCGTATTAAATGTTCCTGAAGGTGTTACCATACAGAATTGCCATTCAACACTTCCAGGATTGATATTTACCCCGCATTCTGGCGTTGTCTGACATGTGCCTGAATAAGCCGTGTTTGGTATCCATTCTCCAACATTATTTCCAGAAACGTTTTCGTTGCAACCTGATTTCACCCAAACGCCAACAATACATTTTTTGTCGTTTCCGGCGCCACCTTGGAAAGTGCCACTTAATCCGCTCAAATTGTTGAATGCCTGTGTGGTGTTATCGTGGAATTTCAAAACAACACTGATTAATTCTTTGGTGCTGCTCACTGAAACCGATTTATGGTTAGAGGCAAATACAGCCCCAACAGCTGGCATACAATTAATCGGGTCGTCAACCGATGCGGATTCGTGGTGCACCTCAGCTTGGCCAATAGTCACACCAGCGCTATTCTGACCTTTCATTTCCAAAACAAACTCCGAATTGTTGTTGTCGAAAACAACTGGCACGCTAAAGTGAACCTGACCATCAATCATTTGTCCGTTGAAATTAGACAAAGCCTGTCCATTCAACTTGGCTGAAGCTTGAGAAATACTAGTCAAATTGGTAATATAACCCGTAAAAGTAAAGCTCGACTGATCTGTATTGTATTGTGGTACCAAAGGATTTGTGAAAATCACAGCTGGTCGAATCACCACAACTGGTTTCGTATAAACCACTACTTTGTTATCGCTGGCTGTACCGTCGTTATTCTGAGCGGTAACCACAACAACATTCTGGCCTTCATTCCATGTTTGTTCCCAAGTTACCAAATGCGAAGATGGGTTGAAGTTGAACTGCACGCTTGCGCCATTCACAGTTACCTGGATTTGGCTCGAACTGGTAACGTTCAATACTTCAGCCACTACCGTCATTGTTGCTTCTTGTGTATTAAATGGTGAAGCCTCTGGTTGATTGATGTCCACAATTGGTGGTGTTGGCACCACTGGAACTTGATACGTTGCCTTGATTGTAAATGTCTCTGAACCACAAGAATTGGTCGCAGTAACCACAAAGTTGTTCATTCCTTGTAGCATTAAAACGTTCATGTTGAAATTGCCATTTACAGGTTGATAAACAAAATTGATTGGCGCACCGTTGCGCGTCACTGTGATGGATTGAGCATTGGTAACATTCAAAATAGTACCGCTCAAATTGAAGTCAGGGCTATTCACTGTTGAACCATTGGCCACATTGCTTGATAAATTCAATTCAGGTTCACTGCATGTTGTTCTTTGAACCGTCCATTGGGCAATACCTTTTCCACACAAGTTGATGGATTCAAAACGCAACACATTGGAACCAATCACAAGTTGAGCCGTAGCGGTCAAAACTTGAGTTGCTGGGTCGAAAGTGAATGGCTGCGTGTTGCCATTTACATAGAATGCAATTTCGGAAGCATTGTTGATGTACATCGTTGAGGCACTCACTGCAATACTTGTTTCTTGCGTTTGAATCTGCGTGCTCTGAGGAGCAATTGCATTTATCGCTGGCGCATGACACGGTGCTTCGGGCTCATACACATACAAGAACGTAAGACGCTTTTTGCCACAGCCATTGTTCACCAAAATTTCAGCAACGTTGTTTCCGAGGCCTAATGTCAATGAACCATTGATCTTGTTGGTTGCACTGTTGTAGGTCCAACCCTGAACCGCAGTACCATTCAAGAGCACGGTGATTTGGTTTACATTGCTTACATGATTCAACGTGGCCTCATAAGAAACCGATGCGTTTTGAACCGCATTATTCAATGATGTTGGGATATTCAACACAACTGTTGGCGGATTACACGGAGCCACAGGCACTTGGTAATTTACATTGATAGTTTCACTATCCACACCCGCAGCATTTGAGCCCGTTACCGTAAACAAATTTAGACCAGAAATAAGCGAAGTTTGAAGAGAGACCGTCATTGTGTTAACATTCCACGACCAAAGATTGCTGGCTACTGTTTGCCCATTCATCATCACTTGAATTTGCTCTTTGCTGCTCACATTAGTTACTGTAGCCGTCATTTCGTATGATGCTACACTAACCGTTTGTCCAGCAACAGCAGGATTAACAAAGGTAACCACAGGCGGATTCAATTGCACCACTTGCTTGTAGTTGATTTGTTGAGAAGCCTGCGCTTGACCTGCGCTGTTTGTTCCTTTTACCACAACCGTATTGATGCCCGGATTTAAATTGGCAACAAAATCTACTTGGTGTGTACTCGGATTGAACACAAAATTACTGATGTTTTGATTGTTTACCAATACTTGTACACCCGCTTGTGTTTCTACATTCAATACTGTAGCATTCACAGCAATTGAACTTTGTGTAGATAACGCAGGATTGCCTTGTGGACTGTTGATTACCACAACTGGTGGCATCACTGGGTTGTGAGGTGTGTAAACAATAATTGTAGTTTCATCATCAAATCCAGCATTGTTGGTTGCCTTGATGCGTACTGTGTTCGACCCCATTTGCAATCCAGTAGTAAACTGTACCACATTAGATGAATTGTTGAAACTGAAATTCGAAACCTGCACATTATTCACCCAAACCTGTATTTGAGATTGCGTAGTAACATTTTGTACAACCGCAGAAACATTGTGAGAAGCAACAATAGTATTGTACGGACTCACGGCCGGGTCGATAAACGTTACCACTGGTGGAATTTGTGGTGCCGACTGTGCATAAATCACAGTGATATTTTTAGCATCCGTTCCAACTGAATTGTACGCACTGATTTGAATGTTGTTTGCACCAACCATCAAAGGCGTATTGAAACTAACCGTTGAATTGTTGGCATTGAAAGTGAAGCCAGATTGCGGCAGCACTTGTCCATTCACGCTTACCGTAATATTTTGTTTACTGCTCACATTGTACACATTCGCTGCAACCTGTGTAGATGGCATAGTCACCTGAATGGTGCTTGTAGTTGGGGCAGTAAATTGAACCACTGGCGGAGGCAAAACTTGCGGACGCGTGTAAACAATTACCGTTTGTTTTGAATCAGAACCCACCTGATTGGTAGCAGTAATCACAATTGTGTTGTTGCCCTCAACCAAGTTCAAATTGGCATTAAGTTGATTGTTTTGATTGGTAAAAGTGAATCCTGAGAACAACATACCATTCACGGTCATTTGAATTTGCTCGCGACCTGTAATATTCAATACTTGAGCTTGCAAATTGAAACCGGGTTGCTCAACAGTATGCGGGCTAAATGATGGATTGGTAATGGACACAATTGGAGGAGGCATCACTGGAGGAGGATTGTTGGGCACAACCGGTGGTTGAAACACAATAATTCTGCTATCCGTTACCGAGCCACAATTGTTAGACACCGTAATTTCTACTAAGTTCTGCCCTGGATTCAACAAAACCTGGCTTTGAAAAACACCAGAACTCTCATTGTATGAATAATTCGAATTGAACTGTCCATTCACACGCATCGTGATTTGATTGCGGTTGTTAATGTTTCTGATATCGGCACGTACAACAACCGTTTGCATCGCTGTTGTATGATGGCTATAAATGGGCTCTGTGAAAGCTACTGTAGGACTAAAACAAGGCGCAGGTTGAACAGGCTGAGGATTAACGGGAGGCGTGTAAGGACGTGCTCCTCTCAAGTACCACTTCAAATAAAAACCCGTGTAGTGATACAAATCGTTAGTGCCTGTAGCGGCACCAGCGTTGTTGTAATCCAAACCATCCCACAAATCGGTGCGGGTAAAAGTTGTTTTATGCTCAATACCAATGGTAACACGAGAGCCCAATTGACGACCAATTCCAAAACCAACATGAGGCATCCAATTTACATTGACACCATCTGTGCTGCCCTCTAATGCTGTTTCATGCGAATTATCCAAAAAGCTGTTGATGTTGTCTTCAGAAAAATTATTATTCAATTGCGTATAATCATATTGACCCGTATTAAACAAATCATCAGAAGTATAATTGGCCTTAGACCTCCAAAATGTTACTCCCAATCCACCAAAGAGATAAAAATCCCATTTTGTGGCTTCGCGTAAACGATTGAAGTGCATCACCAATTCCAAATTGAATTCAGCCTGTGTATTTCTAAAATTTCTGAGCACACTAGAATCCGCTGCATAATAATTGAAAGCAGGATTCAAGTTGCCATTGAGCACTTTGTCGTTTGGACTAACATAAGTCAATTTTCTGTCTAAACCTTCCCATGTGCCAATAAGAAAGCGCCCTCTTAAATCGAAAAAAACTGGACTGCCTTGTCGATAAAAATAGGATTTCCCAAGGGTAAAACCACCGGCGTTCAAAAACTCATTGCGCACATTGGATGTATGCCATGTGCCACCATAATTCAAACTGAAAAACCAATTTGAATGGTTGTCGTATCGTAAAGGGTTCCTTTGCTGAGCAAAAGTATTGGACCCCATGATAAACAGAATCAGGTAAAATAATATTCGTTTCATAATAGTTGATTTTGAATGTTCAAGTTCGCCTTTGCACACACTGTGCCATTTTCAGAAAACGCGGCAAAGATAAATAAAGATTAACATTTTTTTATTAATTTTGAACTTCCATTATAGGCTCCAATGAATCGATTAATTGTACTAATTTTCTTGTTTACAACGTCTTTGCTCAGGAGCCAAATCGCGACAGACGACTGCTCAAGCGCTGGTCAACTTTGCCCTAATGAATTGGTGTCGGTGAATAATTTCAACGCATCAACACTTACCTGTTTGGCTTGTCAGGATGATTTCAATTTGTGCTTCACACCATTGAACACAGCATGGTTCTATTTTAACACTTATGATTTGGGCGGAGATGCCTTGCTTACTGCTCAGAATATTCTATTCGACCCAAACATCAACAACGACAACAACAGTTTGAATCTGGCTGTTTTCAAAACACCGGTTACCTGCTTTTCTCAATCTTATGAATTGGTGCATTGTGTGAATGATTTCAACACCAATCTCAACGAAAATCTGCTTGCCCTTGAGGCCAACACGACGTATTATGTCGTGTTTTCAGGAACTCAAAATGGACCTGGGGCGCTGCAAGCCAGTGAAGCCAGTTTCCAAGTGCAAATTTCTGGTTTGGCTGTGGCTCGACCGCTTGCAGCCATAAGTATCGGTGCTGTGAATGAACAAATTTGCGTGGGTCAACCCCTCACTTTGCTTGCCGATATGACGGCCTGTCCTGAATACAGCGAGGTGAATTGGTTCAAAAACGGTGTGTTTTGGCTTACAACAACAGCCAATGGAATCACCACAGATGATGTGCAAGATGGAGATGTATTTAGCGCCACATCCAATTGCTTCGTGGATTGTCATGTTGCTGTGACAAGTAATAATCTTAGCATTACCGTTCACAATTTTGTTGTGGATGCAGGTTCAGACCTCACAATCAGTCAAGGACAGGGCGTTTCTCTTGCGGGAACCACGAACCAATTGGATTATTTTTGGTCGCCACCAACAGGATTGAATAATCCAAATATTTTAAATCCAATTGCATCGCCAGAAACGACCACAACTTATTTTCTTACCGCATCCAATGGCATTTGTGAAATCGTGGATGAAATGACAGTAAATGTGATTTCGGCATTGGTAATTCCTGATGTTTTTTCTCCCAATGGCGATGGCATCAATGATACATGGGAAATTTTAGGCACAGAAAATTTTCAGGAAGTATATGTGGTTGTTTATAACCGCAGTGGGCAGAAGGTGTATGAATCTGTGAATTATAACCCTTTGAAATATTGGAACGGCACTTTCAAAAACAAAGCCTTGCCAACGTCCACGTATTATTATGTCATCACCTTGGATCGAAGTTCAGACAGCAGTCAAGTTCTTAAAGGCTCCGTAACCATTGTTCGATGAAATGGTGTTTGTACATAGCATTTTGGGGTTCTACCTGGGCGGTTTTCGGACAACAATTGACGCACTACACCCAACAACCATTCAATCAGGTCTTGGTGAATCCAGCATTTGCGGGCAATGCCGCTTGTGCAGAAATGAAAAGCGTCCATCGTTCGCAGTGGGTTGGTATAGATGATGCGCCAAAATCGACCGCTTTGGCTATCACGGGGCGTTTGGGCAAACCTGCCAAAGACAAATTGAGCGTTTTTCATGGTTTTGCATTAAAATTTGAAAACGATCGGTTTGGACCTTTCCAGCACAACCGCTTTCATGCTGCTTATGCCATTCATTTACCTTTTAAAAACGAACATTTTTTATCTTTCGGCACCTACTTTGGTGTGGACAATATCACTTTTGATAATTCGAATTTAAATCCCCTATACAGCGACCCCGCGGTACAAAATTCGCGTTTCTCATTCATGGCACCTGATTTTGTTTTTGGCACCAAATACAACACCAAGCGTGTGTTTTTTGCTTTGGCCTTACAAAATTTCGCACCCTTAAACTACCCCATTGGCATTGACTCCAAAAAAGTGTTTCATGCCAACTTTAGTAGTGGTGCTCAATTTGATTTGGGTAAATCTGACTGGACCTTCTCCCCGATGATCAATGTAAGAATGGCTTTACGAACACCAATGGCCTTGGATTTTTACAGCATTTTCACCTATCGACAAGATATTTATTTAGGCGCTGGATTTCGCAACCAAGAATCGCTTATGTTTCTGATGCGATTTAAGGTTTTGGGCAGATTTAAGGTGGGCTATTCCTTTGATTGGATTTTGAACAGTTTACGCGGCAGTATGGGACATACACACGAAATTTCATTGTCAATCAGTGCGTGTAAAGAGAGAAAAAAAGGCGCAACGATTTGTCCGGTGTTTGAGTAGGGGTTGGCGATTGGCTAGCGCAACTTTGTCAATTTTTGCGTCATGCCAAAAGAACCACCTATTTTTGATTTGTACAAGTAGTTGTTGGGGTTTTCACGCAGCACTTTGACAAAGTTCAGCGCGGAATATGTTGTCAAAGTTTGACCTGAAAGCCAAAGGGAAGCCATTTTTTTATTTAATCCGTATTTTATAATTTTACCGTGCGGCTTTGACAAAGTTGGCTATAGTCAGCTAGCAAAAGTCAAAGCGCAAGGAGCTAGAAGCTATCAGCCAATGGTTAAACACCAAACATCACCCCACCAACCACATCCTGCGATGCACCAGTAACTGAGCTCAAACAATTGGGTTCGGCTTCCATATACAAAACGCCGAGGTAGGCAAAAATAAGAGCTTCTTTGTAATCGATAATTTCTGGTTCCGGGATAATAATTTCCGTATCGGTTTTCTGTTTTATCAAGTCAATCAGGTATTCATTTTTCGCGCCACCTCCTGAAATTAGTGTGCGTTTGATCTTCTCTTGGTTCAAAACAGCCGCAATTTGGTCGGACAATACTTCATAACACACACCGAGTTTATCCTGAGCGGTCAATTCGTCGATGTCTAAAAGTGGATAAAAATGTTTGTCGAGCCATTCAACGCCAAGCGATTTTGGAAATGGCGTTCTAAAATAAGATAAACCGTTTAAAGTTTGTACCAACATTGGATATTTATTAGAAGCACTTCTTCCAAGCGCTCCTCCTTTATCATATGAGGCGCCCAAAAGTTTAGCATATTTATTCAAAACCAAATTGCAAGGGCCGATGTCGAATGCGCGAACCAAATCACCTTTAATGAGCGTTATGTTTGCAAATCCACCTAAGTTAATCAGGGCTTCGCAGTCGTATTCCTCCGCAAATAAATCGCGATCGCCAATGGGCACAAGTGGCGCACCCTGTCCACCGAATAGCACATCTTTTTTGCGAAAATCACAAACCGTTGTTATGCCCGTGATTCTGGCTATTTCCTGACCAGCGCCGATTTGCAGAGTGAGTCGATTTTCTGGTTGATGAAAAACCGTATGTCCGTGAGAAGCAATTAAATCCAACTCATCTGTATCGATGTCGTTGCGGCGAATGAAATCAACAACTGAATTTCCAATAAATGTACCCAAATCTATATCCAAATGAGCCAAGTGCAAAGCCGAAAAATCGCGTGCCTTATCCAATTTCGCAGCCAATTCTTTTGGAAATTTAACGGTTTCTGCATGTTCCAACTCAAAGGACCAAAAACCGTCGTGAAAAGAAAAATCGACGCAAACCAAATCCAAACCATCGAGCGATGTGCCCGACATAATACCAATTGCTCTATAAAACATATTGAATTGTTAACTGTTAATAACACATTAAAAAATAGCGCTTGTATTGGGCACTGAAGTTCATGATGCACAATGGCAATTAGATTCAAAATTACGCTATTTTTGCAAACTGAATTTTTTAACTAAAAATATATCCTATGGACTTTGAATTGACCGAAGAGCAAAAAGCAGTTAGAGACGCCGCTAGAGACTTTGCGCAAAACGTATTGAAACCAGGCGTAATTGAGCGCGATAGAGAGCAACGATTCCCAAAAGAAGAAATGAAACAATTGGGTGAATTGGGCTTTATGGGCATGATGGTTGACCCAAAATATGGCGGTTCTGGTATGGATACGCTGTCTTATGTTTTGGCAATGGAAGAATTGTCGAAAGTGGATGCGTCTGCTTCGGTTTGTGTTTCGGTAAACAACTCATTGGTTTGCTGGGGATTGGAAACATACGGTAATGAAGAGCAGAAACAAAAATATCTTACGCCACTAGCCAAAGGCGAAAAAATTGGCGCCTTTTGTTTGTCGGAGCCAGAAGCAGGTTCGGATGCCACATCTCAGCGCACCACTGCGGTTGACATGGGCGATTATTATTTGTTAAACGGCACAAAAAACTGGATTACCAATGGTAGTTCGGCTTCCACATATTTGGTGATTGCACAAACCAATCCAGAATTGGGTCACCGTGGCATCAACGCCTTGATTGTTGAGCGCGGTATGGAGGGATTCATTGTTGGTGAAAAAGAAGACAAAATGGGTATCCGTGGAAGTGATACGCATACTTTGTTGTTCAACGATGTGAAAGTGCCAAAAGAAAACCGCATTGGTGAAGATGGTTTTGGATTCAAATTCGCGATGAAGACTTTGTCGGGCGGAAGAATTGGAATTGCTGCTCAAGCTTTGGGCATCGCTGCTGGTGCTTATGAATTGTCAAAAGCATATTCGAAAGAACGTCAGGCATTTGGTAAAGAAATTTTCAAACACCAAGCCATTGCTTTCAAGATTGCTGACATGGCAACTGAAATTGATGCCGCTCGTTTGTTGGTTCACCGTGCAGCTGCTGATAAAGACGCTGGTAGAAACTATGATACCTCTGGAGCTATGGCAAAATTGTTTGCATCAGAAGTTGCGATGCGACACACTGTAGAAGCGGTTCAAATCCACGGTGGCTATGGTTATGTAAAAGAATACCACGTAGAGCGTTTGATGCGCGATGCAAAAATCACCCAAATCTATGAAGGCACCTCTGAAATTCAAAGAGTCGTGATTTCTAGAAATGTGATGATGGATTAATTTGGGCAAATAATTAGAAATATTAATTTTTTCCGACCATCCCCTTTGTCAGAGTTGGAAACTCTGACAGAGGGGGCTTCAGGGGAAAAGATTAAACTTCGACTTAAAATTTAAATAAGAATCTAAAACCCGAGATGCATCCCACTACCTCAGCTCCATTAGAAGCCGACTGCATTTATCACATTTACAGTCGAGGTATAAATAGCGGGTTGATTTTCAAAAACAGAGAGAACTACGAATTTTTTCTTACACGATTTCATCATTATATTGACGAGTATGCTGATTTACTGGCTTATTGCTTGATGCCAAATCACTATCACTTTTTAATTAGAATAAAATCGCAGGCAATTCTGGATGAGCTTCATGAGAGAAAAGCGAAACGCAAGAAATTTAGCGAAGGCTTACACGCTCCGAGTTCCATTGTTAGTAAGCAATTAGCTAGTTTTTTCAATTCTTACACACAAGCATACAACAAAAAGTTTGAAAGGCATGGAGCATTGATAGAAAGTCCTTTCAGGCGTAAACGTGTAAAAACAGAAAAATATCTGAAAAATGTCATCATTTATATTCATCAAAATCCATTGGATATTGGTGTGAAACCAGAAGATTATATGTTTTGCTCTTTCAATGACATTCTAAAGAACAACTTTCATTTTCGCGAATTTCATTTAGAACTGTTTGGAGATTTAGAAAACTTCTTGCACGTACATAAATTGAATAATGATATAGATCCTGATTGGGATTAATTGTAAACAAACTTTTTTAAATCCCATGGGTAAAGATAAACTTCGCCGTTTTGCCTTGATGAAAACCTTCGACCATGTGGTTGAACCCGAGTTGAAAGATGTTTTGTCTGGAAATTTTCAACTCAAAGGCAAATGGCATTCAGAATTCTTCAAAAACGACAATCCGATTGTTTTGGAATTGGGTTGCGGGAAAGGTGAATATGCCTTTGGGTTGGCACAACGCTATCCCGAAAAAAACTTTTTAGGTGTTGACATCAAAGGGGCACGTATGTTCATTGGGGCACAACAAGCCATAGACCGAAAACTGGACAACGTTGGGTTTTTGCGAACGCGAATAGAATTTATTCATGCCTTTTTTGCTGAAAATGAAATTGATGAAATTTGGCTCACCTTTTCCGACCCGCAACCCAATAAACCCAAAA
>JBIIJN010000074.1:0-13618 GCA_044233745.1 Crocinitomicaceae bacterium
CGTTCAACTGCATTCTTTTCTTTAGTTTTGCTTCGTGAAACAACACCGACATATCTGGTTCCTTTTGGTCTTGGTGCTTGCTTGCTCGGTTGTTGTGAATGATTGGGACAATCAGTATCGTCGGCCCATCATTGGTGACGCTAAAGGATATTACGCCTATTTGCCTGCTGCATTTATTTATCAGGATTTCAGTTTCAGTTTTGTTGAAGATGTGGAACAGAAATATTATCCATCGGATGGGTCTTTGGGCAAGCACTTTTTGGTTCAACAAGCCAATGGAACCCAAGTGAATAAATGTTTTCCGGGTGTTTCATTGTTTTATTTGCCGTTTTTCTTGCTGGCTTTTTTTCTCTCTTTCATTTTTGGCTTGCCCATAGATGGTTATGCCCCTCTTTTTCAATGGAGTATTGCAGCAGCTCATTGGTTTTATTTTTTCTGGGCTTTGCTTCTTTTGGACAAAATATTAATAAAAAAGGGAATAGTCTCTCGGCATAGAATTGTCGGTTTTATAGCACTTATTTTTGCTTCGAATTTATTCTTTTACTTGGTTTACGATTTTTCCGTTGCCCATATTTTCGGATTTTTCACATGCACAATGATGCTTCATTACGCTGAGTCATGGAACAATCTTCCGAGTTGGTCAAAACTGGGTTGGATGGCTGTGGTTATGTCGCTCGCTGTGATTATGCGTCCAACAAACGCTCTTTTTTTGTTGGCATTACCCTTAGTTGTAGATCGTGCTCAAATAATCTTCTTCGCAAAAGAGAAGTTTTACCTGCGGTTATTGCCTTGGAGACAAATCATTATAAGCATAGCCATACTTTCTATTCCCTTGCTCCTTTGGAAAATTCAAACTGGTTCTTGGTTGGTATATTCCTATGGCGATGAGCGTATGAATTTCGCTGAGCCACACTTGCTGAATTTTCTTTTTTCGGTGCAGAAAGGTTGGTGGTTTTGGTCGCCTGTAATGTTTTTGATGTTTATTTTCGGTTCATTTTATTATTGGAACATGGCGAGATGGAAGGGCGTTTACTTTGCTGTTTCCATTTTGATTGTGGCTTACGTTTTTTCTTGTTGGTGGATGTGGACTTTTGGCGGCGGATTGGGACAGCGCCCGATGCTTGATTTTTACCCTATTTTATTTCTGGGATTTATTGGTTTTTTGCATCATTTTCTAAAATTTCAATGGTTTTCATTGGTTTTGATTCCTTTGATTTCACTCAACATGGTTCAAGCTTTTCAGATCAATAAATATATCTTGGTGGGTGGAGAAACAACATGGGTAGATTATCGCTCCCATTTCTTGCAATTGAAACGAGACGCTCCAAAAGTGGATGTTGATTCATCGTGGTCTGAATGGACAAGATTGCGAATTGAAGAAGTAACTGAATTGAATCAAAATACATCTTTCAGTGCTTCTTTGTCCATTGATAGCTTGCCAAAATATGCAAAGTTGTTATTGCGCGCAAACGTTGGCGGTGTCCATGAAAGCCCCAATTTGGCATTGATAGTTTCTAATGAAGACGCCACGTTTTACCATGCACAATATATCGGGAATTATCTATACCGTAAACCGAGGTTGATAGAGTTTTTGTTAGATGTGCCAAATCCAACAGATGGTCCTTTGAAGGTCTATTTTTGGAATCATGATAGCGGGGAAAGAGCGGTGGTGGAATGGATGGAGGTTGTTGTTTATGAGTAGAGGATTTTAACGGTTAAGTAACGGTTATTAACAGTTAGGTAACGCCTAGTACTTGCAATAAAATGAAAATCAATACTTTACAACGATGCTGTTTTTCAGTTTTATTCGAAATACTGAAAATGATTGATTGAGAATCTATTCGATTTTAACGGTTAAGTAACGGTTATTAACCGTTAGGTAACGGCTAGCACTTGCAACAAAATGAAAATCAATACTTTACAACGATGCTGTTTTTCAGTTTTATTCGAAATACTGAAAATGATCGATTGAGAATCTATTCGATTTTAACGGTTAAGTAACGGTTATTAACCGTTAGGTAACGGCTAGCACTTTCAACAAACTGAAAATCAATGCCTTACAACAATGCTGTTTTTCAGTATTATTCAAAAAGCTGCAATCAAATAATTCACAAGTTATAAAATTCTAATGTATGCATTTTGTTGATGACTGAGCTAAATAGAGCTTTTATGAGTCATCTAGGCTGCTTTTGCTTCAGAAAAATCAGTTCTAAAAATCAATACTTCATCATCCGCATATGCAATCCAAGCGATATCATATACATAGTGAATTGTTTTCCCTTTGCTGTTGTAGAAGTGGGTTAAATACTTGAATTGGAATTTTTTCTCTTCCAATAGAATTCTTGGAATTTTTGCACGTTTTTGATTTTTTCCGAGTATTTCAAGAAGAATCGACCAATTTCTGTGAAGATGTCTGTCTAAGCCAGATGAACTATTTTTGGTGACCTGACGCAGTTTGATGTGATAATGATTTTTACACTTCAAACTGCAGAACATTTTGTCTGCTCTGCCAGTAATTGTAGTCTTGCAGATCTTACATTTTTTACTTTTCATATGAGTAGGTTTAAGAAGGTCGCTGCCTTCGTTAATAAATTAGGTTCAGCAAATTTAATTGAAAAAAATATAATAAGGTGAACTGTGACATCAAATTGTTAAAGTTTAAAGCCTACATCGTTCTGGACAATCAGATATTTGCACTAACTCCCGAACCAACTTTTTTTCTTAGGTTTGCATCTCAATAATTTCATGAAAAAGCTCAGCATAATCATCCCTGTTTTCAACGAAGAAACCACAATTTTCCAAGTACTTGATGTTGTCAACAACATTCCTCTGAATCATGGTGTTGAGAAAGAAATCATCGTTGTGAATGATTGTTCAACGGACAACAGCGCCAATGAAATCGTGAGATATTGCCAGGATTTCGTGCACATCCAAGTAGTCAACAAACCTGTTAATCAGGGGAAAGGCGCGGCTCTTCATACAGGAATTCAATATGCCACTGGTGATTACATTGTTATTCAGGACGCAGATTTGGAATTAGACCCAAATGAAATCAACTTACTCATCGAACCTGTGATTCAAAATGAAGCCGATGTGGTTTATGGTTCGCGTTTTTTGAATGGCAAAGTGCAAACACAAAACTTGTTGAGCAGATGGGCCAATTGGTTCTTGACCAAACTTTCCAATGTAGTTTTTGGCATTAAAATTACCGATATGGAGACCTGCTATAAACTCATCCCCGCTGATGTTTTCAAATCGCTGCATTTGATCGAACAACGCTTTGGTTTTGAACCAGAAATTACCGCGAAATTAGCAAAGAACAAAAAGCTCCGTTGGAAAGAGGTGCCTATCACCTACAATCCGAGAAGCACAGATCAAGGCAAAAAAATTGGTTGGAAAGATGGCCTGAGGGCGGTGCAGTGTATTTTGAAGTACGGGATTTAAGGTTAGCTTTTGGCGGTTAGCGGTTGGCTGTTAGCTATTAGCCAAAAGTGTAACTTACCAACAGCCAAAGCGAAGCGAGCCAATAGCTAAAGCGCAGCGAACCAACCTGTCTGCCGACAGGCAGGTAGCTAATCACTAACAGCTCCCATCAAAACCTAACAAAAGTCATTTGATTCTCTGATGTTTAGCAGCAATTGAATGAATAAATCTAAGCACTTTTGTTTGAACATTAAATCAAACAAAATGAAAAAGAGAGAACCAGTTTCACACATCATGACAGCTTCTGTAATTACCTTAGATAAAAACACGAATGATCTTCGTGATGCCAATAAAATATTTAATAAAGAAGGGATTCGTCATTTACCTGTTACGGAAGGTGGGAAGTTGTGTGGCATTATTTCGAAGAACGATATCAATCGCCTTAGTTTTGGTGCCTTATTCGACAATCAAGGTGATGCGGATGAAGCTGTTTTGGAAATGTTGTCTATTGATCAAGTAATGACGGCACATCCGAAAGTAGTGAATACAGAAACGTCGATAAAAGAAGTTGCTGAAATTTTCGCTACTCAAGATTTTCACTCTTTGCCAGTGGTTGACAACAACGAATTAAAAGGTATTGTGACCAGCACTGATGTTATTAAATATTTGTTGGAGCAGTATTAATCGGGTGGCTGGCAACTGGCTTCTAGCGGCTAGCTGTTTCTCCAAGTCGCTGAGTTTTTACAGCAAAGTAACATTTGCCAGTAGCGAGCAGCGAGTAGCCCAAAAAACTACAAATTCTTCAAGCTGTGACCCATTTTATCTCGCTTGGTTTTCAAATACAATTCGTTGTGTTCGTTGCTTTGGATTTCGAGTGGGATGTTATCTACAATTTCAAGTCCATACCCGATCAAGCCAGTGCGTTTGGTTGGGTTGTTGGACATTAATTTCATTTTTCGGATACCTAAATCTCTTAATATTTGCGCCCCTATACCATAGTCGCGGTGGTCCATTTTGAAACCCAATTCTAAATTAGCTTCAACCGTGTCTAATCCCTGCTCTTGCAGTTTGTATGCGCGAAGTTTATTAACCAAACCAATTCCGCGACCTTCTTGATTCATATACACAATGATGCCTTTACCATTTTCCTCGATAAGTTCCATAGCTTTTTGCAGTTGAGCGCCGCAATCGCATCGGCATGAGCCAAAAATATCACCCGTAATGCATGAGGAATGCACACGCACGGGAACAGCTTCGTTTTCGTCCCAAGTGCCTTTAATCAAAGCTAAATGTTCTTGATCGTTGGTCAGTTGTTTGTACGCAATCAATTCAAAGTTTCCGTATTTGGTGGGCATTTTTACATCCACCAATCTTTCAATTAAAGTTTCGTGTTGCAAGCGATATTGAATCAACTGTTCAATTGAGATGATCTTTAAGTCGAATCGTTTGGCTACTTCAAAGAGTTGAGGCAAACGTGCCATACTACCGTCTTCATTCAAAATTTCAACTAAAATACCCGCAGGTTGGAATCCAGCCAAACGCGCCAAATCAATTGAAGCCTCGGTATGTCCAGCTCTTCTTAGAACGCCACCAATTTTGGCTCTTAAGGGGAAAATATGCCCAGGTCTACCTAAATCAGATGGCTTGGTTTTGCTATTCACCAAAGACAATATTGTTTTGGCTCTGTCGTGAGCTGAAATCCCTGTGGTACAACCCTGACCAATCAAATCCACAGAAACAGTAAAGGCTGTATGGTGTAATACGGTATTATTGCTTACCATTAAATCGAGCTCAAGTTCATCACAACGCTGGTCAGTTAAAGGTGTACAAATTAACCCGCGACCATGTGTGGCCATGAAGTTGATCATTTCTGGAGTAGCCATTTCAGCAGCGGCTATAAAGTCGCCTTCGTTTTCGCGATTTTCGTCGTCAACAACGATGACTACTTTTCCTGCTTTGATGTCGGCAATTGCGTCTTCAATAGAGTTTAATATGTTGCTCATGGCTGAATTTTGTGGTGCAAAGATAGTTATTCTATAAGGATTGAAGGATGTGATTTGTTCGATTATTCTTGGATTGATTTGCGCATCAACTCGCTCAATCGTGCATTAATCGCATGCCAATTAAAGCCTTCAGAAACGAAGATTTTGGCTTTTTCAGCTTGCTCTGCACCTGCTTCTTTTTCCAACAAACGTTTGATTTCTATCACAAATTCTTCATTGTTGTTTGCCAAACTGATGGTTTCCGTATCACAACCCACGGCGCGATGGGCTAAATCTGTGGTAATACAAGGAACACCGAGTGCCATCGCTTCTAATAATTTATTTTGAAGTCCAGTGCCGATAAACATGGGCGCCACAAATATCTTGGCATTGGTATAGCTTTGTCGGATGTCATCTACCCAACCCGTAATGCTTACCTGATTTTGGAATTGCATAATTTGCGGACCTGCATTTGCCCCGGAAATCAAACATTTTAACTTTACACCTTGGGCTGATGCCGTTGGAAGAATTTCTTGAACAATGAATTTTACCGCTTCAATGTTCGGTGGATAGCTCAAGTTTCCAACAAAACAAATGTCAAATTCTGGTTCTGACGTGCTTGTATAATTCAAGAAATTTTCGTTCACTCCATTTGGCAAAACATGAATAGCATCGCGCTTTGGATGAGTCATCTGGGCACGGTCCTGAGCAGAAATAATCAAATGGTTTTCGAAATATTCAAAAATAACATTTTCGTACAACATTAATTTACGCCATTCACTTTTAAAAACCCAACGCACTGACCATGGTGCCAATGGAATTCTCTTCTGTACACCTTCACTCAAGGCATCCATGTAATCCAATGTTTTAGAGCAACTGTGGTAGTTTTTGACGTATTCTGTGCTGCGAATCAATTGCGCGAAAATATGGTCGGGTTGGATTTCTTTGAGTAAATTCTTAACCCTCGTTTTGTGCTTCCATGATGTGAAATAGTAGGTTTGAATGGGTCGGCGTCCAAATAATCCCCAAAAAGCGCGTAAATACCCCATCCATTTATTGATGCGCAGTACATGAATCTTTGCGCAGAATGGCCGAATCGCTTCTAAATGTTCGTCGCTAACGGGAATGTCGCTGATTGATATCAGATGTATTTCCCAATCCTTGGATAAATCGCGCAACTGGTAATACGCCCGCAATTTGTCGCCTTTTTCGATGGGAAAAGGGAAGCGGGAAGTAATGAAAACCAACTTTTTAGATGCCACGATAGAATTCAATCAGTTTGCGATTCAGTTCATTTTGGTCGAAATTTTCTTGCACAAATTGTCGCAAATTCTCTCCAACTTTTCGTCGTAAAGATACATCATTCGACAGAAGCAGCATAGCTCCAATAAAGGCTTCCGCATTGTTGGCTTCAAAATAATGCTCTCCTGCTGTTAGTCCTATGCCTTCAACCGCTTTGGTTGTTGCGATTATTGGTACTCCCAGTGCGCCTGCTTCTATGATTTTTATGCGCAAACCGCTGCCTTCGAAAAGTGGTACAACCATGATGCCTTGCCCGCACATGAATACCTGACTGCTTTCAACGGAGCCGTGATTTTTTATTCCTAATTCGTCAAATTCATCATCTATTAGCCCTTTTCCTGCCAGATGCAACAAGTTGCCTTCTTTTTCTGGATATGAGCTCCATACATGTTTCACAAACCACTGTATGGCTTTTCTGTTCGGTGACCAATCCATTGCTCCGATATGGAAAAAATCGTTGCCGTATTGAGATTGGGCTTTAGCTTTCTCTAGACCCGTCGGAATCCAAATGGCAGGCACTTTAATCTTATTTTTTGAAATAAATTCCATCTCGTTTTTGGCTATGGTCATGATGCCGTCAAGCGCATTCAAAATGCGTAATTCTTCTTTTTTGAGTTTTGCAATTTGCCGTCTCAATGCCCAGCGTTTAAGGAAACTGGATGCATTGGCTCGTTCTTGCCACAGTTCGTGTTCGATATTGTGGGTGCGTAATATGAATTTTGAATCGGTGTTTTCTTTTAGAATATCAAAGTAAACAGCCGCAAATAGACTTTCAAAATGAACAATCGCTGGTTTTTCTTTCTCACAATATTCAATGAGATCTTGAGCAAAAGAGGTGTCAAAAAATCGGGCGGTGAAAATGGAATGCTTGCTGTTTCTGAGGGCTTTGAGATTTACTGCAACACCGTCTGTTTTTATTTCTTTGGTGCAAACAATTTTTTTTCTGATGGCTGGTGGAAATGCTGCTTCGTTGAACGGATGTTTGTTGGTGTGAATAAATGCCAAATGATAGGGTATTCCGGCTTGTTCTAAACCCGAAATAAGCTGAGCCGTAGCCATGCATCCGCCGTCAATTCTGGGAAATGGAGGTTTATGTGCAATAACCAATACTTTCATGATTTGCGCTTGAGTTTAAGGCGTGTAGCTATCCAATCTCTGAAAGATAGGTCGCGCGAGGCAATGAAAAACACCAAAAATGCTATGGGCGTTAGAATAATTGAACTTAACCATACACCTAAAACAGGAGGGAGTGCGTCGGCTTTTAGCATGTTTTCTCCAATAATCGTAAGTACATAATAAACCAAAAACAAGAGCACAGCTACAACTACCGGAAGACCGAATCCACCTTTCCTAACGATTGCACCAAGTGGAGCGCCAATAAGAAAAAGAATTAAAACGGAATAACTAAGCGCAAATTTTTTGTGAAACTCTGTTTGGATTTGCTTCAATTCCGTGCGGTGTACTTCTTTTGAAGAAATTTGACCTTCTAAATTGGCCTTGCGCACTTTAATATTGGCTGCTGCATCTGCTTTTGCGATAGACAGTTGTGAGACACTCAATGAATCCAATGCCACAGCATGCATGCCTGTTGGGAAATGAATGGTATCAATCACATCTTCTAAAAAATCATTTTGGCGCAAAAAGTCTTGTGCCATGAAGTAAGGTGTTTGGCTCTTGTGTCCAGTGGCGAAACGAAATGATAGGGTATCATGACGCATGTATGCCGTATCAACACTGCGCGATAACTGGAACACATTCATCAATTCATAGGGTTGAACAAATAAGCTCTCATCTGTGCGACTAATATCGAATCCTGAAAGTTGTACTTTGAAAGTTGAAGATTCGAAGGTGTATTTTCGTCCAGGAAAAAAATCGGGTTGTTTGTAATTCCCATCAGTGGTGTACATGGCTGGTGATGAGGGCATTTCTTCGTGAATTTGACCATCCTGAAGTTGAAACAATATGTGACTACCTCCAGATTCGTGAAATACCCTACCAGATTTCGCTTTTACAATGCGCACCATGTTTGGCTTGGTTTCATCGTAAATAGTGAGATTCTCAAAGCTGTTTCCTGAAACGCCCTCAACTTTTATCGTATATCCTTGGATGTCTTTTATAAAGGTGTTGGGCTTAAACATCAATTCAAATTTGGTGTTTTGAATATCATAAATTAAGGCTTTTGCTTTCAGATCTGCGTTGGGAATCACATAGTTGGAAAAATAAAAAGTGATGCCTGAAATAATAACTATGAATACGAATAAGGGTCGAAGTATTTTGCTTAGTGATAGGCCTGAAGATTTGAGCGCCGTGAGTTCATTGTTTTCCGCCAAATTGCCTGTGGTCATGATGGAAGAAAGCAAAACTGTTAGTGGCAATGCCAGAGGAATCAAACCTGCGCTAATGTAAACGATTAACTCAAGAATTACGCTGAATCCCAATCCTTTGCCCATCAAATCGTCGATGTATTTCCAAAAGAACTGCATCAAAAGAATAAACAAGGATACAAGTAGGGTTGCCACAAAAGGCCCCAAAAATGATTTTAAATTGAATAAATACAGCCTTTTCAATGTGCCTTAAAATTCTGATAATTAGGCGCCGATAATCCTTTTCAAGTTGCTGATTTGCGACTCCCAAAGTTGTTTGGCTTCATCAATTTCATCCTCCTCGGCAAAATCGGTTATTAACAAAACACTCATTTTGGTCATTGGATCTACTTTCACTTTCAATTCGAAGTAAGTGTTTTCGTCCTCATCATCGTCTTCCAACCATGTCCAACGCATAAAATCACCAGTTTTATTCGATAACAAACGCGCCGTAACTTCTTCTCCTGCCCAATCAAATGTATATATATTATCTTGCACATTTACATCATCAGCAAACCATTCGGCTAAACCATCTGGCGTTGAAAGCAACTTATATAAAATACTCGGTGACGATTTAAAAACGTACTCTAATTCAAATTTCTTTTTCTCGGTCATAACCGTCTGATAAATTACGTGAAAGGAAACTCAAACGTTTCGATTTTCCTTTAATTGCCGCAAAATTAGCGTTTTTATTGAAATTATGCTTTTTTTTGTGCTCGAATTGGTCATATGCAGTTTAAAGTTAACGCCACTTAACCTTTTGATAACAAATTTCATACAAACAAATCAACACACTTATGGCACTCGTAAATAGCATGGAGAAAAACGGAAATTGGTTGTTTCGTTACCGTGGACAAATTCCTGTTTTACTTTTTCTTTTTTCGATTCCAGCCATTTGGTTTACGAACTACGATTGGATAGAATTTGAAGAGGATAAGCAATGTTTATGGTTGCTGATTGCTGCCTCTATTTCTGTGCTTGGACAAATCATTCGCGCAATAGCCATTGGCACAGCAAACAAACATACTTCTGGTAGAAATACCAAAGAACAAGTTGCCGAAGCCCTCAACACCAAAGGCATTTATTCCACCGTGCGCCATCCGCTTTATCTGGGCAATTATTTAATGTGGATTGGCATTGTGGTGTATGTGCTCAATCCTTGGTTTGTTGCTGTAGTTAGTCTTTTGTTTTGGCTGTATTATGAGCGTATCATGTTTGCTGAAGAGCGCTTTCTGGAAAGAAAATTTGGACAAGAATATTTGCGTTGGTCCAATACTATTCCTGCATTTATTCCAAGTTTCAAGCGCTACGAAAAATCGCCCATTCCTTTCTCCATGAAAACTATTTTACGAAGAGAATATTCAGGCGTAACAGCGACAATCATCGGTTTTTTGTTTGTAGCTATGATTCGCGACTACAAACTCAATAACGGTTTTGAAAACAACAATATATATTGGATTGTGTTGGGCACTGCACTGTTTATTTCTTTGTTCTTTAGAACCCTGAAACACAATACAAAAGTGTTGCACGAAGACGATAGGTCGTAAAAATATTACGCGACTGTTAATTCAATAAAAAAGTTTGTTTACTTTTGCACCCTCAAAAACAAATCGCTTTGACTTGGTTTTGAGTTTATAATATATTTTGGCGCGGTAGCTCTCCCGATAGGCATCGGGAGGTTAGAGCGCAGGATTCATATCCGTCAGTTGACGGACGGGAGTTCAAAGTTTTTTGAAATAGTATATGGCGCGGTAGCTCAGTCGGTTAGAGCGCAGGATTCATATCCGTCAGTTGACGGACGGGAGTTCAAAGTTTTTTGAAATAGTATATGGCGCGGTAGCTCAGTCGGTTAGAGCGCAGGATTCATATCCGTCAGTTGACGGACGGGAGTTCAAAGTTTTTTGAAATAGTATATGGCGCGGTAGCTCAGTCGGTTAGAGCGCAGGATTCATAACCCTGAGGTCGGGAGTTCAACTCTCCCCCGCGCTACAAGAAGGTTGTCAGAAATGGCAACCTTTTCTTTTTTTATACCTAAAATTTACTGTGTTGAGAGTAAGATTCATGAAATAACATACCCCGCGCCACGAAAGCTCGAAGGAAACTTCGGGCTTTTATTGTTTTCTGATTTTTTAAGAATATAAGTCACAATTTTACCCTACCTTTGATAGTATCAAATGATAGTATCAGTAATGAATCCTCCATATCAAGTTACGTCAGAGGTATTGCAATTGATTGTGTCAATTTCAGAAAAAATTGGGCAAATAAACGCGCGATTTCTAGACAGACCATCGCCCAAACTCAGAAAAGAGAATCGCATCAAAACAATTCATGCATCCTTAGGGATTGAAGGCAATACACTAACTGAAGGTCAAATCACTGCATTACTCGAAAACAAAAGAGTTATTGGCCCTGAGAAACATGTCAATGAGGTTTTAAATGCCATTAAGGTGTACAACCAATTGCATGATTTCAATCCCCATTCGTCAGACTCGTTTCTTGCTGTACATCAAATTTTGATGCAGGGTCTGGTTGCTGATAATGGAAAGTATCGGCAAAAAGGAGTTGGTATTATGGCGGGGGATAAAATCGCACACATGGCACCACCAGCTGAAAATGTGCCATACCTGATGAATGATTTATTTGCCTATCTAAAATCTTCACAAGAGATTGCATTAATCAAAAGTTGTGTTTTTCATTATGAAATGGAATTTATTCATCCTTTCATCGACGGTAATGGAAGAATGGGGCGTTTATGGCAAACCTTGATTCTGATGAACGAACATCCTGTTTTTGAGTTTATCCCTTTTGAAAATATGATCCACAAAACCCAGCATGAATATTATAAAGCACTTGCGCTTAGCGATAAATCAGGTCATTCTACGCCTTTTATTTGCTACATGCTTCAAACCATTAACGACACATTAAGCACAATGCTAGATTTTAAAAGTAGAATATTTACAACATCCGATCGTTTAGCATATTTCACAGAAATTTGTGCAGATACCTTCAGCAGAAAAGATTACATGGCTGTCTTTAAAGAAATTTCAACAGCAACAGCCAGCCGCGATTTGAAAGAAGGTGTTTCACGAGGCTTGTTTTCAAAAGACGGGGATAAGACCAAAACGGTTTATAAAAAAGTGCGGTGAATTAATTTTATTTGATTTAACAGGATGAATTTACGAGTAACCATTTTGTTTTTGATGAGCCCAATTGTTGGTTATACTCAAATTGATACCCTCGATTATTGTCCCTACGATTTAGGACCACAAGATGTGAATAATCACGGTGGTTTTTACAATAAGATAACTAATGATATTGACAGCTGCACGCCATGTTGGCTGAGGTATTTTAACAAAGACGGACTTTTGCTTCAGGAAGGACTGTCTTATATGGATTGTGCATTGGGTAAGCGAATAGAATATTTTCCATCAGGCAACATTAAGGCAATTCGTCTTTTTAAAACAAATGAAACTTGGAATTGGACTGATTTTACTTGCTCTGTACCGCATGGAACTTGGATTTACTACAATGAGGACGGAACAATCCAAAAAACCATGATTTATGAAGATGGTGTGATTAAAGAGTAAAATCAACAATAATTTTTCCCTACCTTTACCTTTCAATTTTTTCAAATATGTCCAACAAAATCAACTGTCCCAATTGTAACGCTTTCATTGATGTTCAAGACATTCTCGCACATCAGCTGGAGGATGAAATTCGTGCCAAATACCAAAGTCAATTACTCGCTGAGAAAAAACAATTCGAAGAAAGAGAACAAGCGCTCATTCAACAGAAATTGGAATTCGAAGCCAAGAAAAAACAGGAAAATGAGCTGTTTCAGGAGCGTTTGGAACAACAAGTCAAGCAAGAGCGCAAAGTCATTGAAGAGAAGCTGAAAGCCAAGTTGTCGGAAGAAAATAGCGAGTATTTGCAGTCTATTCAAAAGGAATTGCGAGAGAAATCAGAACAGGTGAAGGAACTCAATGTTTCGAAAGCTGAAATTGAAAAATTGAAACGCGAAAAAGATGAGTTGAAATCGATTGCAGAAGCCGAAGCCCAAAAAAGACTCAGTGAGATTTTGGCTCAGGAACGCGAAAAAATCAAGAAAAGCGAAGAGGATAAAAACGAATTACGCATCAAAGAATTGATGATGCAACTCGAAAAACAGAAGGAACTCACCGAAGAAATGCGCCGCAAACAAGAGCAAGGTTCCATGCAATTGCAAGGCGAAGTGCAGGAATTGGCCATTGAAGAATGGTTGATGAGTAAATTCCCTTTGGACACAATCGACGAAATTAAAAAAGGGGCTCGTGGTGGCGACTGCATCCAAATTGTGAATACACACAGCCGACAGAATTGCGGAAAAATCTATTACGAAAGCAAGCGCACCAAGGATTTCCAACCCTCATGGATTGAGAAATTCAAAGCCGATATGCGCGAAAAAGGTGCGGATATTGGTGTTTTGGTCACCGAAGCCATGCCTTCAGGATTGGAACGTATGGGAATGTACGATGGTATTTGGATTTGTACTTTCGATGAATTCAAAGG
>JBIIJN010000142.1:0-3367 GCA_044233745.1 Crocinitomicaceae bacterium
ACCGCGGTGGAAATGAAAATTGACTTAGACCTGGACAACGACAAAGTGATTTTGCATTTGAACGGTAAAATGATTTACAAAATCTCTGAGTACAAACCAGAGGAAACAGACTCGGATGGTGACTCAACACATGAGTTTGTTTGCACAGATCCCGATGGTTTGGCTTGTCGCATTCGATTGGTGATTTTAAAGTCTCAAAACAGCAAAATACAGTTGTATATCGACTATCCAACGAATATGTTTGCTTTCAATTTGAAGTCACTAGAGTAGCTCGAATTAAACACTTAAAACAGAGAATTTATGAAAGTTTCAGTGCCTTGCAAAAAATGCAATAGATTAAATCATGTTGGTTTCAAAAATTTTAAACCAGAAGACAGAGCTACTATCGAAGGAAAATCATTTGCATTTAAATGTAAAGGATGTGGCGAAGTCTTGAAGTTCAAATTAGAAATCAATGGATAAAATTAAGGTCAAGCATACCTGTTCCAATTGTCAGAAACAGCAGGTTTACGCCGTGGGCAGAGAGCATATGGGTAAAACTGTAAACTTGGTTTGCAACGTATGCAACACCAAGTCGCAGCAACGAATACCAAGTGTATCTGACTTACCAGCCCAAGGAAAAAGCCCTGCCGCTCCAATGGCTCAGAATCATGCTGACGACGACAATCCTAAAACGCAAGTGCGATTCACGAATATTGATACGCACTACTTGGAAGTTTTGGCCAATGAAAAAACACCAAACCAGAGATTTGAACTCGACCAAAAGTACTTAACGATTGGTCGGTTCTCTTCTCAATCCAATTTGTCTGATTTGAGCGTGAAAACCGCAGACGAGTATATGTCGCGCAAGCATGCCATTTTAAGAAGGCAGCCCAACGGTAAATTTACTGTGTCGGATGCCGGTAGCTTAAACAAAGTTTATTTGAATGATACCGAACTCGAAACTGGAGAAGAGGTCTATTTGCAAAATGGCGATATGCTTAAAATGGGACGAACCTTTTTCCGATATGTGACCAATTGATACGAAATTTTGATGAACAGGTCCTATATATTTTTCACGTTCTTTATTTTGAGTTTTGCAGGACTTTATTTCTTTTTGAAGTTCCGTGAAGAAAGTCCAATTGATGTTCAGCTGATACATGTCCACTACGCATCAATTGATAGTCTGAAAGACGATACAGTGCGTTTTGAATTGGAGATTATCAATGGATCCGATTCAATTGTTGGTCGATTAACCCAATTTTCTGAACAGAAGTTGATTTATACGCGAAGAATTTCAAAAAGGCATCTTGGTGAAATATACAAAATGTGTTTGAATCAAACACGTGTGATGGAAGCCGATGAAGCTGGTTCGAGCATAAAAATTAAAAATAAGAAAGGTGAATCCGATTATTTTGTTTTGAACGAAAAAAAGGTATTTGAAGACTATTTTAATCGTTTGTTTAAACTGGAAAAGTAATTAGTTTTTTAAGAAAAAATGTACAAATGAAACGCTGGGTGATTTTTATGGCTACGCTTGTTTTAGGTTTTGCAGGATTCTATCTTTATGATAAATTCGAGTCAAAATCTGGTTCAACCGAATACGATAGCCTCTCAGATTCTTCGGCTGTGAATCTGCATATTCAGGAAATCACGCCCGATATGGATTTGGATACCCGTTTGAAATTTTGGTCAGAACATTTTGCAAATGACATGTCAAACGAACTCATGAATAGCCTTGCCAAAGGTCAAAGTTCTGAACTGAGCTGCAGGGTGAGAAGTTTGAATTACAACGAGAAAATGGAACTATGCACCGTAGAAGTGTATGCCAGTTGGTTGGAAAAAATAAACAGTGAGTCTAGTTTTTATGAGGTAGTTATTAAAACTGAATTCAATTTAAAAAGTAAAACAGTAAAATCATCAAAGTTGAACTCCAACGAGCCTTTCAACGCTTTGGTAATAGATAAAGAATTTGATTTTTATATTGAGCAATCTTCGGTGCGCTCGTTACAATATTTACAGGACATTATTTAAGAATTGATTTATAAATTGGGTAAAGTTATGACACAACAAGAATTTTTTAATCGCTATAGTTACAACGTTAGAACAGATAAAATTGGAGGCGGTTCTTTTGGAACAGTTTACAAAGCCTACGATAATGTTTTAGATAGAACAGTTGCCATTAAGGTTTCGGAAGTGAAAATTTTGGGTGGAAAGGAATTTTCACTGCTCGATGAGTTTGATGCCATCAAGGATTTGCCTTTGCATGCCAATATCGCCAATTATGAGGCTTTATACAATTTCGATCAGGCCAATGGTATTTTTGATTACGCTGTGTTGCAATATTACCCAGATGGTAATCTCAAAGACTTGATTAAAAAAGCAGATTTAAGTCAAGAAGAAAGAGAAAATGCGGCACTTCAAGTACTTGCTGGATTGGAGTTTTTGCATAGCTATAGAGTGGTGCACCGCGATATGAAGCCTTCCAATATCCTCATTCAAACAAGAAACCAAGGCGACAAAATAATTTATATTCCTAAGATTACAGATTTTGGTCTTTCTAAGAAAGCAGATCCGAGCGCAAAAAGTCGATTTACCAATTCTTTTGGCGGTGGTACTTTGGAATACAGTTCACCTGAACAATTGCGTGGCCAAAATTTAAGATTCAACACAGATCTTTGGGCGTGGGCGGTAATTACCTACGAAATATTTACAGGAATGCCCATGTTCAAAACATCTGGTGGTGGTTCAGATAGTGCCGAAGCGGAAAAAATGATCTTCGACCAGATATTGAATTCTGA
The DNA here is from genome assembly GCA_044233745.1 of Crocinitomicaceae bacterium. GTDB lineage: Bacteria > Bacteroidota > Bacteroidia > Flavobacteriales_D > Crocinitomicaceae > UBA6165. Next base: position 2,781 of record JBIIJN010000142.1, read on the forward strand.
ACTCACTCAAAAATTAAGTAATTTCTCTGAAAATTGGCAACGTGCCTTGGCGAGCTGTTTGGATCGGAATCCAGAAACTCGTGTTAAAACTGCCGATGATATTCGCGCAATTTTACGTAGTGATGCACCTTCTGCACCTGTCGCTGCTGTCGCTAGTCCAGTATCAGAACCAGTTGCGCCAATTGCTACTCCTGCCGCAACTCCTGCTTTCGAGGTTCCAGAAGTTGAGGCAGCCACACGCATAGATTCAATCAGACAACCTGAAGTAGCACAATCAGCTACAACAACCAATAGCGCACCTGTTCAATCTAACGATACATCTAAAAAAAGCAAGGCGCCTCTGTTTATTGGTCTGGGAATTGGTGTAGCAGCTATCGTGGGAGTTGCCTTGTTTTTCATGCTAAAGCCAAAAGCCGAAGTTGCGAAAACATTGACCGCAAAGCAGGAAAACGAACTTTATGGTTATGCCAACGAAGCTGGTGAATGGGTGATTCCTGCACGATTTGTGTCAGCGGAACCATTTGCGGATGGCAAGGCCAAAGTGCGTTCAAACGACAGTATCTATTACATAGACGAACAAGGTGAAA
>JBIIJN010000014.1:0-43402 GCA_044233745.1 Crocinitomicaceae bacterium
ATTTCTTCTTTGGTGAAAATCAAAAATTGACAGCAGCGTTTGCTTTCTTGGCCAATTCATTTTCTTATGACAATTATGCGCTAGGCTTGGATTATGGCATTGGTATCAAAAAATTCCAAATCAATGCACGTGCAGGTTACATATATGAACGCGGTATATTGAGTTCATCATTAAGAAGATCTGCTTTAACCGGGTTTACTGCCGGACTCTCTGTTGATTTCTTAAGTGGAACTAACAAAACTCCAATGGGTATAGACTATGCAGTTAGATTGTCATCTCCTTTTGGACCAATCCATACTGTAGGCATCACGATTGCTTTGCAATAATTTATTTTCTATTATATTTGCATCATGAGAGTCCGTTTTGGGCTCTCATGTTTTTTGTTTAATACCCAAGTAACTTTATCTATATGGCTATCAACTATTACACTGCCGAGGGTCTGAAAAAATTGAAAGACGAGCTTCACAACATGAAAACCGTTCAACGCCCATCTATTTCTCAACAAATCGCAGAAGCTAGAGACAAAGGTGACTTATCTGAAAATGCCGAATACGACGCAGCTAAAGAGGCGCAAGGTTTATTGGAAATGAAAATATCCAAAATGGAGGGAATTATTTCTAACGCTCGCTTGATTGACGAAAGCCAACTTGACAACTCTAAGGTTTTAATTTTATCCAGAGTCAAAATCAAGCATACTGGCAACGGTATGGAAATGGAATATACGCTAGTTGCTGAAAACGAGGCAAATCTAAAAGAAAAGAAAATCTCTGTTGACTCCCCTATTGGAAAAGGACTTTTAGGAAAAAAAATTGGCGATCTAGCCGATGTACAAACTCCTTCTGGCACCACACAATTTGAAATCATTGATATTACGAGATAATCATGTCAAGTATCTTTACCAAAATTATCAATGGTGAAATACCCGCTCATAAAGTTGCCGAAAACGATAAATTTTTGGCATTCTTAGATATAATGCCTCTTCGGGAGGGTCATACTTTGGTTATTCCCAAAAAAGAAGTTGACTACATTTTTGATATAGACAACCAAGATCTTGGAGAATTCATGGTTTTCGCAAAATTCGTTGCAGAAAAAATCAAAAAGACAGTTCCTTGTAAAAGAATCGGAGTAACGGTTATTGGCTTAGAAGTGCCTCACGCGCATATTCATCTGATTCCCATTGATTCACTTTCTGATATGGATTTCACAAAGAACAAATTGAATCCTAGTGCCGATTCATTGGCCACAATTGCGACAAAAATCAGAGAGGCGTAGGGATGAAAAAAGTAGCCATCAACACACGCTTCTTGCTAAAAAACAAGCTAGAGGGCTTCGGATGGTTTACCTATCATACTACGAAACTACTCGTGGAACGCAATCCTGATATTCAGTTTTATTTTTTATTTGATAGAGACTATAGCCCTGAATTTGTTTTTGGAGCTAATGTTACTCCAGTCGTACTTTTCCCACAAGCGCGACATCCATTGCTTTTCAGATGGTGGTTTGATTTTTCTGTCACTAGATTCCTCAAAAAAGAAAAAATTGACTTATTCATTTCTCCAGATGGCTATCTTTCTCTAAGAACTGAGGTCCCACAAATTGGCGTGATTCACGATTTAAACTTTGAACATTATCCTGAGGACTTAAAACTACACCATTCCAAATATCTACGAAAATATTTTCCAAAATTCGCCAATAAAGCCAAGCACATCATCACGGTTTCTGAATTTTCAAAAAAGGACATCATTGACTGTTACAAAATTGACTCAAATAGTATTTCAGTGGCTTACAACGGTGTTGATGAAAAATTTCACCCCGCTTTACAAAAAAAAGATACCAAGGCACCACCCTATTTCTTGTTTGTTGGTTCAATTCATCCGCGAAAAAACTTGAAGAGACTGCTCTTGGCTTTCGATTTATTCAAAACCCAAAATGGCACTGATCATCAGCTTCTTGTGGTTGGCGATGCCTATTTTTGGAGCGATGAAATGAAGTCCACATTGGCGAATCTTCGACATAATGCTGACGTTGTTTTTAAGCCATACGCGAGCTTAGATGCCTTAGTAGATTACTATCAAAATGCAGAGGCATTGTTATTTGTATCCTATTTTGAAGGATTTGGTATTCCAATTGTTGAAGCAATGGCTTGCGGCTGCCCTGTACTCGTAGCTCAAAATACCGCTTGTGATGAAATTGCAGGCGATGCAGCGCTCAAAGTGGATCCATTTAGCGTGGAAGATTTAGCAAAAAAAATTGCCATTTTGAGTTGCGATTCTGCATTAAAATCTAAACTGTCAGAAGCAGGCATTATTCGGGCAAAGCTGTTTTCATGGTCAAATACGGCGGAATTAATTCACCAAAATATGCACCAATTGTTGCTTGAAGAATGACTAACTTTACAACCAAAAATTGACCCATGAAATCTATTTGGCGCAGATTGATGTATTACGGTATCGGGCTCATGTTTGGCTTGCTTTTCGTAACCTTATTTTTTGGAAACAGAGGTTGCTCGTGGCTTCCTGAAAACCGCATCAAATCCTCTGTTTTTAGTCAAGTTTTGGTGATTGATACCAGCACCATGATTTCAAATTTCACAGACAGCATGTATGTTGTTTCGCTTGTTGATGCCAAAGTGAATTTAGGTCTGAGCATCCGTCAGGGGGAACCCAAAGTTTATTATTTTGCCAATACTAAAAAAGGGAATACTCCAAGATTTTATCAAGTTACCTTTGAAACAGACGGGGTTGTAGGCATTTGCAAAACCATTCAGGAAAACCAAAAAGCACAAATTCATAAAGGCAATTACTGGTATCCTATCATACACGTGCCTGGCGACAGCAATTTCATTTCATTTTTTGATGACGTACAAGACAAAATTGATTTTTTCAAATTGAATCGACAACAAATTCACAATGCACTTAAAAGTACTGGCCTTGCGGAAACTGAAAATTTCGATGTTGATCCAGATAAGCGAAAAATCCACCGCATGAGCTTTGTTCATAAAGGAATAACGTATAACATTAACGTTCGCTACTTTCAAAATTCACTACAAATATTGGAAATAGAGGACAACTATTGAATAAAATTTCACTTACAAGAAATTAAACAAAAACGATTAATCGAATTTCATTAGCTTTGCAGCACATATTTCTACTAAGCCAATCTGGATGGAAAAACAAGTGATTTTGAATGAACAACACTTTGACCTTACGCTCAAAAGGCTTTCCCATCAATTGATTGAAACACACAATGACTTTTCTGACACCGTTTTGATTGGCTTACAACCCAGAGGTGTTCAGGTTTTATCGCAATTGAAACAAATTCTGGAAACAGCACTCAACAAAACTATTCTTTGCGGCACCTTAGACATCACTTTTTATCGAGATGATTTCAGAAGACGTGAAAAACCATTGATTCCAAGTGTTACAAACATTGACTTCAGCATAGAACAAAAACGCGTTGTTTTGATAGATGATGTGTTATATACCGGTCGCACTATCCGTTCGGGCTTGGATGCTTTGTTGGCATTTGGTCGCCCTTCGAGTGTTGAACTCTTAGTAGTAATCGACAGACGATTCCGCCGCGAATTGCCCATTCAAGCTGATTATGTGGGAAAAGCGGTCGATACCTTAACCGAAGAACGCGTATCCGTTGAATGGCGTGAAATTGAAGGCAAAAACCAAGTGATTTTATTTACTCCAAAAGAAGGCCATGAATAATTTAAGTGTTGACAATCTCATTGGTATTAAAGATCTGACTCGAGAAGATATTGAGTTGATTTTTTCTACTGCCGACTCATTCAAACAAATCATCAACAGGCCCATCAAAAAAGTTCCGTCATTGCGGGATATAACCATTGCCAATCTCTTTTTTGAAAATTCTACCCGCACCCGCATCTCTTTTGAACTGGCACAAAAACGTTTATCTGCTGATATCATCAACTTCTCCGCATCTGCCTCATCAGTCAAAAAAGGGGAAACTTTAATTGACACCGTAAACAATATTTTAGCCATGAAAGTGGATATGGTTGTGATGCGTCACCCCAATCCAGGAGCTGCCAAGTTTTTATCAGAGCGTGTGCCCGCCAAAATAATCAATGCCGGCGATGGCACGCATGAACACCCAACGCAAGCCCTACTCGACGCCTATTCGATTCGCGAAAAATTGGGTGCCGTTGAAGGCAAAAAAGTAGTGATTATCGGAGATATTTTACATTCTCGTGTAGCACTGTCAAACATCTATTGTCTTCAAAAATTGGGAGCAGAAGTGATGGTGTGTGGACCAACTACTTTAATCCCAAAACACATTGATATGCTCGGCGTTCAGGTAGAACACAATCTGCAAAGAGCATTGGAATGGTGCGATGTAGCGAATGTTTTAAGGATTCAATTAGAACGTCAGGACATCAAATATTTTCCCTCGCTTAGAGAATACACCATGCTTTTTGGCATCAACAGTTCAATTTTAGAGTCATTGGAAAAAGACATTGTGGTGATGCATCCAGGCCCAATCAACCGTGGTGTAGAAATCACTTCGGAAGTTGCCGATGGAAGGCATGCCATTATTTTAGACCAAGTTGAAAATGGCGTTGCTGTGAGAATGGCGGTGACCTATTTATTGGCAGGAAAAATAGAAAGATAAAGCCCAAGAAATTTTGACCTATCAAAAATATTCCTACTTTTGAATCCATAAGACAAATCGTAGCTATGAACTTCACAACAGCAAACCAAGGTAAATTCACTGTGATAACTGCCGGAGCCAACATGCTCGATGGCGCATCTGCTCCAGAATTGAAGGCGCTCTTCGTTCAGCTCAATAAAGATGGTGTGAATCAAATCATTCTAGATCTAAACACTGTGAAATATTGCGATTCATCTGGCTTAAGCGCTATTTTAATCGGTCACCGTTTGTGTCGTGATGCTGGTGGCTCTTTCACCCTGTGCGGACTTCAAAGTGCTGTTTCTAAAATCATCTCCATTGCTCAGTTGGATCGCGTTTTTCAAATCACTGATAACATCGAAAACGCTTTGGCAAAAACGCCTGCATAAGTGTAGAGCACTGATCTTACATGAAGTTCGAAATAACCATCCTAGGTTCAGGCTCAGCTCTTCCCACCTTACAAAGAAATCCAACAGCGCATTTTGTAGAATGTAATAATAGATTTATCTTAATCGATTGCGCAGAAGGAACGCAGATTCAATTGAGAAAATTCAAAGTCAAATTCCAAAAAATTGACGTTATTCTCATTTCACATTTGCATGGCGATCACTATTTTGGACTTGTGGGTCTGCTCTCTTCCATGCATTTATTAGGCCGAGATAAGAAACTTCTTGTTGTTGGACCAGAGCATCTGGAAGCTTTAATACGACCGCAATTAGAAATTGGTGGACATCAATTGAACTATGCACTAGAATTCAAAGCGCTTCCCTACCCCAGCCATGAAGTAGTGTTCGAAGACAAAAAAATAGAAATCAAATGCTTTCCATTGCTTCACCGCATTCCTACTCATGGCTATCAAATTGCAGAAAAAACTCCAAAGTTCAAATTGAATAAAATAGCCTTTGATGCCCATGGACTCAATTTAGCCGATATTCCAAAAATCAAAGAAGGATTCAATATCACACTCGAAAATGGGACTACTATTCCAAATGAAACGCTGGTCTTAGCACCTGAAACTCCAAAAAAATACGCTTATTGTTCAGACACCAAATATTCGGAAAAAATTGTCCCCTACATTCTAGCAGCTGATTTGCTTTATCACGAAGCCACTTTCATCGAAGAACAAAGAGAAAGAGCCAAGCAAACTTTCCATTCTACCGCTGGAGACGCAGCAAAAATCGCAAAACAGGCTGGCGTAAAAAAACTCATCATTGGTCATTTTTCATCCCGCTATCAAGACTTCGTAGCACACAGCAACGAAGCGAGCTCGATTTTTTTGAATACAGTTTTAGCGGAGGATGGTATGGTGGTGCGCTTGTGATGAACTGGCATTAGCTGTTGGGTCGTTGTGCTTTGTCTATAGGCTAAAAGCTAAGAGCAAAACGTCAATAGCTAAGCGCTTTTTTCTACCTTTGTCTAACATAATTAACCGATGAAAAAAAGTATCCCATTTTCGCCGCCGCGCATTGATGCCAAAATAAAACAAGCTGTACAAGATGTTTTAGAAAGTGGTTGGATAACAACTGGACCACGGACCAAAGAATTTGAGCGAAAAATAGCAGATTATTGCGGAGTTCCTCATGTGGTAGCTGTAAATTCTTGGACCGCCGGCATGGAAGTCGTGCTGCGTTGGATGGGTATTCAAGCAGGTGATGAAGTAATTATTCCTGCCTATACTTATTGTGCGAGTGCCAATGTGATTATTCATTGTGGTGCGACTCCTGTGATGGTGGACACGAATCCTGATGACTTTAACATTTCACTTGAGGCCATCAAAAAAGCGATTACACCCAATACAAAAGCTATCATGGGCGTTGATATTGCTGGTTTTCCGTGCGATTATGATGCAATTTATGATTTGGTTTACCAAACTGTAATAAAAGAACAATTTCAAGCCAAAAATGGATTTGAAAAGAAACTTGGACGCATTGCTGTATTGTCAGATGCTGCCCATAGTTTTGGTGCCAACTATAAAAACAAAAAATCGGGTGCTTTGGCAGATATCACTGTTTTCTCTTTTCACGCTGTAAAAAATCTTACAACGGCTGAAGGTGGTGCTATTTGTTTGAATCTACCGGGTTCATTCGACTCAGAAGAAATATACAAAGATTTGTGCATCAAAATTTTACACGGACAATCCAAAGACGCGCTGGCCAAAAGTCAGTTAGGCAATTGGCGTTACGACGTGGTTGAACCTGGTTTCAAATGCAACATGACCGATATTCAGGCCGCTATAGGATTGATTGAATTGAGCCGCTACGACAGTGAAAATCTACCCCGAAGAAAGACGATATTTCAAAAATACACAGCTGCTTTTTCTAAGCAATCGTGGGCAATATTACCTCAGTATATAACAGACCACAAGGAATCTTCCTACCACCTCTTTATGTTGAGAATTAACAATTGTACTGAAAGCCAACGCGACGCCATTATGCAACGCATATTTGAGACTGGCGTGTCGGTTAATGTTCATTTTCAGCCGCTTCCTTTATTGTCTGCCTATAAAAATATGGGCTATGCCATTGAAGACTTTCCTGTTGCCTTTTCCAATTACGCAAACGAAATTTCTTTGCCCGTTTATTACGATTTAAGTGATGAGGATATCAATCGAATCATAGATGCTGTGGTTGAATCTGTGAATGCCGAACTATGCTAAAGCGTGTTTTTGACATATTCTTTTCGATTTTCGCCCTACTGATTTTCCTGCCCTTTGGTCTGCTCTTGGCCTTAATTATAACTTTTGAATCTCGTGGTGGTGTGTTTTATCGACAAGAGCGAATTGGTCAATTTAGCAAACCATTCAAGCTGCTAAAATTCCGTTCTATGCTTACTGGAGCTGATAAGAATGGCTTGCTTACCGTGGGCATGAACGACAGTAGAATTACGAAATCAGGATTTTTTATTCGAAAATACAAACTGGATGAAATGCCCCAATTTATCAATGTGCTGATGGGCGCAATGTCGATTGTGGGTCCACGACCAGAGGTGAAAAAATACGTTGATCTATACACAGAGGAACAGCGCCAAATTCTGAATGTAAAACCGGGCATTACTGACTATGCTTCGTTAGAATATTTCAAGGAAAATGAAATTTTGGGGAAAGCTACAAATCCAGAAGAAGCCTATATCCATGAGGTAATGCCCCATAAGATTCAATTGAATCAGAAATATTTGAATAACCCGACAATTACTAACGACTTGAAAATCATTATTTTAACAATTTCGAGATTGTTTTCTGGTCGTTAATATAAACATTCTTGATATTCGGCTTTATATTTGCTATGTTTGCAAGACTAAAACACAAAAAAATGAAAAAAAATTTAATTGCTTTATTAATACTCACCTGTATTACTAGTATCAACTTCGCACAACGAGGTGCACGATTGTTTACTGAGGCCGCGATTTCTGAATCCAATGGGGATTTCAAAATTTTCTCAACTCCAAATCATGTTTATGTTCATGAAATCAATGAGAAAAGTGGACAAAAGGTACAGAAATTTTATGTTTTCGACTTAAGAGGATCAAAACCAACCAAAGTTGATTTTAAATCAATTAGCGTAAAAAACCCTGAGCTTTTCTCCCCTCATGTTATTAAAGATGTCTTTGGCATTTTTGAATCATACTACGACGTAAAAGAAAAAACGCGATACATTTATCTACACAACATTTCTGCAGAAGGAGTGGTAAGCAGTAGAGTTATTCATAAATTTAAAGATGAAACGCCAGATAACCCTGAAATGGAATTTGTTCATTCTCCTTACCTAAGATTTGCTGCAATTTATATTTTCAGACGTAATAGTGTCAATGGCGCAGCAACCGGTGATATTTTGTCGCTAAACAGCAAATTAGAATTGAGTGCAGCAAGACAAATCAAATTTGAAGAACGAATAGCACTTAATAGTAAGTTCAAAATCCTGATTAGTGATAAAAACACTTTTGTAGTAATACATGCCGCGAAGGACAAAGAAAATAGAGATACGCATTTTATGTATTCTTTGCAGCTTTCTGCTGAGAATGCAGAGTTACAAAAAAAACCAATTGTAGTGAATAACACATCAAATCTATTCACATATCGTGCGTTTGTTGATGAGAAAAGTCAAATTCAATTGTATGGATTTTTCAAAGATCGTGACTCAAAAAAACCATTAAACTTTGTCTCTCAAACCATTAATATGGAAAGCGCCAAAAACATATCTGAACTAAAAATCTTGCATGACCCTTTCGAGAGCGACATATTCGATGGGATAATGTCAACGACTGAATCGACAACAATTATTGCTTTCACATCTTCTTTTGTATCGGGAGACACACCACCTGCAATTAAATTTGTTTGTATCAATGAAAAAGGGGAAAAAGTTTGGGAAAACAGAATTGTATCTTCAATCGATTCAAGAGTTGCAGAGAAATTTCAAATCAACCCAGCTGGACGAAATTTCACATATTGGATGCAGAACAACAATTTATATTGTTTATACAACATTCTTGACAATTCAAACATAACACCTGCAACTACACTCAGTGCTTCAAATATCTCAAAAAACACGATTACTCCTATGGTAAGAGTATATAATTTGAATGATGGTAAATATGTTGAAAGAGCACTTTCTATTTCCAATCAAGAGAAATTCGAAAATTCTTTTGTTCTCGTGAAAAGCTCCGACTTTTCAAATCAAAAATTCGGCATTAGTTTCTTAAATATTGGTAAAGGTAACTATCTTATGATGCAGATTATGCCTTAATCGAAATCAAATTTAATGAAGCTGCTATCAATAGGATAGCAGCTTTTTTATTTTCTCACCAACCTTTTCAGCATTGGGTAAAAGGGTGCTTTCAAGAATGGAGTTTAATGGAATAGCTGGAGTGTCAATACTACCAATAGTCATTATAGGTGCATCTAAATATTGAAAACAATTTTCCTGAATTCTAGCAGCCAAACCAAGAGTAAATGACGCTTCGCAAGATTCCTCGGTTACCAACAAACATCGGTTGTGTTTTTTCACCGAATTGAACATAGCCTCTGTATCTATAGGGTTCAAGGTGCGTAGATCGATAATTTCAACCTGACCGGGGTAATTTTGCGCAGCTTTCAACGTCCAATAAACACCCATACCATAGGTAATCACAACACAAGAATCGCCTGATTTGATTTTTGCATCTTCGGCTTCTTGAACAATTCTAGCTTTTCCAAAAGGAATCACATAATCCTCATCTGGCTCAATAGTAGCCGCTGATTCAGTTCCAGCAATCTTCGACCAATACAAGCCTTTGTGCTCAAATATAACCACCGGGTTGGGGTCATAAAATGCCGATTTCAACAGACCTTTCAAATCGGCCCCAGTTGATGGATAAGCCACTTTAACCCCTCGGATATTGGTAACCACAGATTCAACGCTTGAAGAATGATATGGGCCACCAGAGCCATAAGCGCCAATGGGCACCCGTATTACCGCCGAGGCTGGCCATTTGCCATTAGATAAGTAGTAGGACCTGCTCAGTTCGGTAAACAATTGATTCAATCCTGGCCAAATATAATCCGCGAATTGAACCTCAACAACAGGTTTTAGTCCAACACAAGCCATTCCTAATGTTGATCCTATGATAAAGGCTTCTTGAATAGGTGTATTAAACACACGATCGTCGCCAAATTGCTGTCCTAAAGTTGCTGCTTCGCGGAACACGCCACCCAATCTTCCACCAACATCTTGTCCATAAAGCAAAGCCTCAGGGTGTTTTGTTAGAATTTCACGCATCGCAAACAAAGCGCTATCTACCATTACAGTTGGCTTTTTACCTTCTGGTGATCGATTTCCGCGCTCTTCTGTGATTGGAGAAGGAGCAAAAATAAAATCGGTTACAGAATCTGGAGTGGGTTCAGGTGCGTTAAAAGCGCGGTCATAATCAGTGTCAACCAAATTTCGCGACATCGATTCAATTTCGAGTATTTCAGCTTCTTCAAAGCCAACTTCCGACATCAAATTACGCAGTTTTGGATAAGGGTCGCGCAAAGATTGTTCATCCAAATCATCGCGATACCATTCTTTTCGAACTCCAGAAGTGTGATGACCCAAAAGCGGAACCTTGGCATGAACCACAAAGGGTCGGCGTTCAGCGCGCACAGTATCAATTACCTCTTGCATGGTTTGATAAGCCAAATCAAAGTCACTACCGTCAATGGTCCGCAATTCAAGACCATTAAATCCTTGAACAAACTTCGAAATATCTTGCGCGCGAATTTCTTTGGCATTGGCCGAAATATCCCACTCATTATCTTGAACCAAATAGATAATCGGAAACTGCTTCAATGCCGCCATTTGGAATGCTTCAGAAACTTCACCTTCAGTACATGAGGCATCACCTAAAGAACAAACCACTACGGGTGCAGGACCTTCAGGCAAATTCAAATCAAATTTTTCCTTGTATTGAATACCCATCGCTACTCCTGTGGTTGGAATAGCCTGCATGCCTGTTGCCGAAGATTGATGCGGGATTTTTGGCATATGGTCTCTATTCAGCGAAGGATGCGAATAATACGTTCGTCCTCCACTGAAAATATCATCTTTTTTTGCAAAAACTTGAAGCATCAACTCATATGGCGTTATTCCGATACCCAGTAAAATACTATCATCGCGATAATATGGAGAAACCCAATCATTCGATGTAAGCTGCATGCCTGTTGCCAACTGAATAGCCTCATGCCCGCGTGACGTAGCATGCACATATTTAGATGTCACCTTAGCGTTGGCCTCATATTTTTCAGCCAATGATTTAGCAGTAGACATCAATTCAAATGCACGACGAATTGTTGCTTTATCAGTTTTTACTTTTGATTTTTTCTTTTTGGTGATAGTTTCCAAAGCGCTTAATTTTAGGGGTAACAAAGATAATTAAAAATGAACAAAGGCTTATTCTATAGATACAAGCACGAGCGAAAACAAAAATGTCATTACATTTACCACGAAAAAATAGATTTTATGAAAACAGCAGTGGTTTGTGGTGCAACGCAGGGAATTGGGTATGAATGTGCGAAGGCTTTGGCTAAGCAGGGCGTGAAAATTGTCTTGGTAGCCAGAAATAAAGAGAAATTGAAGGTAGTTGCTGCTGAACTTGAATCAATAAATGGTGTTACAAATGATTATGTAATAGCTGATTTTTCGCAACCGCACGGTGTTGAACAGGCCATCAAGCAATGGGTAAGCAAAGGAAATACAGCTCAAATTTTAATAAACAACACCGGTGGTCCAAAAGGAGGTGCCATTTCAACAGCGCCTGTGAGCGAGTTTTTAGATGCATTTAATCAACATTTGATTTGTAATCACATCATGGCGACGGCTCTAATTCCCGGCATGAAAGCGTCCAAAACTGGGAGAATCATCAATATCATTTCTACAAGTGTAAAACAACCTCTACCTAATTTGGGTGTATCCAATACCATTCGTGGTGCTGTAGCCAATTGGAGTAAGACTTTGGCCAATGAATTGGGACAATTTAATATTACTGTCAACAATGTGTTGCCTGGCGCCACGATGACTAGTAGATTGCAGGTTCTAGCACAAACAAAAGCCGATACACTTGGTCTAGACGTTAATGATGTATTCCAAGAAATGGCGCAGGAATCGCCCATGAAACGCTTGGCTGAGCCACATGAAATAGCAGCCGCAGTTGCATTTTTAGCTTCAGACGACGCCTCTTATATCAATGGAATTAACGTTCCAGTTGATGGTGGAAGAACAAAAAGCTTATAAAATCTATGCTTGATTATTCGACCCACCAAAATTCATAGGTGCTACAAATCCACCTTGATCGCCAAGTTTCAGTTCACCATGAACCGATTCGAATTTCTTCACATTATCTATCAATGCCAACATCAAGCGCTTCGCATTTTGGGGAGTCATAATTGTTCTTGACTTTACTTTTCCTTTTGGCATTCCAGGCATCAATTGTACTTGGTCGATGATAAATTCATTCTGGGAATGTGTAATAATTGCCAAATTCGCATATTGACCAATGGCCATATCCTCAGTCAATTCAATATCAATATGATTTTCTTGCTTGTTCATGATATTTAGTTTTAAAAAAAAAGCAGGACGAATGCCCTGCCTTTCTTATTGTTATTTTATTTAATCAGCGATTGCAACAGTTGTGTCCACTGAAACATTTACATCTTGGAAGTTTCTCATACCAGTTCCCGCTGGAATCAAGTGACCTACAATCACATTTTCCTTGAGGCCTAATAAATGATCTACTTTACCAGAGATGGCAGCTTCATTCAACACTTTCGTCGTTTCCTGGAAAGATGCTGCTGAAATAAAGCTTTGTGTTTGAAGCGATGCTCTAGTAATACCTTGCAACAATGGTTTAGACGTTGCTGGAATAGCCTCACGTGCCTCAACCAGTTTCTTGTCTTCGCGCTTCAATCGAGAATTTTCATCTCTCAACTTACGAGCAGAAACAATTTGACCAGCTTTCAACTCACTTGACTCAGCAGAATCAACAACAACCACCATTCCATATAAAGAATCGTTTTCATCCATAAAATCTGCCTTGTGAATCGACTGACCTTCAAGGAAACGCGTGTCGCCGGCATCCTGAATTTCAACCTTGAGCATCATTTGACGAACAATAACTTCAAAGTGTTTGTCGTTGATTTTTACACCCTGCAAACGGTAAACTTCTTGAACCTCATTCACCAAATACTCCTGAACCGCAGTTGGTCCTTGAATATAAAGAATATCATTCGGTGTTACTGCTCCATCAGACAAAGGTGCACCAGATTTAGTAAAGTCATTCTCCTGAACCAAGATGTGTTTTGAAAGTGGAACAAGATACTTTCTCATTTCACCAGATCTAGATTCAACTGTGATTTCACGGTTACCACGTTTCACTTTACCGAAGCTCACGATACCATCAATTTCAGAAATTACTGCTGGGTTTGATGGGTTACGTGCTTCAAAAAGTTCGGTAATTCTAGGAAGACCACCCGTGATATCTCCAGTTTTACCAGAAACCCTAGGAATCTTCACCAAAATATCACCCGCCTCAATCTTATCACCATTGTTCACATTCACGTGCGCATTGACTGGCACACTGTATGATCTCAGAACTTCTTTTGTTTTCGGATCGACGATTTGAATTTCAGGGTTTTTCTTTTTATCTCTCGATTCAATGATAACCTTTTCCGTAAATCCAGTTTGCTCATCCACTTCTTCGCGGAATGTGATACCTTCAATTAAGCTATCAAAAACAACTTTACCTCCAAATTCAGAAAGGATAACCGCGTTATACGGGTCCCACTTACAGATTACATCGCCTTTTTTAACTTTAGCTTCGTTTTCAACAAGCATAATAGAACCATAAGGAATATTTGCTGTTGCTAAAATTTGTTTTGTTTTCGGGTCAAGAAGACGCATTTCTGCAGAACGTCCAAGAACTACATTCTGTTCGTTGCCTTCAGCGTCTTTTTTCTTGATGGTTCTCAATTCTTCAATATCCAACACACCATCGTATTTAACCTTTAAGGAGCTTTCATCAGCAATATTTGATGCAGTACCACCCACGTGGAATGTACGCAAAGTAAGCTGTGTACCAGGCTCACCAATTGACTGAGCGGCAACAACACCTACTGTGTCACCAATTTGAGCTGCATTGTGTGTAGATAGGTTTCTACCATAACACTTAGCGCAAACTCCTCGACGCATTTCACAAGTCAAAACCGAACGGATTTCAACTTCCTCGATACCATCTTTGATAATTGCATCGGCAATGTCCTCAGAAATTTCTTCACCAGCAGCAACCACAAGGTCACCGTTAGATGCATAAACATCATTTAACGATGTTCTTCCTAAAATTCTTTCGTACAAAGTCTCAACAACTTCATCGTTTTTCTTCAATTCGATAGCCAATAAACCGCGGAGTGTTCCACAATCTTCAGCATTGATGATTACATCTTGAGCTACGTCAACCAAACGACGCGTTAAGTAACCTGCATCAGCCGTTTTCAAGGCCGTATCTGCAAGACCCTTACGAGCACCGTGTGTTGAAATAAAGTATTCAAGAATTGAAAGACCTTCCTTAAAGTTAGAAAGAATTGGGTTTTCAATAATTTCTTGAGAAGATGCACCAGATTTTTGAGGCTTGGCCATCAAACCACGCATACCAGACAACTGACGAATCTGTTCTTTCGAACCACGAGCACCAGAGTCGAACATCATATAAATAGAGTTGAACCCTTGTTTGTCTGTTTTCAATTGTTCCATCAACGTATGTGTCAATCGAGAATTGGTATGCGTCCAAATGTCAATAATCTGATTATAACGTTCGTTGTTAGTGATAAGACCCATGTTATAGTTCACCATCACCTCTTCAACTTCAGCCTTCGCTTTATTAACAAGGATATCTTTTTCTTTTGGAATGATAATGTCATCCAAGTTAAAGGACAATCCGCCAGTAAATGCCATATTAAACCCAAGCGTTTTAATATCATCCAAGAATTTTGACGTACGGGCTGTGCCACAAACTTTCAAAACAACACCGATAATATCACGAAGCGCCTTTTTGGTCAAAACATCATTGATATATCCCACTTGGTTCGGTACAACCTCGTTAAATAAAACGCGACCAGCGGTTGTTTCAATAAGTCTAAGCACTTGATTACCATTCTCATCTACATCGTTCGTACGAACTTTGATGTGTGTATGCAAATCAAGGACTTTTTCATTCATTGCAATGATTACTTCTTCCGGAGAATAGTAAATTTTATCCTCGCCTCTCATTACGCGATCAGCGTCTGTTCTACGACCTTTAGTCATATAATATAGACCCAAAACCATGTCTTGAGATGGCACTGCAATTGGGGCACCGTTAGCTGGGTTCACAATGTTATGTGAAGCCAACATCAACAATTGAGCTTCCAAAATTGCGGCATTGCCCAAAGGTAAATGCACCGCCATTTGGTCACCATCAAAGTCGGCGTTGAATGCCGTACAAACAAGAGGGTGAAGACGAATTGCTTTTCCTTCAATCAATTTCGGTTGGAAAGCTTGAATACCCAAGCGGTGAAGCGTTGGGGCACGGTTCAAAAGAACTGGGTGACCTTTCAACACATTTTCCAAAATATCCCAAACAATTGGTTCTTTTTTGTCAACAATTTTCTTTGCAGATTTCACTGTTTTCACAATACCTCTTTCAATCATCTTTCTGATAATGAAAGGCTTGTAAAGCTCAGCGGCCATGTTTTTAGGCAAACCACATTCGTGTAATTTCAAATCTGGACCAACAACAATTACTGAACGTGCAGAATAGTCAACACGCTTACCCAAAAGGTTTTGACGGAAACGACCTTGTTTACCTTTCAAAGAGTCAGACAATGACTTCAAAGGTCTGTTTGATTCAGTTTTAACCGCACTCGCCTTACGAGAGTTATCGAACAAAGAATCCACGGCTTCTTGAAGCATACGCTTCTCGTTGCGCAAAATCACCTCAGGTGCTTTGATTTCAATCAATCTTTTCAAACGGTTGTTGCGAATAATCACACGTCTGTATAAGTCATTCAAGTCGGACGTTGCAAAGCGACCACCATCCAGCGGAACCAAAGGTCTCAATTCTGGTGGAATAACTGGAATAACACGCATAATCATCCACTCAGGGCGGTTTTCAATACGCGTTTGAGATTCACGCATGGCTTCCACCACTTGCAATCTTTTCAAGGCTTCTTGCTTACGCTGAACTGAAGTTTCAGTATTTGCTTTGTGACGCAAATCGTATGACAATTCGTTCAAATCCAAACGCTGCAATAGGTCGTGAATTGCTTCAGCACCCATTTTAGCAATAAATTTGTTTGGATCTTCATCAGGTAAGTACTGATTTTCTTTTGGAAGTGTATCCAAAATATCCAAATACTCGTCCTCTGTTAAAAACTGCAAATACTCCAAAGCTTCGCCGTCAACATTTTGTGCGATACCCGTTTGAATAATAACGTAACGCTCAAAATAAATAATTTGATCCAACTTTTTGGTAGGCAAGCCTATCATGTAACCAATCTTATTTGGTAGCGAACGGAAGTACCAAATGTGTGCAATAGGAACCACTAAATTGATGTGTCCCATACGCTCGCGACGTACTTTTTTTTCAGTAACCTCAACACCACAACGGTCACAAACAATTCCTTTGTATCGGATACGTTTGTATTTTCCACAATGACATTCATAGTCCTTAACTGGACCAAAAATGCGCTCGCAAAACAAACCATCACGTTCAGGTTTGTATGTACGATAATTAATGGTTTCAGGCTTCAATACCTCCCCGTGTGATTGCTCTAAAATCTGCTCTGGAGAAGCTAAAGAAATCGTAATTCTCGAAAACTTATTTTGCTTCTTTGGGGCTTCTTTTCTATATGCCATGATATAAACTTATAAAGTTAAATTTTGACTAATTAATCCATTGTGATGCTCAATCCTAAGCCTCTAAGTTCATGCAACAATACGTTGAATGACTCAGGAATACCTGGCTCAGGAATATTATCACCTTTCACGATTGATTCATATGCTTTTGCACGACCGTTAACATCATCAGATTTCACCGTAAGGATTTCCTGAAGAATGTTTGCTGCACCATATGCTTCAATGGCCCAAACCTCCATCTCACCAAAACGCTGACCACCAAATTGGGCTTTACCACCCAAAGGTTGCTGCGTAATCAATGAGTATGGTCCGATAGAACGTGCGTGCATTTTGTCATCAACCATGTGAGCAAGTTTCAACATGTAAATCACACCTACAGTTGCAGTTTGATCAAAACGAACACCCGTGCCGCCATCATACAAGTATGTTTTACCAGAACGTGGAACACCAGCTTCATCACAATAGCTATCTACCTGATCTAAAGTGGCACCGTCGAAAATAGGTGTAGCAAACTTCAAACCAAGATTCATACCTGCCCAACCCAAAACAGTTTCGTAAATCTGTCCTAAATTCATACGAGAAGGCACACCTAATGGATTCAACACAATGTCAACTGGAGTACCATCCTCTAAGAAAGGCATATCCTCTTGACGCACGATGTTTGCCACGATACCTTTGTTACCATGACGACCAGCCATCTTATCACCAACCATCAATTTGCGCTTTTTAGCAACAAAAACTTTGGCTAATTTGATAATACCCGCTGGTAATTCATCACCTACAGAGATATGGAACTTTTTACGTTTGTAAACGCCAAGGATATCATTGTATTTGATGTTGTAATTGTGAAGCAAACGTTGAATTAATTTATTCACACTATCATCAGGGGTCCAATTCGATGGGTTAACAATCGAATAATCAACTGATAACAAGGCTTTCTCAGTAAATTTAGCGCCTTTTTTAATCAACTCCTCGCGGAAATTATTAAAGACACCATTACACTTAGAACCATCCAAAAGCTTCATTAATTTAACAACCAAGTCTTGTTTCAATGCAGCGTGATCTTTTTCAAAATCAACATCCAATTGCTCCAAAATAGGCTTATCTTGAGCTTTAGATTTTCTGTCTTTAACAGCGCGAGAGAACAATTTCTTGTCTATCACAACCCCACGTAAAGAAGGACCCGCTTTCAAAGAAGCATCCTTAACATCACCAGCTTTGTCACCAAAGATAGCGCGTAAAAGTTTTTCTTCAGGAGAAGGATCTGTTTCACCTTTCGGCGTGATTTTACCAATCAAAATATCGCCTTCTTTGATATCTGCTCCAACTCGAATCAATCCATTTTCATCCAAATCTTTGGTAGCTTCTTCACTAACATTCGGAATATCCGCTGTTAATTCTTCCATACCACGCTTCGTGTCACGCACTTCAAGTGAATGTTCATCGATGTGAATAGATGTGAATATGTCATCGCGAACAACTCTTTCGGAGATAACAATTGCATCCTCAAAATTATAACCTTTCCATGGCATAAAAGCCACTTTCAAGTTTTGACCTAAAGCCAATTCGCCATCTTGAGTAGCGTAACCTTCGCAAAGCACTTGACCTCTTTCAACTCTATCGCCGCGTTTTACAATTGGCTTCAAATTGATTGTTGTACCCTGATTGGTTTTTTGGAATTTGGTTAAATTATAACTCTTCGTATCGCCATCAAAAGACACCAAATGGTCTTCCTCAGTCAATTCATATTTTATAGTAATTTGATTCGCATCAACATATTCAACAACACCATTTCCTTCTGCATTGATAAGCACACGAGAGTCGCGAGCAACCAAACGTTCAATACCCGTACCAACGATAGGAGATTGTGGTTTCAAAAGCGGAACGGCTTGACGTTGCATGTTAGAGCCCATCAAGGCACGGTTGGCATCATCATGCTCCAAGAACGGAATCAAAGAAGCCGCAATAGAAGCAATCTGGTTTGTTCCAACGTCCATTAGGTGAATACCTTGAGGTGCCAAAACAGGGAAATCCCCTTGTTGTCGAGCCTTAACCGTAGCATTCAAGAATTTTCCAGAATCGCTAATTGGCGCGTTGGCCTGAGCAATTATTTTCTCTTCTTCTTCTTCAGCAGATAAATAAATAGGCGTTTGATCCAAAGCCACTTTACCATCTTTCACTGGACGGTAAGGTGTTTCAATGAAGCCAAGCTTATTCACCTTAGCAAAAACACAAAGAGAAGAAATCAGACCAATGTTCGGTCCTTCAGGAGTTTCAATTGTACACAAACGACCGTAGTGCGTATAATGAACGTCACGAACCTCAAAACCTGCTCTTTCACGAGACAGACCTCCGGGTCCGAGTGCAGATAATCTTCTTTTGTGCGTTACCTCAGAAAGTGGATTTGTTTGATCCATAAACTGAGAAAGCTGATTGGTTCCAAAGAAAGAATTGATAACACTAGAAAGTGTTTTCGCGTTGATCAAGTCAATTGGCGTAAAGACCTCGTTGTCGCGAACGTTCATTCTCTCACGAATTGTTCTTGCCATACGAGCAAGACCAACACCGAACTGAGAGTACAATTGTTCACCAACAGTTCTAACACGACGATTACTCAAGTGGTCAATATCATCCACATCAGCCTTAGAGTTAACCAATTCGATGAGGTACTTGATAATTGAGATAATATCCAACTTAGTCAATACACGAGATTCCTCAGTTGAATCCTTGTACAATTTCTTGTTGATTCTGTAACGACCAACTTCCCCCAAATCATAACGAGAATCGGAGAAGAAAAGCTTGTCGAATACGCTACGAGCCGTTTCCTCATCTGGTGGCTCAGCATTTCTCAATTGACGATAAATATGTTCAACCGCCTCTTTTTCAGAGTTGGATGTATCTTTTTGTAAAGTACTGTAAATCAGTGTAAAATCAGCACTATTCACATGCTCTTTGTGAAGAATGATAGATTTAGCACCAGACTCAACCACAAGGTCGATGTGATGTTCTTCAATCAATGTTTCACGGTCAAGAAGGATCTCATTACGTTCAATAGAAACGACTTCACCCGTATCTTCATCAACGAAATCTTCAATCCAAGTTTTCAAAACTCTCGCTGCTAGTCGTCGACCAACAACTTTCTTCATACCTGCTTTGCTCACTTTGATTTCGTCGGCCAAATCAAAAATTTCAAGGATATCCTTGTCACTTTCATATCCGATGGCACGAAGTAGAGTTGTTACAGGAAGTTTTTTCTTACGGTCGATGTAAGCATACATAACGCCATTGATATCCGTAGCAAATTCAATCCAAGAACCCTTGAATGGAATTACGCGTGCAGAATACAACTTGGTGCCATTTGCGTGACGCGACTGACCAAAGAAAACCCCTGGAGAACGGTGCAACTGAGAAACGATAATTCTCTCAGCTCCATTAACCACGAAAGACCCCTTTGGAGTCATATATGGAATTGTACCCAAATACACATCTTGAACAATGGTTTCAAAATCCTCATGTTCTGGATCTGTACAATACAATTTTAACTTCGCTTTCAATGGAACACTGTATGTTAAACCACGCTCAATACATTCTTCGATTGTGTAGCGAGGAGGATCAATAAAGTAGTCCAAAAACTCCAAAACGAACTGATTTCTAGTATCAGTAATTGGGAAGTTTTCGGAAAACACTTTAAACAAACCTTCGTGTTCACGATTTTCAGGAGTAGTTTCTAATTGAAAAAACTCTTGAAAAGATTTCAACTGAATATCCAAGAAATCAGGATAATCAAATTGACTTTTGCTCGTAGCAAAAGAAATTCTTTTAGATAAATTATTTGTTGTCGCCAAGGCTAAAAAATTTAATTAGAACAATGACCAAAAAGCACAAAGTGCTAAAAACAGCTTTAGGCACTAGTCAAAAGACAGTGCCTAAAGCTTCATAAGTAGTATGAATTACTTAATCTCTACTTCAGCGCCTGCCTCGATAAGAGCTGCTTTCAAAGCATCAGCCTCATCTTTAGAAACGCCTTCTTTCAAGTTGGTTGGAGCAGCATCAACTGCATCTTTAGCTTCTTTCAAGCCAAGACCAGTCAATTCTTTAACCAATTTCACAACTGCAAGTTTGTTAGGACCTGAAGCCTTCAACACAACATCAAATGCTGTTTGTTCTTCAGCTTCATCACCACCACCTGCTGCTGGACCTGCAACCATAGCAACTGCCGCTGCAGCTGGTTCGATACCATACTCATTCTTAAGAATGTCTGCCAATTCATTCACGTCTTTAACTGTCAAGTTTACCAACGTTTCCGCGATTTGTTTTAAATCTGCCATTTTATTAAAGTTTAAAAAGGTTCAAAAAATAAATTAATTTAACTATGCTTTCTCAGAAAGCGTTTTAAGGATTCCGGCAATTTTGCCTCCACTTCCTTTCAGACCAGAAATAACATTCTTAGCAGGAGATTGAAGCAATGCAATAAGTTCACCGATAAGTTCGTTTTTACCTTTGATATTTGTAAGGAAATCCAAATTTTGGTCACCTACAAAAATTGCATGTTCAATAAACGCCGCTTTAACAGCTGGAATGGCATTCTTTTCACGGAAGCTTTTAATCAACTTTGCAGGGGCATTACCGTGCTCAGCAAACATAATAGCAGTTGGACCAGCCAAAACACCTTTAAGTTCGCTATAATCAACACCTTCTACACGATCCATAGCTTTCTCCAAAAGTGTGTTTTTCACAACACGGATTTGGATATTGTTTTGGAAGCATTTTCTACGAAGCGCGTTCACTTTTTGTACAGTTAAACCTGAAGTGTCTGCCAAGTAAAATACACCTGCTTGAGACAAATCTACTGCTAGCTCCTCAATATACTGTGCTTTTTGTTCTTTGTTCATATCACTAAAATTTTAAGCTACAACTGATTTAGGATCAACAACGATACTTGGACTCATCGTAGAGCTCAAATGAATGCTCTTGATGTAAGTACCTTTTGCCGCAGCAGGTTTCATCTTAATAAGCGTTTGAATGATTTCTTTAGCGTTATCCAAGATTTTATCTCCTTCAAAGCTAACTCTTGCAATACCCGAGTGGATATTACCATATTTGTCAACTTTGAAATCAATTTTACCAGCCTTAACTTCTTGCACTGCTTTACCAATTTCCATGGTCACAGTACCTGTTTTCGGGTTTGGCATCAATCCACGAGGACCTAAAACTCGACCTAAAGCACCAACTTTACCCATAACAGAGGGCATCGTGATAATTACGTCGATGTCAGTCCATCCACCTTTTAATTTTTCAATATAATCATCCAAACCAACATGGTCGGCACCCGCAGCAGTGGCCTCAGCCTCTTTATCTGGTGTACACAAAACCAAAACTCTCACATCCTTACCTGTTCCGTGCGGAAGTGATACAGTTCCACGAACCATTTGGTTCGCCTTACGCGGGTCAACACCCAAACGTACAGCAATGTCAACTGAAGCATCAAACTTTGAAGTAGTAATTTCCTTAACTAAATCACAAGCTTGAGCCAAAGTGTAAGTCTTGTCCAAATCAAATTTGGCAAGGATTTCTTTTCTTTTCTTAGCTACTCGTCCCATAATGTGAAATTAGTTTTGTGAAGGAAATTCTCCACTTACAGTTATACCCATACTTCTAGCCGTGCCCGCAACCATTCTCATAGCAGATTCAATTGAAAAACAATTTAAATCAGCCATTTTGTCTTCAGCGATACCACGAATTTGATCCCAAGTTACGGAGGCAACTTTAGTTCTGTTAGGTTCAGACGAACCCTTCTTCAATTTCGCAATGTCCATCAACTGAATTGCTGCAGGTGGGGTTTTAATAATAAAGTCAAATGATTTATCACCGTAAACAGTGATAAGCACTGGAAGGACTTTGCCCGGCTTGTCCTGAGTTCTAGCATTAAATTGCTTACAGAACTCCATAATGTTCACCCCTTTAGAACCCAAAGCTGGGCCTACTGGAGGAGATGGATTTGCCGCACCGCCTTTGACTTGCAATTTGATTAGCGCTGCTATTTCTTTAGCCATATAAAAAAATTTATGTAGTTAAAACGTACGCTTAAGGTATGGAAGCTTTAATATACCACGTACTACTACGGTTAATAAAAAGCTACTCTTTCTCGACTTGTAAATAGTTGAGTTCGAGTGGCGTCTTTCGGCCAAAAATTTTGACCATTACTTTTAATTTCTTTTTCTCTTCGTTTATCTCTTCGATCACACCGTTGAAATTATTGAAAGGACCATCAATAACTTTCACGGCATCACCTATTTGATAAGGAATGTTCATTTCTTCTTCACTTTCTGCAAGTTCGTCGACTTTTCCGAGTATTCTAAATACCTCAGATTGGCGCATTGGGAGTGGTTCACCACCCTTTTCTGCCCCAAGGAATCCGATAACATTTGGTATATTCTTAACAAGGTGTGGAACTTCACCAACCAGCGCAGCTTCAATCAACACATAACCAGGTAAAAAAGCCTTTTCTTTGCTTATTTTTTTACCATTTTTGATTTGAAACACGCGTTCAGTAGGAATAAGGATTTGAGAAACGTAATCACCTAAGTTCATACGAGACACTTCAAGTTCGAGATATTCCTTCACCTTCTTTTCCTTGCCACTTACAGCGCGCACCACATACCACTTCTTAGAAACTTCCGTCATTACGATGAATTATTTATTAAATAGGTCGTAGAAAAAACCTAAAACACCCTTCCACCATGAATCTGGATTTGCACCAAACACGAAATCCATCAAAGCGATCATCAAGGCAAAAAGCAAAGAAGCAACAACTACCAAAATGGTACTGTTTTGCAACTCTTTCCAAGTTGGCCAAGTTACACGATGCACCATTTCGGTGTATGTTTCGTTAATATATTCTTTAAAACTTGCCACAATCTGTAATTTTAATGTTGCACGGGCGGTAGGATTCGAACCCACGACCAATGGTTTTGGAGACCACTACTCTACCAGCTGAGCTACGCCCGTAAATAAAGGGAGACCGAGGCCTCCCTTTCACTTATCGGTAATATGTAAATTATTTTACGATTTCAGTCACCTGACCAGCACCTACAGTTCTACCACCTTCACGGATAGCGAAACGTAGACCTTTATCCATCGCTACAGGTACGATCAACTCTACATTAATTGTAACGTTGTCACCTGGCATAACCATTTCTCTTCCTTCTTCAAGGATGATTTCACCTGTAACGTCTGTTGTACGGAAGTAGAACTGAGGACGGTACCTGTTGTGAAATGGTGTATGACGACCGCCTTCTTCTTTTTTCAAAACATAGATTTCAGCTTTGAATTTAGTGTGAGGAGTGATTGTACCTGGTTTAGCGATAACCATACCACGACGAATCATAGTTTTATCGATACCTCTCAAAAGAAGACCTACGTTATCACCAGCTTCACCTCTGTCCAAAATTTTACGGAACATCTCAACACCAGTACAAACTGATTTCAATTTTTCTTCTTGCATACCAAGAATTTCAACTTCTTCACCAGAGTTAACGATACCTGTTTCGATACGACCCGTTGCAACTGTACCACGACCAGTGATCGAGAATACATCTTCAACCGGCATCAAGAAAGGCTTCTCGATATCACGTGGAGGCAATTCAATATAAGTATCAACTGCGTCCATCAATTCTTCAACAGTTTTAACCCATTTTTCTTCACCATTCAATGCTCCAAGAGCTGAACCTTGAATAACTGGAGCGTTATCACCGTCATATCCGTAGAAAGACAACAATTCACGAACTTCCATTTCAACAAGTTCCAACAACTCAGCATCATCAACCATGTCAACTTTGTTCAAGAATGTTACCATTCTTGGAACACCTACTTGGCGACCCAAAAGGATGTGCTCACGCGTTTGAGGCATTGGACCGTCTGTAGCCGCAACTACAAGGATAGCACCGTCCATTTGAGCAGCACCAGTTACCATGTTCTTTACGTAGTCAGCGTGACCTGGACAGTCAACGTGCGCATAGTGACGCGCATTAGTTGAGTACTCTACGTGAGAGGTGTTAATTGTGATACCGCGTTCTTTTTCTTCTGGAGCATTGTCGATTGAAGAGAAATCGCGCATTTCCGCAAGACCTTTGCCCGCCAAAACAGACGAAATTGCAGCAGTCAAAGTTGTCTTTCCGTGGTCAACGTGACCAATTGTTCCAATGTTTACGTGTGGTTTGGAACGATCAAAAGTTTCCTTAGCCATTATTACTTAGGTTTAATTTATGTTACTACTTAATTAATTACAAACAAAAAATCAGACTCTGCAACATGATGCAAAACCTGTTCACAGAGCCAATGACGGGATTTGAACCCGTGACCTCTTCCTTACCAAGGAAGCACTCTACCCCTGAGCTACACCGGCTTTGGTTCTTTGAGCGGGAGACGAGATTCGAACTCGCGACCCTCAGCTTGGAAGGCTGACGCTCTACCAACTGAGCTACTCCCGCTTTAAAATAACCAAATACTGTGTTGTGGGGAGAGCAGGATTCGAACCTGCGAAGGTTACCCAGCAGATTTACAGTCTGCCCTCGTTGGCCGCTTGAGTATCTCCCCAACGCAATATTATTAGAGCCGATGGAGGGATTCGAACCCCCGACCCGCTGATTACAAATCAGCTGCTCTGGCCAACTGAGCTACATC
Source organism: Crocinitomicaceae bacterium (assembly GCA_044233745.1). GTDB lineage: Bacteria > Bacteroidota > Bacteroidia > Flavobacteriales_D > Crocinitomicaceae > UBA6165. The sequence goes on from JBIIJN010000014.1 coordinate 25,734, forward strand.
GGCTTATCATGAAATAAAGAACTAATTCCCTGTTTTCGGGTTGCAAAGATACATTATATTTATAATTCGCAATAGGTTTTAATAAAAAAAAATAGGCAATAAAAAAAAGGCGCCCAATGAGCGCCTTTAGTAATTAAAAATCAATTAATTAAGCATTCGTTAGTTTGCCTTTATATTTTCTCACTTGTCTTCTTAGAGCTTCAACTGCTAGGTCTGTGGCCTCTTCAAAGGTTTTTGACTGCTTTTTGGCGAATAATTCCTTTCCAGGTAAAAGAATGCGAACTTCAGCAATTTTATTACTCTTATCTTGCGCTTTATCCAATCTCAAAAAAACTTCGCTGGTCACTATATTATCAAAAAACTGACTCAATTTTGAAACTTTAGAATTGATAAAATCTACCAACTTAATGTCTGCATCAAAATGCACTGAATGAACTTTAGTACTCATGGGATTAGTTTTTGTGCCCACGTGGATGGGCTGATTTATAAATAGAATTAATTTGTTCGAAAGAATTGTGTGTATAAACCTGTGTCGCGGCAAGATTCGCATGGCCTAAAATTTCTTTCAACACCTCGATAGCAACACCCTCATTGAGCATGTGGGTTGCAAAAGTATGTCTCATGATATGTGGGCTTTTTTGATTCATTCCTGTGACCTGCGAAAGGTAGTAATTTATTTTTCTGTAAACAAACTTGGGGTACATTTTTTTTTGAGAATCGGTATAAAAAACAAATTCGTGGGCACAGCCCAATCTTTTTTTTGATACAATAAGCTCTAAAAGATTCTCATAAAGGTCGTCACTGATTGCGATATCACGCTCTTTGTTTCTCTTGCCCAGCACACGAATATTACGGGACGAAATATCTGATTCTTTAAGACTGATTAATTCTGATAGACGAATACCGGTTTGATACAAGGTTTCAAAGATCATCTTGTCGCGAAAACCGAAATCATCATCAGTAAAGAGCTCATCAATTTTTTCTATTGTTATTTCCTTTTTTTGAACAAATTCTGGTAAGCGCTTGGACATCTTGGGCCCTGTGATTGCCGCAAAAGGGTTGACATCGACACACGATCTTGTCATTAAGAACTTATAGAAAGAACGATTGGATGACAATTTGCGATTAACAGATTTGGCGCTTATTTTGGCTTTGAGTAAAGAAACCACCCAAGCCCGAACCATCGATGCATTGACCTCACGAATGTCGCCAGTGCTTTCTGTATTGATTTCCGAAAAATCAAAAAACTGCTGAATATCATTCACATAAGCCAAACAGGTATGTTCGGAATAGCGTTTTTCTTTGATGAGATATTGTTCGAAATTACTGAGCATAAAAAAAGGAGACCTATGGCCTCCTAAACGTAAAATATCGAGTAATGTTATATTATTGCTCTGAAGATTTCATTTTCTGCTTGTATGCAGCGCGAATCTCTTGTTGACGCATGGTTACAGAAGGTTTGGTGAATTGCTGACGTGCACGCAATTGTTTCATTGTGTTTGTTTTCTCAAACTTCTTCTTGTATCTCTTTAGCGCTCTTTCGATGTTTTCGCCTTCTTTAACTGGAATAATTAACATATCTTTTTTCTATTAGTTTTCAAATTTCAGGGTGCAAAAATAGTCAATATTTTATACGAACCATAATTATTTTAAAATTTCTCTGGAAATAACTACTTTTTGGATTTCAGAGGTTCCCTCCCCAATGGTCATTAGTTTAGAATCACGCAAAAACTTTTCTGCTGGATACTCTTTGGTATAGCCATAGCCGCCCATGATTTGCACAGCTTCATTACCGTTTTTCACTGCCGTTTCACTAGCAAAATATTTGGCATAAGCGCCTTCTTTGGTCATGGGTAACTTGTTGTTCTTTCGGTATGCAGCTTGAAAAGTAAGTAATTCAGATGCTTCACAATTGGTAGCCATATCAGCCAATTTGAAAGAAATACCTTGGAAAGCGGCGATGGGTTTACCAAACTGTTCACGTTCTTTGGCATATTTAACAGATGCCTCATAAGCTCCTCTGGCAACACCGCAGCTCAAGGCAGCGATGGAAATTCTCCCACCATCTAGAATCTGCATGGCTTGATAAAAACCTGCACCTACTTCACCGATAAGATTTTCTTGAGGCACACGAACATTGTCGAAAATCAGCTCAGCAGTTTCAGAGGCACGCACGCCCAATTTGTCTTTAATTTTTACTGCTGAAAAACCTGGAGTTCCTTTTTCTATTATAAATGCTGAAATGCCTTTGGAGTCGAGCAATTCGCCAGTACGAACCAAAACAACTGACACATCTCCAGAAAGACCGTGTGTAATCCAGTTTTTTGCGCCATTGATAACCCAATCGTTGCCATCTTTTACAGCAGTAGTTTTCATGCGCATGGCATCAGAACCTGTGTTTGGTTCAGTCAAGCCCCAAGCACCGATAAATTCTCCGCTGGCAAGCTTAGGTAAGTACTTCCTTTTTTGCGCTTCACTTCCGTGATAATAAATATGTCCAGTGCAAAGTGAATTGTGTGCAGCAACGCTTAAACCAATACCTCCGCATACTTTTCCAAGTTCAATTAATGTCGTTACATATTCATCATACGAAAAGCCACTTCCTCCATATTCTTCGGGAATAAAAATACCGAGCAAGCCCAATTCACCTAGTTTTTTCATTGTTTCAACAGGGAAATATTCATCTGCATCCCATTGATTCATGTAGGGTCTAACTTCTTTTTCAGCAAAATCTCTAACCATTTGCTGAATCATTTTTTGATTTTCGTTTAATTCAAAGTTCATTGTTCGATTCTTAATACATTAATAAGCAACTAAATTCATAATATGTTTGCTGAAATCCGTGAGTTTGTCTCGACCATTCAGAAATGACAATTCAATAATAAAAGAGAAACCGGCAATTTGTGCATTTTGACTCGTAATCAGTTGGGCGGCGGCTTGTGCTGAGCCTCCTGTAGCCAACAAATCGTCGTGAATTAAAACCCGGTCATTTTCATGGACGGCATCTTGGTGCATTTCAATTTCTGCCAAGCCATATTCCAAAGCATAAGATTGAGTAACCTTGTGATAAGGTAATTTCCCTTTTTTCCGAATCAAAATAAATGGCAAGTCGAGCATCATGGCTAAGGGATAGCCCATTAAGAAACCACGACTTTCAATACCAGCAATTTTAGTGATGCCCAGTTCTTTCACTTGTGCGGCGATGGCTTCGACCATATCGCGAGAAAGTTGGGGGTTCATCATGAGTGGAGTAATGTCTTTGAAAACGATACCCGGAATTGGAAAATCGTGGACATCACGAATCTCCTGTTTTAGTCTATGTTCAATTTTCATGGCGCAAAAGTAACATAAGCTTCGATTTTCTTGACATCATCGGGCTCAATTCCTTTTGAATTTAACAAATCTTCATGCTTTTGATAGGGGCCGTGTTGTTCACGATAATTAACAATAAGTTTAGCTAGATTATAAGAAATATAAGGATGTTGGGCCAAAGTCTTCATGTCTAGCGTATTAACGTTGAGTTTTTTAATTTTTGACAAATCGACTTTCAATTTGGGTTTAATGGCTTGAAAAGTTTCAGGTGACAGACCGTACACCTCACTAATTTGATCAACAGAAGCAAAACCACCCAGTTTATCCCTAAAGGTAATAATGCGTTCGGATAATTTTTCGCCGATTCCTTTCAAAGCCATGAAATCTTCACGCGTAGCGGAGTTAATTTCCAGCTTTTGCTCTACAGGTTTTTTCTTGTTGAACACCAAAAAAGGTTGCCATTCGTTGACGCGTGAGGAGTCGAGCACGTAAGCATCATAGAGTTGATTGATGTTGTAGAAACCACCGATTCTGTTACGGTAAGATATGAGCACCTCGCTTTGCCTTTCTGATAAACCGAGATTTTGCCATGCCGCCATTGACATTGTATCAGGGTCGAAGGGCGCTTTAGGCAGCGGTCGTTGATAATCCTTTTTGTTTTCTTTGTAATGAAATTTAGTTTTTGCCTTTTTTTCTTGTTTCTTTTTTTCGAATGCTGCTTTGAACTCAATTTCTTCTTCAGTTAAGGAAACATGCAAAGGATCAGCCTGATACCGAAAAAATTTGGGCAATACAAGTAGGGCTAAAACCAGCAATAAAAGAATAAGTGAACCCCGTTTCTCACGGCGGTTAAATTTCAGTTTTTTAAGGGGAGCATTGCTGGCCACAGCGCATTATTTATACTTAACGATTTCTCCTGATTTAAGTCTCTTGAAGTAGGACTTCAAATCTCTTCGAACTTCTCCTGAGAGTAACAGGAGCCCTAGAATATTTGGGAAGGCCATCGCTAGAATCATCATATCAGAAAAATCCAAAACACTACCTAAAGCAACAGAGCTACCTAAAACAACGAAAAACAAGAAAATAATTTTGTAGGCGTTTTCCATTTTTTTCGTGTTTCCGAACACATAAGTCCATGCTTTTTGCCCATAATATGACCATGAAATCATTGTGGAAAAAGCGAATAAAATTGAAGCAACAGCCAAAACATAAATTGACCAAGAGCCAAGGGCTTGCTCAAAGGCTTTGCTTGTTAATTGAGAACCTTCAAAACCTTGCGTATCGGCTGCAAAACCCGTGAAAATAAGAACTAGAGCAGTCATGGTGCAAACAACGACAGTATCAATAAATGGTTCGAACAATGCCACTAAACCCTCGCTAATTGGCTCATCGGTTTTAGCGGCCGAATGGGCAATTGAAGCTGAACCTACACCAGCCTCATTTGAAAATGCTGCGCGTTTGAAACCTACGATAATAACACCAATTATACCGCCATTAAGGGCAGATGCACTGAACGCACCGTCAATAATTTGCGTGAATGCGCTACCCAATTGGGAAATATTTAAACCAATGATAAGGAGCGCACTCAATACGTAAATCCCAACCATAAAAGGAACAATTTTGTCTGTCACCTTGGCTATCGATTTAATCCCGCCGATAATTACGACGCCTACAAAAATGGCCATTATGAGTCCAAAAACAATTCCGTATTCTTTAATCCATTCTAAGCCAGGAACACTACTAGCTTGAGCAAAAGCTTGATTCACTTGAAACATATTGCCACCTCCAAACGATCCGCCAATACATAATAACGCAAACAAAATAGCAAGTACTTTCCCAAGTTTGCTAAGCTTCATTCTTTCAAGACCGCGTGACAAATAATACATGGGGCCTCCAGAAACCACTCCATCTTTATCAATTGAGCGGTATTTAACGCCAAGGGTGCATTCAACAAATTTGGAAGACATACCAATTAAACCAGCAACAATCATCCAAAAAGTAGCACCAGCACCACCTACACTTATGGCAATGGCCACCCCTGCAATATTCCCCAAGCCAACGGTGCCGCTTAGTGCCGTTACCAAGGCCTGATAATGAGAAACTTCACCTTTGTCCTCTGGTCGGTCGAATTGACCACGAACCAATTGAAAAGCATGCTTAATTCCGGTAACATTAATGAAACCCATTCGGAAAGTGAAAAACAAAGCGCCCAACACCAACCATACTACAATGATAGGTACATCAGATGATTTAGTTGTTTGATTCGGATTGTAATATGGACTTTTCTCTGAATATTTGATGTAGGCCAAATTACGAGCAGATTTATTCAAAGAACCTTGTTTGAAAAGTGGGTCGCCGGGTTGAACCAAAAATTTAATTTTACCAGAACCCACAGCGTATAAGAAAATTGTGTCGTTTTCAATTTGAATTTCAGCAACCGCTTGCTCGTGTTTCACAATTGAATTTTCCTCGACCAGCCAATTCAAGAGGGTATATTCTTTTGATGGGCTATAATTTGGAGTTGTGAGAAACATGGAGTCAATCATAACCTGTTTAGAATATATCGATTTAAAGAAAATCTCTGCTCCAATAAAATCAACAATGGGTTTAATTACGGATTCCATATGCTCCATAATACCCTTTGCTGGCACTGTTGCAATCAAACGAGTAGAGTCGTTGTTAGCATCGACTACCAAAACAGACAAATGCATACCCTCATTTAAGTCACCAATTTTATCTTGATAAATGGACGCTGAAGACACATTCCAGTAATAGCGAAATGGAGCTTTTCCCTGAGATACAACAACTTGGGCTTGTGCGTTTTTGATGGCTCTTGAGGTATCAATAATTTGTAATGTCGCCTTAATTTGTGCAACTGATACTTGAGAAACAAAAAGAAATAATAATACTGTGAATCGTCTAAGCATGTTTTCCTTGGTTTAGCGGATGATTGGTTCATAAATAAATCAACCATCAATTTTTTTAAAGCGCTAAAGTAAGAAAATTTTTAGAAAGCCAATATCGCGCAGTTAGGAAGTGAATTTACAGAAAATGCCAAACATTATGGCGCTTCAACTTTCAGACCGAGCATACCACCAATTCTGAACAGTTCATAGAAGGCTTCGATTCGGGCGTATTGGTTATCGAGATGATTGAGTTGGGTTTGGACGTATTGATTGCGCACATTCAACAAATCGAAAGAAGACACCGAACCGAAATTGAAGCGCTCTATAGACATATCATACAATTTCTGGGCATAGATTATATTCTCGCCAGAGACTTCAATCAAACGACTGCGCATGATGTACATATGGATCAAAGTTTCAGTATTGTTGCGAACAGTACGTTTCAAATCCTCGATATTCATTTGGGTAATTTCCTCGTTGATTTTTGCAACCTCTATGGCTCGTTTGGATTTCCAATTGTTGTATAGATTATAGCGCAAAGTGGCTCCAGCAAAGTAATTAGGCACAGATACACTGGCGTTAAACAAGTTATTTTCCAATTCTCTAAACGAATTTCTTGAATATTGATAGCCTGCCTGAACAGCCACCACCGGATACAAAAGCGACTGCTGCAATTGGGTATTTGTTTCAGCCAAACTCATGTTAAGGTATTGATTCTGAAGATTGCGGTTGTTTTCGTATAGGCCTTTTCGGAGTTGTTCAAAATCAATCAAAGGCAAAACAAAATCGAGCGGGTCGGTGGGGTTAAACAAAGTATCCAATTCAAAATTCATGAGTAAACTCAAGTTGCGCAAAGCATTATCGTAAGAAATCTCTTGCAACAAAACATTCATGGAATCGCTAAGCAGCTGGTTTTTGAATTGCATTAATTCCAGTGAATTCGAACTGCCGTATTCTTGTTTAATTTCGATCATTTCAATGCGTTCGCGAGAAAAGCCTAGCAACTGACGCAGCAGACTCAATTTATTCTTGTGCAATACAGCGGTGTAGTAAACTTTAATGACTTCAAGAACCGTATTTTCAACAATCAACATTGCATTTCCGCGCGATTGCTGCTCTAAAAAATCCAAACGCTGCTTGTTCATTTTCACAAAAAAGCCACTAAATACGTTCCAATTCAAGTTGATTGATGGCTGAAATGACTGCTGCAAAATGAGTCCCGGTGTAAATGTGAATGGGTTATTTCGGTTGTCTTGAATCACATTATTGAAATTTGCATTCAAGGTTACAGTAGGAAAAAGACCCGCTTCCGACCACGTATTGTTTCGATCTGCAATGTCTATCTGCTTTTTTGAAATTTGGATTTGATAATTGCGTTCGAGGGCCAAATTAATGGCTTCTTCTAGGCTCAAGTTTTGCGCAAACGTTGTGGTGTGAAACAACGAGGCGGCAAAAAATATCAGCAATCCAAGAGACTTATTGAACTTCATTGATATCATTTTTTATTTTTTTCAAAGCAGGCTCAACATCCTTAGGTTCAGGGGTTTTCCCTTTAAAAACCAAATGAAGAAAACGAAGGAAATCGTTACCAAATAAAATTGCCGCTGGGAAAAACAGCAAAATCATTATAGTGCCAAACATCACGCCAAATGCAATAGAAACAGCCATCGGAATGAGGAACTGAGCCTGCATCGATGTTTCAGAAATGAGCGGTAAGAGACCCGCCACTGTGGTAACGGTGGTCAACAAAATTGGTCTGAATCTCGATTTAGCAGCCTCTAGAGCAGCCTCCTTTATACTCATTCCTTGCTTTAAGACATCATTATACCGGTCCATAAACACAATACTATCATTCACCAAAACACCCAACAAACCAATCATACCGAAAGCACTTAGGAGTGAAACTGGTATGCCCACGAATCCGTGACCAATTACGGCCCCCGCGATGCCCACAGGCAAAACCAAGAAAATCAAAAGCGCTTGATACAAAGATTTGAAGTGAAGCATGATAATGATAATCATGATAATGAGCACAATCAAAGTCATCGACATCATGGAATCACCGCTTTTCTTGCTGCGTTCGGCTTGACCAAGTGCCACAACATCTACGCTTGGAAACATTTGTTTCAAAGTTGGAATAATCTCCGAAGATATATACTGATTCACTTCACCCGTCAAATCTGGATTGCGCACATCGCCAGAAATAGTTACCAAACGCATACCATCGCGTCGTTTTAGATTTTCGTATCCACGTCCGATGGTATAATCTGCCACTTCGCGCAGGGGAATTTCCATACCTTGAGCCGTTTTGATGCGCATATTTTGCACATCAGAAACAGAAGATCGATCGGCACGCGGGTAACGCAACCACAATTTGACCTCATCTGTGCCTTTGATGAGGCGTTGCACTTCTTGACCAAAAAATCCTTGTCGAACTTGATTCAAAATATCAGAACGCGTTAGACCATACATTTCTGCTAAAGGCTTCATGTCCAGATACATTTCTTTTCGTCCTGGCGTTTGATCATCCATTACGTTAATCGATTCTGGATGTTTGTTCAACTCCTCTTTGAAATATTTGTTCGCTGCTTTCAATGCTGCTTCATCGGTAGAACTTAAACCATAGGCCACAGGTTTTCCCCAGCGACTCATGCCCGTTACAACAAATTCTGAAGAAACTCGAACGGCATCTGTTTCCTCCAAACGATCGATTAATCCGTTCATAAATTCTTGAATAGAAGCTTTTTTACCTTCTGCGTCGCAAAAAATCTGGATGTTCGCCACATGGTTTCCAACCTGACCGATATTCTGTGTCCACCCAACAAACGTTACATAATCGCGCATCAAAGTGTCGCCCGTCTCGTCAATAATTCGTTGATTTTCTGCATACACAGCATCCATAGCCACATCGATAAATTCATGGGCTACGCGTTTGTTTTCACCTGGTTCGTAGGCCACCTCAATGGTAAACATATCTGGTTCAATGTTTGGGAAAAAGGTGAATCCAATTCTACCCGAACCCAAGTTCCAAAAACCATAAATCACAAAAATCAATGGAAAGAAAACAAACAACCTATAAATTTTGCCTGATGAGATAAAATTTACCGTAGTACCAATGAAATAATCTTTGAAAAAAGTAATCATCACATCAGCCACTTTACGGGTGTATCCTTCAATTTGCGATTTGTTGAAGCCTAAGAAAATCATTACAATGGCCAAAATCAAAATGGCAAACGGGAATAGAACCGTTGCTGCAGTAGGATTTTCAGGAATCAAACCTGTGCCAAAGAAAATCAGGCCGAAACCTCCTAACATTATAAGCAAACCAATATACCAAGGCCACTGCCCCACTTTTTCTTCGCTGAGAATTTTCTTACTCGCCAAGTGCGACGGCAACACAAAAAATGCTTCAAACAAAGAAAAAACCAAACAAGCAATTACGACAATAGCCATTTCGCGCATCATTTCCATGCCTTCAATGAAAAGCAGTAATGAAAAAGCCACAATTGTTGTAAGTACCGAAGTGAAAACAGACTTCAAAACTTCTAAAGTTCCTTCGAGTGCTGCCTTAGGCGCAGACTTGCCTTGTTCGTAATGCGTGAAAACATTTTCGGCAATTACAATACCATCATCCACCAATATACCCACTACGAGGATCATCCCAAACAAAGTTATCATGTTGATGGTGATGCCAAATGACAAGCCCAAGATGAACATGCCCAAAAAGGAGAAGGGAATCCCGAAAGCCACCCATGCTGACAGCTTCAAATTTAAAAACAAACCTAAAGCCACAAGCACGAGGATAAGACCCACTTTACCATTGGCAGTGAGTAGGTCAATGCGCTCTGACAACATTTCATCGAAGGCAAAAAGCACATTGATTTTATAATCTGGCTCTGTTTCGTTGAATTTTTCTGCGTATTTTTTTACCGTTTGAGCAATGGATCGCAAATCTTGGTCAGTTGTTTTTTCGAGATTAAAAATCACAGTGGGCTTACCATTGAATCGGGCCAACTCACTGTTTTCGTTCAATTCGAATCGAACATCAGCCACATCTTTAAGAAGGAGACTTTGTCCGCCTTGCACGCCACGAATTACGATTTGTCCTAATTCTTCAGCATTCGTGGTGCGGGATGAACTTCTAATTATAATTTCTTTATCTGAACCGCGGATAATACCGGCTGTGAGGTCGATATTTTTCGATGCAATGGCTCTTGAAATTTCGTCGAACGTGATTCCATAGCGCAACAAATCTGATTCTCGAACCTCAACCACGAGTTCAACTTCTGGGAACACATCTTTCCGAATTTGCGTCACCGTTTTTGAATTGAGCAACTCATTTTCAACATCTTGCGCCTTCATGCGAAGATCCATCAAGCTCAGAGATTCATTATTCAAGCTAATGCCAATCACCATTACTGTGCTGGCCATACCCCCAGTTTTCAATCGCTTGATGATGGGCTTTTCGGCACCTTGAGGAAAAGAATTGATGGAGTTTATAGCATTTTCGACATCCGAAAGCAACTCATCCATATCGGCATTTTGGTAGGCCTCAATGGAAATAGAACACATGTTTTCTGAAGATGTAGTAGCGATATGCTCAATGTCTTTTAAACCTTTTACGGCTTGTTCAATTTTGATAGCCACGCCCTCTTCCATTTCCTCTGGAGAAGCACCTGGGTACATAACCGAAATCTGTATGCGCATCGGATCCAACTCAGGAAAGAACGAACTTTTCATGTTGAGCAAAGACCAGAAACCAAACAAACTGATGATTACAATGAATGCATTGGTCCAAATAGGATATTTAATGAAAAAACCAATTAAATTTCTCATAACCAATTATTTAGGAATACCAACAACCTTGGCGCTGTCTGCAATAGACTCGGATGAATTGATAAGCACCTGCATATTCTTGTTAAGTCCGCGCACCAATAAAGTATCCGGGAAGGAAGCAACAATTTCAATTGGCACCTGTACAATTGAACTGTCGCGAATGATTCGAACTGCGTTGTTTTTCACGGCCAAATATGGCAGAGCCATTACCTCTTCATACGATTCTTTGTTGAGTTTGATGTGCACATACATGCCGTTGTACAAAACAGTTCCACCTGTTGCCGCGATGCTAAAAAAGACATCGAGCGACTGTGTCATTTTATTCACCACATCAGAAATACGAACCAAAGTTGCCACACCTACTTTTTTACCAGTAACGTCGTAAACATCCACTTTTCCCTTTTGTTGGTAGAGCGCCAATTCTTCCATGCGAATAGGAATTTTCAACTCATAATCTCCTGTTCTCAGTGCAGAGGCGATGCGAACTCCTGGGTTGATTATGGAGCCTGGTTCAAGATATACATCGGTTACGGTGCCTGAAAATGGTGCGTAGTATTTGTGTTTTTCTAATCGCAATTCTTGGCTTTTGATGTTGTTGAATTCTGCGAATATGTTGCGTTGATTGAGCAGTAAATTCAATTTTCTGGAATTCACTGCAGGCAAATTTTGTAAAGGTTTGTTGATGTCGATACCAGACAAATAGCTATCCCATGCCGCAAATTCTTCTGGGAAATCAAGTTTGATGTCGGGCATAACCTGTACCAAAAGCGTAATAAAAGTGCTCTTTCTGGCGCTCAAGGCATATTTGGCCTCCTCGGCATCCACTTCAAAGAGGAGTTGACCTTTAGAAAAGCGAACACCTGGTTTCAGGCGGATTGAACCTTCTTTTAATTTGCCTGAAACTTCAAAAGCGATGTCGAGCGTTTGTCCGGCATTTAACTGCCCATATGCTTCAAGGAAAAAAGTGCGCATTTTATTTTCTACTTCCAAAACTGGCACGTAAACCAGATCACTGACTTCACGTGATTCCTTGGTAACTGTTTCTTTTGCTCTTGTGCAATAATGCAGGCCAGCCAAAAGCAACAAAACAAAAGCGATTATGACGATTGTATTTAATTTCATGATGATCGATGTTCAATTTTTCTAACTACAATTTGAGCATGCAAATTTAGATACGGAAAGCCGCACAATTTGGAGAAAGTGATGAGCGGTATTTTTGGGCATGAAAAAAAATCTTACCCTTTTTTTTGGATAGATGAAATCTAATGATCGTATTGAAAACTGATCAAACAATGACTTTAATCACAAACTGAATCTTTGAAAAACAAAGTACTCACACCCTAAACTCATCATCCTGAGAAAAGTATTCAATGATGGCTTCTTTCATCAGGTGTTCTTGTTCGCGTTGTCCTAATTCTGGTAGCGGTTTTTTAAGTTCAAAGTGGGGCCAGCCATCTTCGTCTCTACCCACAAATTCGTAATAGCCTGTTGGCATTAACACGGTGCAAATGGCCACGTGCATCAAATCCACTTTTTCGTCCTTTTTCAACTCTTTGTAGCCTTGACCAAGTTCTTGCACGCCAATCAAAAACAGAATCGATTGCACATCCAAACCACCACCGAAGCGATCGTCTAGTTTCTTTACCAATTGTTGAAAACGAATTTCTATATCAAAGTCCATAGTTGTTTTTTAATTTTTTTGAAAACGCAGCGCTTTCAATCCTTGATTGGTCTCCAAAACAAGTTGGTATTGCCCTGAAGATAAACTTGAAAAGTCCAACTCACTTTGGTAAATACCCGACATCACTTTTTGTCCCACGGCATCATACACAACAAAATTGGAGGCCTGAAGTTCATCTGGCAGCTGAATATTCACAACGTCATTGCTCGGATTGGGATAAAAGGAGAAACCGATTTCTTCAAAACTGTCCAAAGCGAGAATAGAGGAATTGGTAACGGTTTCGAGGCTGGATACTTGATTATTCAATTTAATCAATACAACACTAGAACCACCTATTTCTATACCAGGATCACTTGTTGAACCAACAATTGTAAAATAACCTGGGCTATCTATTGCCTTGATGATACTCTTTAAATGCACTTTTGATCCATAAACCGTATGGTTATATCCTACATAATCCAGATTAATATTGTAACCAAACAAAAATGCACGTGGACCATTATTAAACACAAAACTTGGATTTTTTGTCTCAACCATACCAATCACATTATTGGTTTCAACCGCACACAAACCAACTGTAGATTCCAATACAGAATTTTCAAAATGTTGAATATATGTTGTGCCATCGGGCTGACACATAATTCTAAAAGGTCGGTAATTATTTTCCAAAAAAGGCGATGGTGTAAAATGACCATGAATGTAAATATGATTGTCAGTGCGCACAATGCCATGCACTTCACCTATCCCTTGCGCTGTTAGATAATCGATTCTGCTCCAAATAATATTACCATCAAAATCCAACCTTGTCATCCAAGCATTTGAATTCGTTTGACCCCATTTGCCAGCAATCAAAACCGAATTTTGGTCGAACAAAGTGCATGCATGGGCTATATCATCGTCTGTACCCGCATAGGTCTGTTGCCAAACCGCATCGCCATTTTGATCAGTGCGCACCACAAAAGCATCTTTTCCAGCATGTCCTTCGCCCTCAACTTCCCCTACCAATAATACGCCATTATCTGGAAGCAAAACGGCATCCCATAGGTGTTCCCAGTTATTTGTTCCGTAGGTTTGTTGCCACTGAAATTCAAAGTTTTCGTTGAGTTTAATGAGGTAAAAATCAAAATTGGCATTGTTTGAAAACGAATTGGAATAACCTGCAATCCAATAACCTTCGTTTTCTTTGTGCATCACTTTTACGCCGATATCCGAACGTTCACCTCCAAAAAAATGAGCATTCATGAAATTACCCAATTTATCCACTTGCATCAATAAAACTTGATTCGGTGATTGACCGGAGCTGGAACTAGAGCCAACAATAACATACGACGAATCGCTTTCCAATTGGATAACATCCATACCTGCGTCGTAGCCGTTGCCGCCGTAGGTTTTATAAAAAAACTCTTGTGATACTGCCCATGTCGTTAAGACCAAAAAACAGCCCAATGAAATTATTTTTGTTGCCATGTGAGTCTAAATAAAAGTGAATGACCATAACCTTTGTTGACGAATGTGCCTAAAACATCCTGAGAACTTAAGCCCATTCTAAATTGCCCCAGTTTAACGTCTGCATAGAAACCGATACGAGCACCACCAAATCCGCCATAACTGCCATGCAAACCTGCAGCAAAAACGCGATTTGGTTGCCAATGAACACCAGCGAAGGCTTGAGGCAAATACATAATTTGTGTGTAAACATTCAAACCAAAAAAGCTTTGAAAAGTGTTGCTCGAATTACGATCTACGATTTTGGCAACTTGCAAAAACCCGGGCAGCCAAACGTTTTTACCGCCCGTTTGTCGAACCAAATTTAAGGTATCCGCCAAAGAAAAAGCTTCGTTGTTTGACAAATCTTGTATTTGATTGAGCGTGAAACCAGTATAGCGATAGTTGGTATCCACATCATAAGAAAAAGAGGCTCGATTGTAGCGAACAAAGCCTACATTTTGCGCTGAGAGTTGAATCAAGACCTTATGTTTTCCAAGCACAACGGGCACCCGCATATCAACATCTATTGCTGCCCCAATACCATTTGAAAATCCACCCAAACTATTTCCATTGTATGAACCAACCAAAATAAGATCGGTGGTGTCTTTATTGGAGTTTTGACGGAATACGCCATTCACCAGGTCCATACTCTGAAAACCAGCGCTGTTTACCAAACTCAAGGCAAAAGTGGAACGTGTTTTTTTGTCCAAAACACCAAAACCAATTTTCTGGTGACTCATTTGAAAAAATCTTGTATTCGTAAGGTCTATGGCTCCATCAAAGTTGGCATTGCCATTGGCCAAGAGTTTGAACAAATCTGAGGAGTAAGACGCAGCAAAATAATTTTGATAGCCAGCCAAAACCACCAAACCGAACTCTTTCTTTTTGAAAAGATTTACGGTATAATCGGTATAAATCACATCTGAACTCAAAATGCCACCCGTTCGATTCATGCCATTGGCGCTGAGTATTTTGAATGAATTTGACTTCATTTCGTCTGAAATAAAACCACCAAAAAGTATCATTCGGCTGATGTCAGACCCCAAATGATTGGAATGAATTTGACCTGTTCCACTCCATACCAGTTCTCGCTTAATTGTGGTAGAATCGTGCCAAATGGGCAGGGTTTGTTGTGCGAAAGACACAGTAACAAAAAAAGAAATCAAAACTGAAATATTGCGCATGGTGTATGTGGGTTTTACTTCAAATCTGTTTTATGATCCGTTTGCAAAGATAATGCTTCAAAAGAATAAATCGCCTTGCTTAACAATTGAGACGTTATAAAGCTTCCATCGGTTGGCAGCATGGTTTTCTGGTTAACGAAGCCCTTCATAAACGGTCAGCTTAAAATTATCAACTTTAAATGCGCCTTGACCTGCCAGCCAAGCAAAAATTTGAATTTCGTCGCGTTTCATATTGCGCACATCAGCGGAATAAAAAACATGTTCCACTTTGATCCATGACTTTGTCTGTAATTTTTCATGCTCATCAAGGTGAAGATATTGGTCGTAATATGGCTTTCCTCGGTGACGCATTTTAAACACAATTCTTGGCAAAACTTCTTTGACATCACCCATGCAAAAAACCCAAGCCTCCAGTTTGAAAATCACATTTTTCTTCGTAGTGATTTCAGGATATTTCAAGACAATATCTTTAGAATATATTTGATTGTCGTTGACCCAAACACCTTCAGGTTCTTGCTCAGAATCCCATTCCACGAGCGCCCAAGAATCTGATTGAAACGAAAAGCGAAACTGCTTGGCTACGGTCAATTTATCCATTTCATTTTCCAATCTATATTCGGCTGGCACATCTTTGTTAACAAGTAACAAGTCTTCAAAATTGACCACGGCCTGGGTTCTCATGAAATGAGCCCAGTAGGCATCTTTGGTCATGCGGGAAGGATGAATTAAACCCTTGTGCAACTGCCAAGTTTGAAATTGGTTGAGGCCGATGAGCAAAAGCATGATCGAAAAAACAGAAGTTTTTAACCACAATTTCTGGCTGAAAATAAATTTCAAGAAAAAGCCAAATGGGATTAGCAAAACAAGATAGGATTGCACCAAAGCACGTTGACCAAATGATTCAGCATACCACCAACATGTCCATGAAGAAAGCACGTAAATATTGAGAATAGTGAAGAAAAATAGTGCCAAAAGCACGACATGTCTTTGTTTCCACATGAGCCAAAATCCAAAAAAACTGAAAACGAAAATCGGCGTGTAAACCAACCAACCCTTTCTGGCACTAAATAAAAAATCCACGGTATGCGGACTCAGAAAATCAAAGCCTTCGCCAGCATTGTTGTATGCATCAACGAAAAAATGACCCGTTGCCAGTTTGTAATAAACCAATTGAACTGCGCCAAGCAAAAACACCACAATGGCTATTGTGAGGATTTGTTTTTTGTGCGCTTTGATGAGTTGCCATTTCTGCAGCAACGATTCTTTGTTGGTCACCTGCCAAAACAAAGGAATCAATACAGTCAAAATTTCTGTAGCTCGTATTAAAGAAGCTAGACCTATAGACAAACCCAACAGGACACTGGTTTTAATACTTGGCTGCTTGTGCCATCGGATTGTAAACCACAAAATCAAGGCATAAAACAAAAACAAATGTCCATGCGGCATGGCAATCATTGTGGTGGTCGTGAAAAAGAAATTGGTGCCCGCAAATAGGATTACCAAAAGCAATGCTGCAATTTTCTCAGAGAAAAAATGAAGCAATACTTTTCTTGCCATCCATAAACCGAGCAACACATAAAAACAATGCCCTGCAATAATCGACCATTGATATGGCATAGAAAAACCATCTTGTGCGTAACCAAATAAAGGAGCAAGCCAATGGCCAATGAAAAAAAATGGCGCATATATTATTGCAAAACCGATTGGATATTTGATGACCTGATTGCCCGTGTCGGCATACCAAAACTGGTAATAAGAAGGTGTGGAATTGTATTGTTCATTCAAGCGCTCGATCCACGTCCAATCCGTCAGAAAAGGGTCTTTGTATATAAAATTGGCAGGGAGATGTAGGTAGGCGCCATATACATCCCAAGAAAGAACATTGTTGGGAAAATGGTTCGCTAATTCCCAAAAAAACCAGATGGAAATAAAAAGTAGGACATACCTGGATATGTTTTTCAACAACATCAGAAGCTACTCGTCAATTTCAAGCTACTATACACCCTAAACGCCAAAAATTGGCCTGAAAAGATATTGGCAATTTGCCCAGAGTTGGGTGAATTGAAAACAGCCGTAACGACCAGTCGCTCCATAGATTTTACAGCAGGTATTTCATTTTCTGAGAATTCAAAAATGACCTCGCTATTTACGGGTACAATTGGAGCAAAATTCGACACACTTGAAGAACCAGCTATTGGAGCCGTTGCGTTTTTTGTGAGCAAGATATTATTCTCGGCATCAATAATTTGAATCGACAATGAT
>JBIIJN010000143.1:0-3177 GCA_044233745.1 Crocinitomicaceae bacterium
CATTACTTCCCAACCAAATCGCGTTTCCAAAATTTGTTCAACAGAGTTGCGAACGGGTTCATCTAATTTTTCAAGCACATCACCCACAAAAGCTTGCACCAACAATTCGCGGGCTTGTTTTTCGCCCATGCCTCGAGAGCGCAAGTAAAACACAGCTTTTTCGTCGAGTTGACCTGTGGTTGAACCATGCGAACATTTCACGTCGTCTGCATAAATTTCTAGTTCTGGCTTAGAATTTATCGTGGCATCGTTGGATAATAATACATTGCCGTTCGATTGAAAAGCATTGATTTTCTGGGCATCCTTGCGCACGAAAACTTTGCCGTTGAAAACCGCTGTCGCTTTGTCGTCGATAACACCTTTGTAAAGTTCGTTCGAAACACAATTGGGCACACGATGATCTACAACAGTATGGTTATCAATATGTTGATTTTCTTTCAGGATATAGGCCGAATGCAAATTGGTTTCGCAGTTTTGACCATCCACTTTGATGTTTAAATTGTTGCGAACCAATTCGCCGCCGAGTGTAATCGTGTTGATGGTGAAATTTGAATTGGCTTCTTGGCTCACATTTTCAGTGGAGATGTGGTAATTCGAATTGTCCTCTGTTTGTATTTTACTTACAGTTAGGTGCGCGCCATCGTGAACGCGAATTGCTGTAGTCAAATTGGTAAAACAGTTTTCAGCATCCGATGAATAGAAACTCATCACGATTTGCGCTTGTGCGTGTCTTTCTACCTCAATGCTGTGGAATAAATTATTCACCACCTCATTGCCCGTTTGTATATGAATGATTTCAACGGGTTTTTCAAGTACCACATTTTTCGCAACGTGAATTTGAACGCCATCTGTAGCAAAAGCCTGATTCAATTGGTCGAATATATGTCCACTATCCTCAACAAATTTTGGTTCGATTTTGCTTTGGGATATTATTTCTACACCGCTGTTTTTTAAAATATTCAAGTCGCTGATTTGTGGGGCAAAAAATCCATTCACAAACACAACTACGTTTGAATCCAAATCAGCAATTTTCATGCTTTCGATGCTTGAAATTTTGCCGTGCTGTGTTTTGAATGATTTGGTTGAAATTCGGTTTACGCGGGTATATTTCCAATACTCATCGCGGGTTGTTGGGAACCGGTTTTCTTGCAACAATGCTAAGTTTTTCTCGCGAATTTCTTTAGAAAAAACACCTGATGAAAAAGAGCCATCGATCGACTTGATGAATTTGTGTACTATATTTTCTACTGCTACTTCCATGTCTGTTGATTAAACGGTTTCACCCAATTCAGCTTTGATCCAGTCGTAGCCTTTTTCTTCCAATTCCAAAGCCAATTCTTTTGGTCCCGACTTCACGATTTTACCGTTGTATAAAACATGTACAAAATCTGGTACGATGTAATCCAACAAACGCTGATAGTGCGTGATTACAATAGTTGCGTTATTTTCTGATTTTAAAGTGTTTACGCCATTAGCCACTATGCGAAGTGCATCGATGTCGAGTCCTGAGTCTGTTTCATCCAAGATGGATAATTTCGGGTCCAACATGGCCATTTGGAATATTTCGTTGCGCTTTTTCTCGCCACCCGAAAATCCTTCATTTACGGCACGTGAAGCCAATTTAGCGTCCAATTCTACGATTTTAGATTTTTCGCGAACCAAAGCCATGAAATCTTTTGCTGAAAGAGGCTCCATATTGTGGTATTCACGCTTGGCATTCAAAGCTGCTCTCAAAAAATTGATATTGGAAACACCTGGAATTTCCACGGGATATTGAAAAGCAAGGAACAGGCCTTCGCGCGCTCGGTCTTCTGGTTCCATTTCCAACAAGTCTTTGCCTTCAAAATCAACCGAACCTTCAGAGATTTCGTAATCGTCTTTTCCTGCCAAAACAGAAGCAAGTGTACTTTTTCCGGCGCCATTCGGCCCCATAATTGCGTGTACTTCACCGGGTTTCACCGTAAGCGTTAATCCTTTTAAGATTTCTTTTCCGTCTATCGACGCGTGGAGATTGTTTATTTTTAACATGTCTTTAGTATGTGTTACTTGTACTGAGATTTCTCGCTTCACTCGAAATGATGGCATTTATGCCGAGTAAGGGGTTAGGAAAGGCGGCTTAGGTTGCTGAGCGATTGCCGAAGTAGCCGCCTTTCCTGCCCCACCACACTGATCATTCAGTGTCATTTCGAGTGAAGCGAGAAATCTCATTTTTGATTTTATTACCTTATTTTTTAATAATCGTTCTTGTTTTCAATCTGGCGATGTGTTACCCAACCGAACCCTCCAAGCTTATCGCCAACAACTTTTGGGCTTCCACCGCAAATTCCATCGGCAACTGGTTCAACACTTCTTTGCAGTAACCGTTTACTATGAGCGAGATCGCTTTTTCTTCATCGATACCGCGTTGCAAACAGTAAAATATTTGATCTTCTCCAATTTTCGATGTCGTTGCTTCGTGCTCGATTTTTGCACTGCTGTTCTTACATTCGATATAAGGGAAAGTATGGGCGCCACATTGGTCTGTCATCAACAAAGAGTCACACTGCGAGAAATTTCTAGCGTTGTCCGCATTTTTGTGAATCTGAACCAAACCTCGGTATGAATTCTGTGATTTTCCAGCAGAAATACCTTTCGAAATAATCGTTGATTTGGTGTTTTTGCCCAAGTGAATCATCTTCGTTCCAGTATCCGCTTGCTGAAAATTATTCGTCACCGCTACGCTGTAAAATTCACCGATTGAGTTGTCGCCTTTCAGAATGCACGATGGATATTTCCACGTAACAGCCGAACCGGTTTCCACCTGAGTCCAAGAAATTTTGGAATTCACATGACAAATACCACGTTTTGTCACGAAGTTAAACACGCCGCCTTTTCCGTCTTTATCGCCTGGAAACCAGTTTTGTACGGTTGAATATTTGATTTCAGCATCATCCAAGGCAATCAACTCAACTACAGCGGCATGCAACTGATTTTCGTCGCGTTGAGGAGCGGTACATCCTTCTAAATAAGATACATACGAGCCTTCGTCTGCAACAACCAAAGTTCTTTCAAATTGACCCGTTCCGCCTTCGTTGATTCTGAAATAAGTGGATAATTCCATCGGGCAGCGAACGCCTTTTGGAATGTAGCAAAATGAACCATCAGAGAAAACCGCCGAGTTCAGTGCTGCGTAAAAAT
>JBIIJN010000144.1:0-3139 GCA_044233745.1 Crocinitomicaceae bacterium
GATGTCATGAATGGGAAGGCTTTATCCAATGCCAAGCTCGCTTATTTTTTTGATGCCAAAATTTGAGTGAATGAAAATTGTGTTACTTTAGCCTTAAATTTAATTTACAGAAAACATGAAAAAACTATTATTATCCGTTTTTGCTTTGGGCTTAGTTTACTCAGCCTCAGCGCAGTGCACCCCTGATGGAACATTAATTCCTGATGCTTTTGGTGTATATCCAGACACAACTCAAAATTTCGCTATTGCTGAAGTAGGAACGCCTTATTCGCAGGTTTTGCATTTTAAAGCTCCTGTTAACGCTGGCGACATCGACCCTCAGTATAATGGTGCTACAATCAATAGCTTCACAGTTACTGGTGTTGTTGTTATACCTCCGGGTTTAGGTTATGCATGTAACATTTCTTCTTGCCAGTATAGTGGCGGTTCTGTTGGATGTGCGGCAATTACTGGAACACCTACTACGGTTGGTACCTATGAAATAACGATTAGTATTACGGCTAATCTTGCAGTGCCACTTATTGGCAATATCAACGTGCCTCAAACATTTGGAGGTTACAGAATTCATGTTGTAGCCGCTGGTACAGCTTCTATTGAGCCAAATATGAATCCTGAATTGATGGTTTATCCAAATCCGGTACAAGATGAGTTGACTATTGACAATTTGAACCAATTTTCAAATGTAGGTTCAATTCGCATTGTAAACGTTGAAGGTAAATTGATTGAATCAGTTGCTTACAATGGCGATGCTTCAATGAACATAAACACAGAAGCTTTGGTTGCTGGTGTATATTTTATTGAAATTGCACATGCTGCTGGAATTGAGCGCGTGAAATTCATGAAGAAATAATCGGAAACGAATTTAAATTGAACTGCTTTTCCGAGGTTTCCGGGAAAGCAGTTTTTTTTTGTGGTAATCTATGATAACAACTACTCATCTTTCTGAAAAGCATCATGCTCAAATTAATACCTTATGGAATGAGGAGTATCCAAGTACTTTGGTGGATCGATTTCCAATTCTATTAAACGATGCTTTTATGTTCAAACATTTTTTGATTCTGAATAAAGAAGAAAATGTATTGGCTTGGGCCGTGTATTTCCAAAAGGACGAAGAAATTCGCTTTTCTATTTTGGTGGATAGAAAACATCAAGGGTTGGGTTACGGCAAACAGCTCATCGATGCTTTGAAAAATGAATTGCCCGAATTTTACGGTTGGGTAGTTGATAAGCCAAACTTTATTAGAAAGGATGGTTCAACTTATCCATCACCTTTGTCGTTTTATTTGCATCTCGGTTTTAATGTTGTTCCTGAGCAACGTATTGATTCCGATATGATTAGCGCTGTGAAAGTGAAGTTTTCTAATGGCAATTAGCCAACAACTAAAAGCCAACAGCTATTCCGTAATCGGTTCTTTCTTTTTCTTCTTGGCAGAAAACTCGATAATAATTCCAATAGTTGGAAGCACAGTGCCAGAAATATTAGCCAATTGCTCTGTTTGATATGCGTTCGGATTGTTTGGGTCAACCAAAGGAACATTATTATCGTCAGTTACGACCAACAAAATTGGTGCAGTTTCCACTTGGAAGTTGTATAAATTCTGGATATCGATGTAAAAATTCATGTTCCAACTGGGGAAGAAAAACTTCTTATCTACGCGAATATCCATCTGGTGGAAGCTGCCTAAACGTTGTGCGTTTAGTTGATTGTAATCAGGCAAACCACGACCTGTAACGTTCCAAACGGGAATCAAAGAACTTGTAGCAATATCGATTGGTGTGAATGGTGAGCCTCCAGAAAATCTCCAACGTACCCCAACATCCCAATTTTTCTTGAAAGATTTGCCCACAGAAAGAGAAACAATGTTTCTATTGTCCCAAGACGAAGGAATGTATGACCCAGTTTTGTCTTTAAACTCGCTCAAAACAAATGTATAGGCTACAATGCCATAGAATCCTTTATACAAACGTTGTTGATACAACAATTCTACGCCCATAGCACGACCTTCGGAAATGGATGCCACAGGTTCGTTGCCAATAACCCCAAAATCGGAGCCCAAATTGGCTATAGAAACTGAGTCGCGCAAGGAGAATGGGTATCGGCTGTAAGCTTTGTAGAAACCTTCAACGGAGATTTTAGATTTCCAATCGGTTTTATAATTGGCGCCAATCACGAATTGATCAACGCGGATGTATTTGATATCGTTTTCTCTATTCACCAATTGATTTTGTGCATTTCTGTAACCTAGAATCGTGTAAGACGGCAACTGGTGGTAGCGTCCAACGTTTCCAGAAATTGAGATTTTGTCAGTAACGTCATAAGACAAAGAAAGCATTGGTGAAATTTGTTCCAGTGGGTTCATCAAGGATTTGGTGAAATTGGAGAAATCTGTGCGTAACCCAAATGAAGTGGCCAAACGTTCGTTGAAAAATCTTCTTGAAACTTGACCAAACAAACTGAATTTCCCAAAACCAATGCGCGATAGAAAATCGATGCTTACTGGTGCGCCGTTTATAACTACCTGATTCAAAGTCTCATTGAAGTAGTTTGCGTATTCATAACCAACACCGGCGTTGATTTTCCAACCATTCTTCAAATAGTCGTGTTCAAATCGAAACTTGTTTTCCGCTTCGAAAGAGCTGTAGTTCAGAATGAGATTTTCTGGTAGTTCAATGTTGTCGCGGTATTTAATCGCGGTATTTTTCAACATATTGCGCGAAACGACCAATGTTTGATATGAATTCTTCGAGAAGTGTGTCCATTTGGCTCCAATGGTGTAATTCCATTGGTTATTCACCGGAATATTTCCAAGAATGTAGTTGTTTCTACGCAATGTTTCGGGGTCGGTAACGCCGTCATTTACAGATTGATTGAGGCTGAATTGATCGAGCGCACCCAAACCTATGAAAGTGAGTCGATTCTTTTTGTTGATGTCATGGTCTATCTTAAACTGGGAGTCTTGATAGGTTGGTAAAAAAGGCAGTTGCAAGGCTTGAAACAACAATTGCAAATATGAAACACGATAAGAGAAAATGAAATTGGTTTTACTTCCCAGTGGTCCGTCAAAAGTTAAAGCGAAATCACTTGAACCCAAAGCGAAATTTGTGATTAAAGCATCGGAGTTTCCACGCTTTTGGCTGA
>JBIIJN010000145.1:0-3116 GCA_044233745.1 Crocinitomicaceae bacterium
GAAGCCACAACCATGGTGCGCACCGAACCAATGTAGTTTGGCATCACAAGATTGTGTTTTTGTTTCTCCCCAGGCTTCAATTCAAATGGTCCGAGGTACATCACCACTGGTTTAAATCGATTTGGTTTTTTAGGATTGGATTTACCCAAATCTTCATCGCCACCAATACTGAAAATCTGAGAAATTTTCCCACCAAAAGCTCCAATGACATGGTCAAACATATCCCATGTGCGTACCCCCAAAGCCTGTCGTGAATAGAAAACTTTCCAAGCATTTGGTGTTTTGAAACGTGTCAAATCCAACAAACCTTCATCGACTACAGCCAATGTGTAGGTCATAGGCTGGCCATTGCGTTCGCTCACTTCGACCGTGAATTTCTCCTCTGGTTTGAGACTCGAAGGCATGTTGATGCTGGGTTCCAGAATGGTTTCTTTATTAACAATATCAATCGGTTGAACACCATATAAGCGAATTGGAGCGTCGTTGATGGTATTGGCATGGGGTTGAATCAATGTAATATGGGCAAAAACATTGGGTGCCATATCAGCTGTAACTGGGATGGAAACCGTAGTTTCGTTTTTCGAAGTTTGCACCCATTGGTATTGGAGCACTTCTTTCGCGTTTTCGAGTGAAACAAATGCGCGCCCATTTTGTGAAGATGGGAAAGTGATTTTCATCGTCTCCCCTACGTTGTATGATGGCTTATCCGTAATGAAAACAAGTTTTGTAGCTTCATCCGATTCGTTGTCCTTGCCGAAGCGATTGGCTCTGTGGGCTGGCCAGCTGAATCGAAGTATTTCACCCGATGCATGACCGTGCTCTGGATCAAATACCCGAATGAGAAAGCGCCCGTATTCATTTTCGTTCACATCAAAAGAGAAATTGCCTTTTCCGCTGCTGTTTGTATTCACATTCAATGACTTAAACGGAATATGTGTGCTGCTTGATGTGTAGTTTGAGAGATAATCCGATGAGGCATCATACCACCAATAATAATCGATTTTATACACGCGGACTTGCAAATTCTTAACTGCCACCGGTTTACCATCTGGACTAAGCGTAACAACTTCAAAAGTACTTTTTCCGCCTGTTTCCATGTATCCGTATTTGTTCATATTGGTCGGACGGAAGCCCACATAACGTTTGTATGGCGAAACGATGGTACTGAAGACGTCAGAACTAAAATCGCCACCTTTTTCAAATGCACGAGCCATGAAAACAGCGCGCAGCATCCCGGGAGCTTCACCTTCCAAATCAGGAATCAGGTCGAAATTCACTTCGCCTTTATCGTTCAATCGGCCTTCATAGATAATGGCTTCATCAGCGCTGAATGAGCGAGCAGGATCGTCAAAGAGGAACTTTTCATAACCTTTGAACATGGTTTGCATGCGAGAATATTTCACCGAAAGATCCACCTTTAAATCTTGAGCCACAGCACCATGCAGCCACGTCACGATCATTTTTACTGGATTTTTGACATTCGCTTTTAGGATTTTACCAGCAAATTCAGTTTTCACTTTCAAGCGATTGGGCTTAATTGTTTCCACAAAAATTCCCTTGCGGAAAGTAGCACCTCCCACTTGCACGATGGCCTCCCAATTTCCTGTCTCCGCTTCCATTGAGGTTGGCACAACAAATTTATAATGTTGCGATGCCGAATAATTGGCTATTTCCTGGTGCACCATGATACCGCGGGCATTGTTGATACTCAGTTTTACAGGATGTTTTTGCGCACCATCTGCATATCGGTTATTCAGAATGAAACCTAAAAATAAAGTATCTCCTGGTCGCCAAACGCCACGTTCACCATAAATGTAGCCATTCATACCTTCGCGCAAACGATCGCCCGAAACATCAAACGCCGACATAGAATTAGAGATGTTTTCCGCTAATTTAACAGGTGTGACCTGCTTGTCTTTCTTTACCAGCGCAAAATAGGCATAGCGGTCTGTTTTCCAAGTTGCAATACCTTCTCCATTGGTTTTTAAGGTCTTCACCAATTGTTGATCGAAGGTGTACAACTCAATACTTGCACCAGCAACTGGGTTTGTTGAAATCAAATCTGTAACTGCAAAGAGATAGGACCCATCTTCGCCACGCTTGGCAATTACACCCAAATCCGTAGCCATTATATTGGTAGAAGCGGAGCGGTCATAATAGTAAGTAGCGTGACATGGGTTTTCGCGCTGTTCCCAATCATAGTCGTAATAATCATAATAATATTCATCCCACTCATCATAGTCTGAACGCTTATCGTAGTCAGCTGGATTAAACGACTTTTCTTTCGTATCTCGTTTGAGTAAGGGTTCATCGCAGGCATACATGGAATATTCAGGACGGATAGCCAACTCGACGCGGTAGATAGCACCTGGATCGGGTTTCATGATTTTGGCCAAATCCAAAGCATAAGCATTCCAACGCTGATGGGCTTTGGGTGTAGCATGATTGAGTTGAATTGTTGTTTTGGCTACTGGTGATCCAACGCGATACATGCCTTCGTTTTCATTGTAATCATTGACTTGCAAAAATTGGAGCACGTTGTTGGAATGAATGCGATAAACCAAAACATCTACAGCGCTCACGTTTACCGATTCAAAATTGATTTTTAAGTTTTGAGATGAGGGCAAAAAAGTACCGCTGCGCACCATTCTCACATCGGGCAGCAATTCTTCAAACAAGACTTCGGTGCGGAAGTCCTTTTTCATCTTCATGCCATCAACGCTAGTAATGCCTTGAAAAATGTGCACAACTTTGGTTCCTGTCATAATCTCTGAAAGATACACATAGAGCATATTTCCTTCAGACGAATAGCGCAAGTTCTGGGCATCTTGAACGCGCACCAAACCCTTGAGATTCTGATTTTTTTCTAGTGGGTCAGAAAAATTGATTTTTAAGATTTGTTCATCCCCATTTTCCACTTCTACTTGGATAACCTTGAAGTTGTTTTTGCCTGGAATTTCAAACTCAGCTTGGTCTTTTTGTTCTATATCAAAGGGCTCGCCATCCCAAAAAATAATCACTTTGGAGTCTTCTACTTTACGTTGCACACTGTCTATCACAAAGTTGAACGTGCGACTCAAACCGTTTTCTTTCACCAGTTTAACATTCAATTTTTT
>JBIIJN010000136.1:0-4017 GCA_044233745.1 Crocinitomicaceae bacterium
ATTGGCATTTTAACAGATGGCATCTTCGCGACTAAAAGCGAAACAGGTGAGATTGTGTCTTATGGTTACAGATACGGCTTTTTGGCGGCTGCCATAGGCATGTTCTTGGGTCAGATTTTGTTCAATTTATTGGCTGAGAAATACCTTGGCGATTTAGGTAAAAGACCGAATGCCGTTAGTTCCAGTGATTTAGACGAGTTTAACCCAAAGGACATTGAAAAGCCTTTGACGCATGAAGAGAAACAACGCATTAATGTGATTTTCATTTTCTTCTTGTTTGCTATCTTTTTCTGGGCTGGATTTGAACAGGCGGGTTCCTCATTGAGCTTGTATACCGACAAATATATTGATCGTGAGTTCATGGGCAGCATTATTCCTACTTCATGGTTTCAGTCTGTTAATCCATTGTTCATAGTTTTGCTAGCACCGTTGTTCAGTATTTTCTGGAATACGAAGTACGGGAAAAAACTTACTTCTCCTGTTAAATTAGGCTTGGGTATGGTTATTTTAGGTATTGGCTTCTTCTTTATGTTGGGTGCTGTTGCAGAACGTGGAGGAGATGTACAAGATCAAGCCGTGAAAGCAAGTTTGATGTGGTTAATCATGACTTATTTGATCCACACCATTGGTGAGCTATTCTTATCTCCAGTTGGTCTTTCAGTGGTTACTAAATTGTCACCTCCGAAGTTAGCTTCTGTTTTGATGGGCGTATGGCTGCTATCTTCTTTCGTAGCCAACATTTTAGGTGGTTTCTTGGCCTCAAGTGTTGAATCCCTTGGAGCCGGAAAGATCTTTTTATATGTATCGATTTTCGTAATAGCCTGTGGTATATTGCTCATCGCTTTGAATAAAAAGTTGATGAAAATGATGCATGGCGTCAGATAATCGCAAACAATATTTTCTTGTACATAGTCCGTCAATTCATTGGCGGACTTTTTTTTGTTTGATAACAAGTATTCATCTAATAACGAAAACTGTACTGGAGCCTTTTCGAGTCCCTGTTCTCAGATACTATACAGATACATTAGCTTGCCAAGCGAGGGGTCTTTGGTTTAAGGAAATAGATGTTTTAATCAAGAAATGACTCTTGTGTGGGAGAATATAGGTGGAAGGGTGAAAATTGAGCCATTTTGTAAAGACATATACAACATAGCAATGAATGTAACATTTACTTCACAAAAACCTTCAAGCGGATTTTATCCACTTTCTTTTTGGTGTTGGAGAAAATATGAATTTCTCTATCTTGGTAGTAGGATTTGCCTTTGGTGTCGAATGTGATGCGCAATGAATCTGTCTGACCTGGCGCAATAGGGCTCGTAGGCAATTCAACTTTGGTGCAAGGACAAGACACCTTATAGGTTTCAAACAACAATGGAGCGGTGCCTGTGTTGGTGTATTTGAGGTAATGTTCCAAGACTACACCTTCTGGACTATCTGGGAACTTGATTAACTTCTTTTCAAAAGAAAGCTCCGCAAACTGCTGGAGAGCAATTGCGGAGCTTATTAGGGTTGTTAGCATGAAAATTGAAATCTTCATGACTCGTGTTTTTGATTATTGTTTTGGTGTAGTCAAAGTAGCCGAACCATTTGCTGGGCGACTGTTTGCTGGAGCAGCTGGAGCACCAGGTGTGCCAGCGCCTACTGAAGGTCCTGTTGCAGGAGCTACTGGAGCAGATCCTTCTGGTTTTGGAGCCACATTACCTTTGATGTAAACCGTTTTTGTTGGTTCATTTACTGCATTAGAGGTAATGGTAACACTTTTGTTGAAATTACCAGGTCTTTTTGTGTCATAAGTAACTTTGATAACCGCTGTTTTACCAGGAGCAATCGGTTCTTGTGGGTAGGTTGGTACTGTACAACCACAAGATCCACGAGCACCGGTAATGATTAATGGCTCCGAACCAGTGTTTGTAATCGTAAAATTACACTCGCCATTGGCTTCAAACGCGATATTTCCATAATCGTGCGTCTCCTTATCAACAGAGATTGCTGGTCCTGAAACCACTTCTTGTGCGATAGCTTGGTATCCAAATAAAGATGATACCATCATAGTCATAAATAACATTCCTTTTTTCATAGTTGTCTAAATTATTAGGTTTAACAATTTGCTTATTTTCTTGCTCAAATGTAATCGAATACTGTGCCACAAATTTAAAAATAACAAACGATTAACATTAGCGTGTTAGCAAGCTCTAAACGTTGTGCTTTTTTGAGAGTTGCCATAACTGATTTAAAAATCGATTAACATTATATGGAAATTGTTAGCCAAACACTTGGTTTACTTGTTTTATATTGGCGAACATTGAAAATTTCTATTGCTTAGGCTTTGAATATTTATTTGTAATTTCGTGCCACAATTTTCAAGAATATGAATTACGACATTATAGTATTAGGTAGCGGCCCTGGAGGATATGTGGCTGCAATTCGCGCTTCTCAATTGGGTTTGAAGACAGCCATTGTTGAACGCGAATCATTAGGCGGAATTTGCTTAAATTGGGGATGTATTCCCACAAAAGCTTTGTTGAAATCTGCCAATGTGTTTGAATACATTTCTCACGCGTCAGATTATGGAATCACGGTTGGAAAATTTGATGCAGATTTTGGCGGCATGGTGAAGAGAAGTCGTGATGTAGCCAATGGTATGAGCAACGGTATTCAATTCTTGATGAAAAAGAATAAAATTGACGTGGTGATGGGCACTGGTGAATTGCTTGCTGGTAAAAAATTGAAAGTAACTGATGCCGATGGAAAAGTGTCTGAATTGACTGCTTCTAAAGGAATCATTATTGCTACTGGAGCTCGTTCGCGAAATTTACCAAACATGCCGCAAGATGGTAAAAAAATAATCGGATACCGCGATGCCATGGTCTTGGATAAGTTGCCAAAATCAATGGTGGTTGTAGGTTCGGGTGCTATTGGTGTTGAGTTTGCCTATTTCTACAGCACATTGGGTGTTGATGTAACCATCGTTGAATATATGCCCAACATCGTTCCTATTGAAGATGAAGATGTTTCAAAACAATTGGAGCGCACCTTTAAGAAAAATGGCATGAAAATCATGACCAACGCTTCTGTAGAATCTGTTGATACTTCCGGAAAAGGCTGTGAGGTTAGAATTAAAACAGCAAAAGGCGAAGAGAAAATTTCTTGTGATATCGTTCTTTCGGCAGCCGGAATTGAAACCAATATTCAAGGCATCGGACTTGAAACGGTTGGTATTGTTACCGATAAAGGCAAGGTGATGGTTGATGACTATTATCAAACCAATATCCCGGGTTATTTTGCCATTGGCGATATCGTTCCTGGACCGGCTTTGGCGCATGTTGCATCTGCTGAAGGTATTATTTGTGTGGAAAAAATTGCAGGACACCATCCAGAACCTTTGGATTATGGCAACATTCCTGGATGTACATACTGTTCGCCAGAAATTGCTTCGGTTGGTTTAACTGAAAAAGCAGCCAAAGAAGCGGGTTATGAAATCAAAGTTGGTAAATTCCCGTTCTCTGCTTCTGGAAAAGCCAGTGCTGCCGGTGCTAAAGACGGTTTTGTGAAATTGATTTTCGATGCCAAATATGGAGAATTGTTGGGCGGACACATGATTGGTGCAAACGTTACTGAAATGGTTGCCGAATTGGTTGCCGTTCGCAAATTGGAAACAACAGGCCATGAATTGATCAAAACCGTTCACCCACATCCAACCATGTCAGAAGCCGTGATGGAAGCTGCTGCTGCTGCTTATGGTGAAGTGATTCATATGTAGTTAAGGCTCTTAGCTATTGGCTTTTAGCGGTTTGAAAGCGCAACTCTGACAGAGTTTAGCGACAAACCAATGGAAACACAATGAATCATTAGATAATGAAGTCTTAATTTGATTTCCGTGCGCAACTCTGTCAGAGTTTAGCGACAAACCAATGGAAACACAATGAATCATTAGATAATGCAGTCTTAATTTGATTTCCGTGCGCAACTCTGTCAGAGTTTAGCGACAAACCAATGGAAACACAATGAATCATTAGA
>JBIIJN010000001.1:0-134743 GCA_044233745.1 Crocinitomicaceae bacterium
TCAGAGTTTAGCGACAAACCAATGGAAACACAATGAATCATTAGATAATGCAGTCTTAATTTGATTTCCGTGCGCAACTCTGTCAGAGTTTAGCGACAAACCAATGGAAACACAATGAATCATTAGATAATGAAGTCTTAATTTGATTTCCGTGCGCAACTCTGTCAGAGTTTAGCGACAAACCAATGGAAACACAATGAATCATTAGATAATGCAGTCTTAATTTGATTTCCGTGCGCAACTCTGTCAGAGTTTAGCGACAAACCAATGGAAACACAATGAATCATTAGAGAATGCAGTCTTAATTTGATTTCCGTGCGCAACTCTGTCAGAGTTTAGCGCAGAAAAAATAAAACTCCTCGGGAATTGTTCTCGGGGAGTTTCAATTTAAAAATGTTTATGCGAATTTACGCTTCAAACTTCTCATCCCAAGTGCGTTCATGAGGGGTATGGATTTGATTCATGTTTTTGGCAATAATGGTGGCAACAGTTGTATCGCCGCTTACGTTCACAACGGTGCGTAGCATATCCAAAGGTCGGTCGACAGCAAAAATCAGTGCCAATCCAGCTTCAGGAATTCCAGCCTGCCCGAGCACAATAACCAGCATCACCATTCCGGCGCTCGGAACTGCTGCCGAACCAATGCTCGCCAAGACCGCTGCTACCAAAATTCCCAATTGTGCTCCAAGACTCAAATCCATACCAAATGCCTGAGCAATAAAAACAGCAGCTACACCTTGATATAAACTTGTACCATCCATATTTACTGTTGCGCCTAGGGGTAATACGAAGCTTGATATCTCAGGGTCGACACCTAGCTTTTCTTCAACGCGCTCCATGGTTACGGGAAGCGTGGCAGCAGATGAACTCGTGCTGAACGCCAACAACTGAGCGGGCGCAATGGCTTTCAAATATTGCATCGGTTTAATACCAACATAGGACCAAATAGCTATTAGGTAAACCAATATCAAAATTGACAAACCTAAAACAACCGTTAGTGCATATTGGCCCAGTGCCATAAACAAGTCCATACTAGGTGCTTCGGCTACCAAATTGGCCATCAAAGCAAAAACAGCAATGGGCGCAAAAAGCATAATAATATCAATCATTTTCAGGATGACTTCGTTGAGTCCGCCGAAAAAATCTTTCACCGTTTGAGCCCCATTTCCGGGAACAAGAATAAGCCCAATACCAAAAAGAATAGCGAAAAATATGACTTGAAGCATATTTCTATTTTCTGATGCCGCTTTGAATAAGTTATCGGGAACTACATCCACCAAAGGCTTGAGGGGGCCGATTTTTTCGCGCATCATTTTTTCCTCGGAGGCCTTGTCCACAACATCGCTTTGTGTGGAAACACCATATGCTTCTAATAATTCAGTTCGGGTTTGTTCGTTGATAGAAGCGCCCGGTTTTATGATGTTTACCAAAACCAATCCTACAGCTACAGCAAAAACGGTGGTTATCAGATATATAGATAGTGTTTTGAATCCTAATTTGGACAATTTTGAAATCTCTTTTAAGTCGGAGATCCCTTTAATCAACGAAGCCAAAATCAAAGGAATGGCAATCAACTTGAGCACATTGATGAAGATATCTCCAAAAGGTTTGACCCAATAAGCTACAAATAAGGCACCTTGTTTTTTTTCACCACCCAAATAGGGAACCATCTTGTTGGCCCATTCTGTTTGTAGGAGAATTAAGCTAAACAAAATACCAAGTATCATGGCAATTATGATTTTCCAATGGAGCGGTAGTTTTTTCAGGGTTTTCATAAGCTGTTGTTATCCGGCAAACTTATTCATTTTTATTAAATAAGCAACTATAGAACCAGTTTTACCGTCAATAGAAAACCTTAAAATCAACCTTATGAAAACGAGAAAACTACTATTGAGTGCGGTAACTATTTTATTTCTAGCACTTCAGTCATTTGCTCAAGGATACAACGTGTCGAGTTTAAACTTATTTAACAGCAATTTTGATTGTGATTCAACAGTAACGCTCGGTATCTTCGCACAAGACTCTGGCAATGACCAAACTAACGATTTCAATTTACTGCTACAAGGTAGTAATTTCACCCCAAACTCCAATATTCAAATGGTAATTCAGTGGGGTGATGGAACCACTTCAACGCATGTAGGTTACTTTTCTGGCGCTGGATTTTTGGGTGCTTTTAACCCACCTTTACAACATACTTATGGGACAACAAGTCAAAATTACATAGCCATCATCACTGTGTATGGCGCCAATGGTACTTCGGCAATTTATACACTGCCAATCAACTTTGAAAGCACTTGCCCCACATCTGTATTCACCGCTGCAACAATCGTTTGTCCGGGAGTAAGTGCAAGTATATTAAACAGTATTCCCGTAATTTTTACATCGGGTATGTTATCCTATGATTTCAATGTGGCGAGTGGTCAAACTGTAAACGCACCCAACCTTCCTGAGGGCGTTTACACTGTTTCTGTGAATCCCAATTGGCTCGCAGCAAATGGATTAGCGAATAGCAGTCAGAATATCTACCAAATCAATTATACAGGTTCGGGTACAATTACGCTTCAATTTATCTTTGATTGCGCTGACAACGTCTCACAAACTCCAGTGCAAACCGTAATCAGTACAAATTGCAATGATGTTGATCCAAGTGTTTTAGCGAATATCCCCCTGATTTTGACGAGCAACACGAATGTCACGTACAACATCACTGTTGCCCATGGTCAAACTGTATTCGTTCAAAACATCCCCGAAGGTGTTTATATTGTGAATATCAATCCAGCGTGGCTTGCGCAAAACGGATTAATCAATTCTCAACCCAATTTTACAGTGGTTTATTCAGGAAGTGGTGTGCTTAGCCTATCATTCTATTTGTTGTGTGACCCAAATGCTCCTGCATTAGGTTGCGTTTCAGGTTATGTTTTTTGTGATAACAACAACAATGGAAACATGAGCTCGGAAGAAATGGGAATCGCCAATGTTCCTGTGCTTATTACGCTTAGCAACGGAACGCAAGTCACGGTTTACACCAATGCAAATGGCTATTTTTCTTACACAGACACAATGTCTAGTTCCAATTTAAATCAAGCAGTTATTGTTCAAATCGATCCAATTTATGCCGATAATTCTAATATATCCTTTCCTTTAGCGCCTCTAACATCATTTTTCCTCTGTGCTCAGGCCCAGCCCTTATTTTTTCCAGCGAACTGTTCAGATGTTCCCGCTTGCGCTGATCTTTGGAGCACGGTGTTGCCTTGGATTGGTTATTTCCAAAATCAAAACAATCAGATTAAAATTCAATGGGGCAATTATGGTCCAAATGCTCCAGGCGACTATACCTTAACGCTTGTTTATCCAGCAGATGTTACGCCAATTACTTCAACAATTATGAATCCTAATTATACCATTGTGGGTAATAGTATTGTATGGACATTGAATTCTGCAAGCACTAACTTCTCATTTTTAGATATCATATCTTTTGCTGTTCCTGCGGGAATTGCTAGTGGAACCATTCATGAGTACAACATCAGCATTTCGACTGCCGATGACTGCAATTCTCAAAACAACTACGGCGATTTATCTATGTTTGTGGGAAACAGCTACGATCCTAATGACAAAACAGTTGATTTACCCATGGTGATTGCTCCAAACGTGGATGATGTACTTACCTATCGCATTCGTTTTCAGAATACGGGAACAGCACCTGCCCAAGATGTTTATATTATGGATACTTTGAGCGCCAATTTAAACTGGTCAACTATGCAGATAGTTGGATTTTCACATCCAATGGAACTCATCAACTATGGTGATGGAATTATAAAGTTCAATTTCCCAGACATTTGGTTACCTGATTCAACTGCTAATGAGCCTGAATCTCATGGTTACGTGCTTTATCGTATTCAAGAAAACGCCAACAATGGTTTAGGTACCACAATTGAGAACACGGCGCATATTTTCTTTGACTGGAATGAAGCCATTGTGACCAATACAACATATAATATTAACGATGTTTCCAGTTCAATAAACGAACTGAATACAAATCTCGTTTTGTATCCAAATCCAACGCAAAATGTGCTCAATGTTTCCAGTTCTGATGCCGTAACAAGTATCTCAATTGTTGATTTGACTGGAAAAATTGTTCAGCAAACTCTAGGCTCTGATATCAAAGAAATCGATCTGTCGGGCTTAGTTCCTGGGGTGTATTTGGTTCATATTCAGCTTAATGGCCAATTTATAACTCAACGAATCGTGAAACAATAAGCGGTTTTTATTGATATTTCGCTAAACCCATCGAGAATTGTCTTGGTGGGTTTTTTGTTTTATATCACTCGACTTGGTGTCATGCGAATTTTTGAGTAGAAAGATTTGAAATAAAAGCAAGGCATTAGGACAAAGACAACTTATAGCGGATTACAAATACTCCAACTCTTGCTTCACACCAGCTTCGTAAGCATAAACCGACATTTTATCTTTGAATACGGCCGATTTGAAAATTGATTTGTTGAGGAGCATCCGCACACATTCCTGAATACCTTCTACGATTGATGGATGGGGGTGCACCAATTCAGACAGGGTTTCAATGGGCGCATTCATTTTTATCAGGAGACCAACAGCTTGTATGGCAGAGGAAGCATGTTCACCTATTGCGCGCATACCCAAGATGCGCATTTCGTCGTCGTTGGTAACTAAGATTTTGAAGAAACCTTCTGTTCGGCGCATGGCAATTGCTCGAGAAATCATGGAATAATCCAACTTCACAACTTTATACGAAAGTCCTTCCTGCACACATTGCTGTTCATTTTTTCCTACGAGTGCTACTTCTGGATGCAAAAACATAATGGTGCATACATTGTCGTAATTCAAGGCTGGTGGATTGGAACCGAATATTTTTTCAACCGTATATCGGGCTTCAATTTCTGCCATATTCACCAAGGCTATCCGACCTACTAAATCGCCAACAGCAAAAATATTGGGTATGTTGGTTACAGTATCGCCATCTTCAACATACGCGCCTTTTGTAGACAAGGTAACCCCAGCATTCTCCAAGCCTAAATGCTCCAAATTGGGGGTGCGGCCAACTGAAACCAAGGCTTTTTCAACGCGAATAACTTCATGTGAGCCATCGGGATAAGAGAGTTCATATTCCACCTCACCGTCAACGACTTCGATGCGTTCTAAATGTGCCTCACTGTGAATTGTAACGCCTTTGAGCTTTAAGTTTTTGGAGACAATTTCAGAAACATCTGCGTCTTCGAAGGGAAGAATGCGATCTTTTCTGTCGATAATATACACCTTGGTTTGCCCGAAATTGGAGAAAATCGTTGCGTATTCACAACCGATTACCCCGGCGCCAATAATTACTAAGCTTTTTGGATAATTCTTGATGTGTTCTATGCCATCCGAGGTGAGTATATGTTTGTGGTCAACTGGAATATTGGGTAAAATTCTTGGTTTGCTTCCTGTAGAGAGAATGATGTAATCACCATAAATAACTTCTTTTTCTTCGTTGTGCGAAATTTCTACTTCGTTTTTTGATAGCAATTTCCCAAACCCCCGCTTGAATTCAAAATGTCCATGGGTGAGTTTGTTTTGCAGGAGCTTCAAATGACATGAATAATGAAATTTGCGTTCAAACATGGCTTCTTCTAAGGTCATTCGCACTTCGTCCCACGAAAGACTGAATGCTTCGCTGCGCAGATTTTTGGTTACGCGGTTTACTTCATATACCTTTTGTGAAATTTCCCATAGGGTCTTGGAAGAAAGTGCGCCGTTGTAGAGTCCTGCACCGCCTACAAGGTCTTTTTCTATCAAACAAACGCGTTTTCCAAAATCGATGGCACGCATGGCAGCAGCATATCCCGCCGGACCGCCTCCGATAACAATTAGATCAAATTTTTCCATGAATGAGTTGCGTAGTGAAGCATGTGGGAGCAAAAATACGAAATAATCCTGCTCACACGTCTTGAAACCTTACCTTTGTGAACGCAAATGGAATATACGAAGGACATAGAAACAGCCATCAAAAACGTGGATGCCAATAAAAAATTGGTGAGAAAGCTTCAAAAGGCTAAAAGCAAAGAAGTTGACGAACGCATACATCAATTGCATGATGCAGCTTTTGAAAAAATTGATTGTCTGAAATGTGCCAATTGTTGCAAAACCACCAGTCCTATTTTTCGAGATGTGGATGTGAAAAGAATTGCCAAACATTTGCGTACGCCTGAGTCCAAATTTCTTGACCAATATTTGCGCATGGACGAAGAAGGAGATTGGGTTTTGAAAACAGCTCCATGCCATTTCCTACAAGACGACAACAAATGCGCCATCTACGAAGTGCGCCCCTTAGCTTGTCGAGAATATCCACACACGGATAGAAAAAACATGCAACAAATATTGAATTTAACCTTGAAAAACACGTTGATTTGTCCTGCTGTGTCGAGGATTTTTGAGGGGATGAGGTAGGTTTAGCTATTGGCTATTAGTTGTTGGCGATTGGTTATCAGCTAATAGCGCAGTGAGCTAAGAGCCAATCGCTAAAAGCCTTAAAAATATAATCTCCCATTGATCCATTCTCCATCTAAGGTTGCTCCCTTTTTCTCATAGAATTTAATGGCGGGCGTGTTCCATTCTAATACTTGCCAATCCATTCTTCTGACGCCAGCTTTTTTCGCAACATCCACAACGGCATCGAAAAGTTGTTCGCCAATTTTTAGTTGTCGGAATTCGGGTTTCACGTATAAGTCTTCCAAATAAACGGTTTTGCCTTTCCATGTAGAATAGCCAAAATAATAGAGGGCAAAGGCAATAACGCCTTTTTCAGAATCGTCCCAAACCAAGGCAGAACAATGTTTTTCAACAAAAAGCGCATGTTGTAGTTCCTCCAAAGTATTGGAAACTGCATCGGGTTCGCGTTCAAAAGCAGCCAATTCTTTGATTAAGCCAAGAATGTGAACCGTATCTTTTGATGTTGCCTCACGAAGCATTACAATCCTCCTAAATTGATTCTCAATCTGAAACCACAGCTCATGTTACCAGTTGGATAAGAAGTCGCAATCACGGGGGTTGTAATCATTTGGTCGTAGTACATTTGAAGCGTCAAGTTGCGCGTCAAGTTGTAGTCTAAGGTGGAGCGAATCGAAAACACTTTTTGTCCGGCAGTAGCTTGATTGCTTTCTTCAATGATTTTTCGAATCACGGTGATGTTGTCGCGAATGGATAAATCAAATCTAAAATTCAAAGGAGATTCAATCGGTTTGCCATTAATTTTTATTTTTTTGATAACCAATTTATCAATCTTATAACCCAAACCAATAATCCATTCTTTACCAATTATTTCTGTCACCTGATTGTTGGCTAAGCCCAAACCAATTGAGCGGTCGCGCTTGTATTCAATTTTCGTGATGAGTGCATTATTAGCCAAAACCCAAGTAGCATCTACACCCAAAAGTGGCGTGAAGCGCTCTATGATGCTTAAGTTTTGGACCAACATAGGTGAAATAAAGTTGCCATTCAAATCTCGTCCACTTGCAAAACCATTGATGTCGGTTTCGTAATTCAAATTGGTTTGCATACCAGAAATGGAGAACGATGATGAGTAACCATGTTTGATAACAAAATTTCTCAAGAACTTCTTCGTGAATTTGAATTTAGTCAATCCATCATAGGTCAAAGTCCAGTTGGGTAAAGGCACACTGCGCAAAGGATTGATGGTGTTACCTGTAACTCCACGACCAGAATATGCAGCAATAAAGGCGCCCATCACCACATCTTGTTGACCGCGGTCATAGCCATCGTAATAACCTGTAGAGGTGAGGGTAGAGTTGGGGTTATTGTTGCCGAATAATCCAGAAACGGGTTGCAAGTTTTGAAGAAGTTGATCGAATGTAGCTGAAGCGTATTGATCGCGGGAAGTTAAATTCACAAAAGCAGAACCCAAGGTAATGGTAGAGAACATGATGTTTTGCGTCATGAATTGACTTTGATTTTCAAATTGCAAAATTTCATCATTCCATCGGAAGAAGGAATTGCTGTTTTGCGTGAAGTTGCGTGTCAAAGTGAGTTCTATTCTTAAATCTTTGATAGGTTCCAGAAGTGCTCTACCTGTTATGTTTTGGGAATGCATAACCACAAATTGTGTGTTGATGGCGTTGTTTTGCACCAACCAATTGCCTTGAACAGCGCGGTCAGTGATATCCAATCCATTTTGAATTCCCCAGATGTTGCGTTCTTGTGCTCCGAACACGAAACCTGTTGTTGGCGCTGCAAATTGGTTGTTCATGCCTAAATAGCGTGGATCTTGGTTGTAACCAGGGAGCATTGTTCCGTCGTTCACAACGTAGGTACCAGAAACGTTTCTAACGGTCATTACGGCACGAGCACCGAATCCGGCTACTGGGTGCACTGGTTTTTTGCGGCGTTCGGCTTGTCTGATTGCTTTTTGCTGCAAAGTGTCTAGTTTGATATTGCGATTTGCAATACGCTCTTCCAAAGCTTTTATATCGTCTTGGAAGGCTTGAATTTTCTCTGCACCTAATGAGTCTCTCAATTGTTGTGAAGGTTCACGGTATTGTTCTAAAGCGCTCAGTTTACTTTGCAGTTTCGTTTTCTTTTTCTTATTGCGTTCTGTGCGCCATTTCAAAATGCCTTCGGGTTTGGCGTTTTTCGGAGCATTTCCACCTGTGGCATTGGGTCTTCCATCACCTGTAGCTTGCTGTCTGTTAGAAGAGGCTCCGCCTCCACCACCATTCACTTTTTTGAAATACCAGTTTTTGTTATAAAGATTCACAAAATTCAACTGGGCTTGTATATTTACATTTCGGTTGTTTTGGATGGTGTTTCCAAAGTCGGGTTGAGCCAAAGGACCACGATTCCATTCATATCCGCCAGAATATCGTGCGGTTGCCGTAATCCAATCTGTTGCTGGAATTCGGTTAAATGGCAAGGTCCAAGATAAATTGTAATTGTGTGAATAATTCATTGGTGTTGCACCTGTTCCCAATTGTCGGAAAATGGTATCTCTAAATTCCTGGTACACCTCTGGATTTTCTCTTCTGTCAATTTGGCCATTGGGTTCAACAAATAAACTTCTATTGTTGGCCATGAAATCAAACTTCAGGTTTTTGGTAACATCATAACGAACTTGGTAATGTCTGTCCCAAGTAAAGTTTTTGATATACACTGGACGCAAAGTGAAGTCACTTACGTTGTTTCTCACCAAACGTTCGTTGTAGGTTCGGAGTAGGTTATTGGTGAAGGTCAAACTTTTCGGCCCTAAATAAATACCAGCTTCTTTGATAATATTCCACCATTTTGATTTTCCGAAGAACGCAACATCTTTTAATGGCTCCCAGTATTTTGGTGTGGCGTTGAAGTTGTAGTTTAATCCTCCTTTCCAAATTCTTGTTCGGTCGTATTCCAAGTTAAAATCACGGTGCAGATCTTCTGTGAATCCATAATTTGCAGACCAGTTTTCAATGTCGTAGAAATGCGGTGTTTTTCCGCCTCCTCGTTCACGTCGTACATTATTAAAGTTATAACCTCTGCGCATCAATGAGTTTGTACCCAAACGCTGGCGTTCTCTTCGGTCAACTCCTGTGTATTCGGATAATTTAATATCTGGATTGAAGGGATCAAATTCAGGTCGAATAGACGCTATCGAATACGCCCAGAAGAAAGGCATAGAGATGCGTGCTTTTGTACCGAAAAACTTACCCAACTGCATGGTTGAGTTTACATCAAACCCCAATCTTGTGTCGCGCTGACGTTGCTGAACGCGGCTTTCAACAGAGCCCCAGTTTTGACCATAGTAGCTGGCATTCATATTGACATTGGCAAAGTCGGCCATTTGAACCTGAAGATTCGCCACCGCGGCGCCACCTCCTTCACTCAAGAAATCTGTCAAGCGGAGTTCATTTACCCACACTTCAACACATTTCGCTAAAGCATCGTCGGGTTTCCATGGGTTTTCTGCGGTGGCTTTCGGGTTGCGCACACCAATCATAATCACTCGAAGACCTTGTAAATTCGGAGAACCTTTCACCCGAATCATCTTCGTTGGGTCATTGGGATCGGGTTCGCTGTAAACAGTTTGTAAATTTACAGACGGATTGGCTCCTGCCATTAAATCATTACGCCGTTTTTTCAAATTGGTCAAGTGCTCAAATACAATTTCAATGTTGTTGGCATCTGGCCAAATTTCCAATTCTGATGAAGCACCCCAAGGAGTTAGTTTTAATGGAATTTCATATTCATAATAGTTGTCTTCCATATCCGTACCTAAACGCACAAAAACGGTGAGGTCATCGTCTGCCAAAGGTTTGTCTGGACTCACTTCTTCAGCGTGCACAAACATTTTCATTTTTTGGTAGTTGTTTAGATTGAAAGCCACGTTTCTAAAACCTGCGCGGGCATCACCATCTTGCAAATCGCAAACCGAAAGCACCATGGACTGTTCGTTCAATTGGCGCACCTGAATTTGTGCAGGGTCAATTTCACGTTGAATACCTGGAGGCAAAACATAGCGAATCGGAACGCGTTGGTCGTGTTCTTCAATGTTTACAACACCGATGTTGAAGGTTGTTAAATTGGGGTCAACTTGAACACCATCACCAGGTTCATATAAATCCAACATATATCGTCTCCATTCACCACGCACCAATTCCAAGCGGGCAAAACGCAATACGACTTCTTGGTCCCAATCTTGTAAATACATACGCATAAATCGGATCGAACGAAAATCTGTGATGCCGTTCACCGCTTTGTTGGGTTGGAAAACAGGAATTCTGAATTGGTACCAACGTTCTTCTCCACCACCGGGTTTATTAATTACGGTTACACTCGTAATGTTGTTTTGACCTACAACCATCGTTTCAGGGCGAAGTTCAATTTTGTATTGGAAATAGCTTTCAGATTCAGAAAGGTTGTTGTCGGTATTGTTATCTTCAATGTCTGGCGCGTTGGTAGCTTGAGTAGGATAGCCTTGAGCATTGATTGATGCGGATTGTTGTATTGTGGGTGAATTGCCATCCAAACCGTTGAATTTTTTGTAGCGCTCTAGAATGTTATATTGAAGCAAATCGTAGTTGTCATCTCGGTAATAGGTAAAGTCGTCTGTGGATGGGTCATTGAGCAATCGGGCCTTGGCTTCGTCACTCAAACTGGAACTATTCACCCAGGTAACAAATTCTGCGAAATGCGTGCTTTCGTTAACATTGCTCACACCATCCATCCCCACATCCTGATTGCCACGTGCCACATCATCGTTGTCGAAAGCATTCACTACGGTTTGTATTTTTGGAACACGCCCCCAAGCGGTAATGTCAACGCCTGTCAAGTCATTTGGGTCAACGGGAAGACCATGCTCAAAAGACTTTCTCGAATCGCGCAAAACGTCTTCCGAAATGTTACCCAAGTTGATATAAAGCACACCACCGTTGCTTGCACCATTTGCGTTTACTGCATCTTCATTAAACGGGTCGAGCAACCAAAACTGGATAAACTCAATATTGGCTTGTTCGAAGTTCGTTGTTGACATGGCGCGCATAATTCCACCCCAGCGCTGTCTTGGATTGGTAAATCTACCATCAGCGTCAATGAAAGCTTCGTTGATGTCGTAGTTATACATACCGCGCTCTTGTGGATAGAAGGCTAAGTCGAGGGACGGTACATTGTTGAAAGTGAATTGTTGTAG
Source organism: Crocinitomicaceae bacterium (assembly GCA_044233745.1). GTDB lineage: Bacteria > Bacteroidota > Bacteroidia > Flavobacteriales_D > Crocinitomicaceae > UBA6165. The sequence goes on from JBIIJN010000001.1 coordinate 11,687, forward strand.
ATTTAAATTCGGGAACAATTCGGTCATCAAAACGATTCTCATGCGCGAGTCTTGCAACATGGCTGGATCATTCTGTATGTGAGCAGGCGTAAGGTTGTTGTTTTGATAAAAAAGAGGATCGATAGAATACCATGACAATAATGCGCGGTTGTAGCCCAAGGCCAAATCATTCACCAAATTCGCTTCTGGGAACAAATCGGGTTGACCTTGAGGAATAGAGGCCACTTTCCACGCTGTTTGTGTGCGCAAATCGATGATGCTTTGGCTGGCTTCAAAGTCGTCAATATAGGATGTTCCTCCTTGTCCTTGAAGTCCGCGTGGAGTACCGGGAATCAAATAAGCGCCTTCACCTTTGAAGGTAACAAAAGATGGTGCACTGGTTGAAATTACTGGTAAGGCATCTACCATTCTAGTAATCCAAGGCATTTCTTTTCGGAAGTCGATGTTTAGACCGACAATATGGTTGGAGTAAGGTTCATCGCCAATATTTATTTTAGGCGTTAGTGGTTTTTCTTTGGCATTCACCCAAGTGGCACCAATGTTGAAATCTTTATTAAAGCGGTAGTTGAAATGCGTGCCCAGATAGGTTTTTTGTTGGAATCCGAAAATGGAGTTGCTTTCCACTTGAATTTGAATTGGCACGTTGGATTCCAGGATGGCGGTGTTCAAAATTCTCACGCGACCCATGCTGTAATCTACTTGATAATCAATACCTTCTGTTAGGGGAACGCCGCCAGCAATTACTGTAACGCCACCTTGGGGCACATTCAATGCGTTTAATGGAATGTCGCCAGTAACAGAAGATTTGAACTCGCCACGCAAACTAAAGCGATTTTTTCTTGGAAGAAGTTGGGCTTGAATTTGGGTGGAGTCGTATAATTCTGTAAAAGCAATGCGGTCTGCTTGGTTGTCTGACATGCCTCCAACGGTGACCAGTTTCTCGCGCAATGTTTGGCCAAAAGGATTCACGGTTGATAAATAAACGCGTCCGTTTTGCGGATTGATGGTTCCTCCGCTGATCATTCTATTCCCTTGCATTTGTATGGGAGCAAAGTCAAAAATACCGTCACTAAAGGGCTGGTTGGTGATGTTCAACTTGTCCATTTCCAATAGTTCAACAAGCAACACTTCTTCAACAACAGGATAAGGCATAAAATTAACAGGCAAAGATGTTTCCGGGTTGTTGTACCAAATATCCATGCGGAAATTATCTTGGTTGAGTTGAAATCCACCTACGGAATACACGTTTTTCATCATCAAATCCCAAATTTGCATTTGTGGACTTAAGATAGTAGAGCGCAACATTTTGAGGTAAAGTGCATCGGTTCCTGCAACACCATCTTGAGAAAATTCACCTACTTGAAAAGTTCTGCCATTTACGGTATATTCATAAGCCACACCTAACACTTCGTCTGTGTTTAGCGGCATGTTTAAGGAGATGTATCCCAACAGTGCATTGTAGCTAAACTCTTGTTCGGTCAATTTTCTAGCGTTCTCAACTTTCTCATATTCAAAGGCTTGATTGAAAGGTCCAGGCGATGCTGCTTGGGTTGCTAAGGCAGATGTCGCATTGAAAAAGCTACGAACCTCCGGATTGTTTACTGCCCAATCGTATAGGTTATTGGCATCATTTTTTGGTCGGGCATTCGCTGGGTCTGAAGAAATTACACCACCTTCAAAATTCTCTTGAATTGATTCACCCAAGTCAGCGAAAGCAATGATGTTTCTCGTGTTTTCTGTGATGTTTTGGCGATTGGTTACCCAAACTTCGATACGTGTAATGTTTATGGGCGAGCCTACGATTGGCAAGGTGGACATCCACTGATCGTAATTGTCGTGGAAATAATGACCCAAGAAATAGTGCTTGTTTTGTTCATAGGCATCAGCGCCGATGTTGAACTGAGTGGTTTGTGCGCCGCCTTGAACGTTGATTACTTGTTTTTGACCACGAGATTGAGATGCGATGGCATCCACTGTTAATTTACCAAACTGAAGGCGCGTTTTAGCTCCAAAAAGCGTTTGAGAACCGGGTATAAGTGTTGTGTTTAGTGGGAATGTGATGTTACCCAATTCCAACAATTGAAGCAAATCGTCTTCATCACCAGAGTGACGTAAATTGGAGATGTTTTCAAAATCGAAAGCCGCTCTTGTGTTGTAATTGGTAGCCAGTTTAACACGTGTTCCAATCTGACCAACCAAGTTCAACTGTATGTTTTGGTTGAAATCGAAGCGTGTAATTTTTCGTTGATTTTCAGGCAGAATTGGATTGTCGTAGCGGGAATGATTGACACCGAAGGACAGTTCAACGGAGCCTTGTGGTCGGATGGATATTTCATCGCTACCGAATATGTTTCTAAACGCATCCGAATCAACTTTTATTGGAGGAATAAGACTGCCTTGCTGATTCTGTTGATTTTGTTGGGCAATTCTCTCTTTCCAATATTGCTCCATTTCTTTTTGCTGCATGTAGTTGAGGTATTCCTCGAGAGTCATCATGCTTGGTGGGCGGTATTGGATGTTTTCGCCAATGGTTTCTGTGAAAATGTAGGTACCAGTTACGGGATCGTATTCAATTGTGGTGGTTACGTTAGCTGGATTTCCTAGATCAAATGATTGTGGTTCTGCACCTGTTGGGTCCACATGCTCTTCAATCGGGAAGGGAAGCACCACAATTGGTGAATCGATAATTGTTTGCAGACCGTTCGCAAAGGTGTTTTGCGAAAAAGTCAGCATCAGTATCCCAATGCCAACAAGGTAATTCAGTAAGTGTTTTCCCTCCGTATTCACGTATATAAATCCTGGTTACTACAATATTTTTAATCCCTCTCGTATTAATCCCTCCACGGTGGCACCATCTTGATAGATTTTATCTAGTGCTTTTTCAACTGTTTTTCTATCGAAACCTAAAGAGACTAAGGCAGATAACGCTTCAAACTTGGTCGTATTGCCTAAGCCTGTTAAATTATTTTCACTGAAGCTCAATTTAGCCACTTTGTCGCGCAAATCGACGACAACACGCTCTGCAGTTTTCGCCCCTATTCCCTTTATGCTTTTAATAGTTATTAGGTCTTCTGATTGTATGGCACGCGCTATTTCTGCGGGTCTCAAGGCCGACAACATCAAAATCGCCGTGTTTGGACCAATTCCCGAAACGCTCACCAAATGATTGAACATCGTTCGCTCTTCTTTGGAGTGAAAACCATACAACAATTGCGCATCTTCTCTCACAATCATTTGCGTGAAGATGGTGACAGGTTTTTTTTCATCAATTTCGGATGAGGTGTTTAGTGAAACTTTAAGTTCATAACCCACACCATTCACATCCAAGACCAAGTCGGTTGGATTTTTCTCGATGATTTTTCCTGTTAATTGTGCAATCATTATTCTTTATTGTTTGCTTTGGGCGTCGACCACTGCGATTTTTACCATGTTTACAATTTCTCTGACCGAACAGCCCAACTGCAACACGTGCGCTGATTTTTTCAAGCCAAGCAACATCGGACCAACTACTTCAGCATCAGTCATTTCTTGCATCATCTTGTAGGCAATATTTCCTGCAGATAAATTGGGGAAAATTAATGTATTTACTTGTTTATTGGCCAAAGTTGAGAAGTCGAATTTTTCCAAAAGCATATCGTTATTCAATGCAAAATTGGCTTGAACTTCTCCATCCACAATCAGATTGGGTTGCGTTTGGTGGAGTATTTCAACGGCATCTCTCATTTTGTTTGGCTCGTCGCCAGGAGATGATCCAAAGTTGGAGTAGCCCAACATGGCAATACGCGGAGTCAATTTCAAACGACGCACAGCTTTAGCCACCAAATCGGTAATATTCACCAAGTCTTCCGCACATGGATTCACATTCACAGTGGTATCTGCTAAGAACATCGGCCCGCGTTTGGTAAGCATGATGATCATTCCAGCGATTTTTTCTACCTCTTTCTGAACACCAATGATTTCGATGATTGGCTTTAATACATCGCGGTACTTTCTAGACACACCAGAAACCAATGAATCTGCTTCGCCCATCTCCACCATCATGGCGCCAAAATAGTTGCGGTCGCGCATCAGTTTGGTTGCTTCATGCAGCGTTAGACCTTTGCGTTTGCGTTTTTCAAAAAGCACGGCACCATATTCATGTCGTTTGCTGCTCAAAGCGTGGTCTTTTGGGTCGATGATTTCAATTTCCTCGCCAAATTCAATGGTATATTCTTCCAACAACTCGTTGATTCTATTTACGTTGCCCAACAAGATTGGCGTACAAACGCCTTCCTCAAAAACAGTTTGTGCAGCTTTCAAAACACGGTAGCTTTCTGCTTCGGCAAAAACAACGCGTTTTGGATTGCGACGAGCACGTTCAGCCAAAGTTCGCATGAATTTATTGTCCAAGCCTAAACGACCTTTTAATTCATCCACATAAGCGTCAAAATTGGCAATTGGGTTTTTGGCCACGCCAGAATCCATCGCGGCTTTTGCAACTGCTGGAGCCACGTGATAAATCAATCTTGGGTCGAGTGGTTTTGGAATAAATTGATCGCGTCCGAAAACAATATTTTTATCACCATAAGCCTCGTTTACCTCTTCAGGAACCGATTCTTTGGCCAGATTGGCGATGGCTTTCACAGCTGCCAATTTCATTTCTTCGTTGATACAAGTGGCGCGAACATCCAAAGCTCCACGGAAAATAAACGGGAAGCCCAACACATTATTCACCTGATTAGGATGATCGGAACGCCCGGTGGCCATAATCACATCTGGTCGTGCTGCAATGGCATCTTTGTATGGAATCTCTGGATCGGGATTCGCCAAAGCAAACACAATCGGGTTTTTCGCCATCGACTTGATCATTTCTTTCGCGATGATGTTGCCTTTGGAGAGACCCAAAAACACATCGGCGCCTTTTAGTGCAGCTTCTAGCGTAATGTCTTTTTTATGAATAGCAAAAGGCTGTTTTTGTTCGTCGAGATTTTCGCGACCGATCCAAATCAATCCTTTGCTGTCGTACATGAAAATGTTTTCTCGCAACACGCCAAGAGCCATGTATAATTTGGCGCAAGAAATGGCAGAAGCACCTGCACCGCTCACCACTACTTTAACTCGGTTGATGCGTTTGCGCGCCAATTCCAAGGCATTCAAAAGTGCCGCAGAAGTGATAATCGCTGTGCCGTGTTGGTCGTCGTGCATGATTGGAATATTCAATTCCTCTTTCAAACGGCGCTCAATTTCAAAAGCTTCCGGCGCTTTGATGTCTTCCAAGTTGATGCCACCAAAAGTTGGTGCAATGGCCTTTACGGTTTGAATGAACAATTCCGGATCTGTTGCATCTACCTCAATATCAAACACATCGATATCTGCGAAGATTTTAAAGAGCAGACCTTTGCCTTCCATAACGGGTTTTGAAGCCTCTGGACCCAAATCGCCAAGACCCAAAACAGCTGTGCCATTGGAAATTACCGCTACCAGGTTTCCTTTGGCGGTGTATTTATAAACATCTTCAGGGTTTTCAGCTATTTTCAAGCAAGGCTCGGCCACGCCTGGTGAATAAGCCAAAGATAAATCGCGCTGAGATGAATAAGGTTTGGATGGAATCACCTCGATTTTACCCGGGCGACCTTGTGAATGATAATCCAGCGCGTCTTGTTTTCTAATTTTTGCCATATGTTTGTGTTGAACAAATCAAGACGCGAAAGTAATTAATTATTGGTTATGAAGATGATTTAATTTGATGGCTTGCGTGATACGACAAATTGCTCGAATCTTTATACATTTGTTGCAAACTGAGATTTTTGAAATCAATAAGAATGTAAAACACCATGCAAAAATTAGTTGTATTATCAGGAGCGGGCATCAGCGCCGAGAGTGGCTTGGGCACATTTCGTGATTCGGGTGGTTTGTGGGAGAATTTCCGCATTGAGGATGTGGCCACACCAGAAGCTTGGCATAAGGACAAAGCTTTGGTTTTGGAGTTTTACAACATGCGCAGGAAAGTGAACAATGCCGCGCAACCCAATGAGGCTCATCGACTTTTGGCTGATTTGGAGCAGCATTTTGATGTACACATTGTGACGCAAAACATCGACGATTTACATGAGCGCGCGGGTTCTACTAAGGTGCTTCATTTGCATGGCGAAATTACCAAAGCGAAAAGCTCAGGACCCAATCAGGAAAAGGCGTATTATGATATTGATGGTGATAACATTGAACTTGGTGATTTATGTCCAGGTGGTTATCAACTTCGTCCGCATGTGGTGTGGTTTGGTGAAGCGGTGCCTTTGCTTGATGAGGCCGCAGCAATTGTGAATCAAGCGGATGTTTTCCTTGTGATTGGGACTTCCTTGAATGTGTATCCTGCGGCTGGGTTAATTCACGCTGTTTCTAACAAATGTCGTTGTTTTGCTATTGACCCGAAGGATATACCCGTTGGAGGGAGATTTACGCATATTCGGGAGGAAGCTGGGGAGGGGATGGAGCAGTTTAGGCGGCTGGTTGCTGGTCTCTAGCCACTGGCTACTAGCTTCTGGCGGTTAGCTATTGGGTACTGGCAACTGACTAAAGCGTAGCGGCCTAGGAGCTAACGTGCCGCGGCAGTCAAGAAGCGAAGCGAGCCAATTGCTAAACTACTCCTCGTATCCAATCCAGATGGTTTTGTAAAGATTTCTAACGATATTTTCGTGGGTTTTGTGGATGATGAAAATACCATTGACATCGGGTACTCGGACAGAAAACACATTGCCTTTGTATTGATTGAAAACAGCGTCGAAGAAAGCGTCGTGTACCATTAATTTGTTGAACCAACCGATATCTGAAGTAGAGCCATCCATGTTGAATTCGGCATGTAAATCCAGAAAATCTGTTCCTGTATTGTGCTTGTAGGCTATGAAACGGGCCATGGAGTCTTGTTGTGCTGGGTTGTATTTTTCGCCATCCAAATAGATGTATTGGGCTCTACACATTTGGTCGATGTCTGTTTCGACGATTTTGAACAAGTAGCTTTTCATGCCAAGTCTGTCCAAAGTCATTTGGCGAATTTCACCCAAAACTGGATTTTTGATAGCCGGATATTTTGTGGTATCGATGTCGGATAATATTTCTGAAAAAATGCGCCAAGATGGGTGAACTGTTTTCAGAGAGTCAACTTGATTGAAAGCAGCAGTACTTTTCAATACGCGACGGACTTGGTTTTCTGATTGGGAAAAGCATGAGAAGACTGAAAACACTAAAATTGCTGTGAAAATATTTTTATTCATGTATTTCGGTTTTTGTAAAAATCTGATTAATGATGGTTTGAATTTCTTTGGCTCTTCTGCTTCCGATGAACAATTTTTTTCCGTTTTTAAAATCAATTTGGATACCATCAAATCCATAGAGTGTATAGGCTTTTCCATATCCACCCAAGCTGTAACGCAGGCCCCAACCACCAAATTCTATCATGGGGCTCGAAGTGCGTGCGTAACATTTTTCAATGTCTTCCCAGCGGTGTTTTTTGTAAAACCAATGAAATGGAAAAAACACAACTCGAATTCCGGATTCATCGATTCTCATTCGAATTTCAAGCAACATAAAAAAAAGGGAGACAGCCGAAATCAAGAGAAAAAAATAAACAACAGAAGAATCAGAATGATCAGCCTGCAAAGACAATAACGTTTGATAGGCCAATATCATATTAACGGCTAGCAAGGGTATATAGACCCACGGTTTTCGATAGTTGTGAATTTCAAAAATAGAGACTTTGGCAGCAGACATATTTCACTTTTCTGGGCAAATTTATTGAAAAATGCGGCGAGTCAAAACTTTTCAACAATAAAATTAAGTTTATTAACAATTTTGCAACCTTTGTTCATAACTTGCGTTGAGTAACGTGGAAGTTTTAGAAATTGTATCATGAAGAATTTATCAATCACCTTGATTTTATTGGGATTTGGTTCAGTTTGGGCCAATCAATTAACGCGCACACAGTACATCGATCAATGGAAAGATGTTGCGCAAAACAACATGCAGGAGTATAAAATTCCGGCGAGCATTATTTTGGCGCAGGGCATTTTGGAAAGCAGCTTTGGCAATAGTGATTTGGCGCAAAAAGCCAACAATCATTTTGGGATAAAGTGCCACAGTTCTTGGACTGGCGATAAATTTTTCAAAGACGATGATGCCAAAAATGAGTGTTTTCGAAGTTATTCTCATGCTTTGGAATCGTATCGCGACCATGCCGTTTTTTTAACCAATGGCAAGCGTTATGCGGAACTTTTTACCTTAGAAATAAGTGATTATAAAGCATGGGCACACGGCTTGAAAAAGGCAGGATACGCCACGCATCCGCAATATGCCGAAAAGTTGATTAAAGTAGTTGAGGAGAATGAGCTGTATCGCTTTGACCAAGGAGGACCGATTGCCGCCAATGTTCGTCCGCAAAAGCCCCAAAATTCTGCGCCTGAGGCCATTGAAATTGCCAGTGTTCGAACTTCAACAGTGAATCGTGTGCAATGTGTTGTTGTTGAAAATGGTCAGACCTTGTATCGGATTTCGAAAGCAACCGGTGTTAGTTTGAGACAGTTGTATAAATACAATGATTTTGCTGACAATCAGGAAGTTATGTCGAAAGGTGATGTTATATACTTGCAACCGAAGCGCAATAAGTCTAGTGAGAAGAAAACCTATGTAGTTAGTAACAGCAGCACAACATTGCGACAAATTTCTCAAGTAGAAGGCATCAAGTTGAAGTCTTTGATGCGCAAAAATGGAATTGAAAATCCGGATGCACCTTTGAAAATAAATAGCAAGATTAAGCTGAAGTAGAATCGAGCATTTCTTTGTTTAGCACTTACCTTTGGTTGTGTGGAAAACTAGCGCTAATTTAGCCGACTAAATAGTCAGTTCTAAAAACAACATTATGAATCAATTTTTCTCGAAATGTGCTTTTTTTGTATTGGCACTAGGATTTAGTTTCGGCATTTCTGCACAAACATTTTTCACGGCATATGCTCCAGAAATTGGCACCACAGCGTGTCCAGCTTCCAATGTTGATTTTTTAGCAGGAGTTTACACAGATTTACCATCAGGCGTTTCATTTTCTGGTTTCACAAGAAATGTTGTTACCTGCCAAAGTGCTAGTTCGCATTATCGTTCCGCAGCATTTACGAGTACAACGCTAGCCAATGCGATTGCCGAGAACCGCTATGTTACTTGGTCGTTTTCAGCAGATGAGACTGTTTCGTTTACCTTGAATGAGGTATCGATTCGCCACGAACGCTCGGCTTCAGGAGCAGACAATGGCGCCTTATATTATAGTGTTGATGGCGCTCCATTTGAGCAAGTGGGACAAGATTTTGCTATTCCAGAAGCGAATGCAAGAACAGCTTTTGTTTTCGGCACACCTGTATCTATTCCTGCGAATGGAACCATTACTTTTCGCTGGTATTGTTGGAGAGTGGCTACCACTGGTGCTGGAAACGTACGTTTTAAAGGCGGATCCGATTATGCAACAGGTTCAGGGATTTCCGGCACGTTTGCATCCACACTCCCAGGAATAACGGTTAGCCCAACAAGTTTGGGTTTATTCAATCAGACCTTGGGAAGTCCATCTGCCGAGCAATCTTTTGTGGTTTCGGGTGAAAATTTGACAGATGACATTGCTATCAACCCGCCGTCTGGTTATGAAATTTCACTAACAAGTGGCGCTGGCTTCGCGAGCAGTATTCTTTTAAGTCCAACAGATGGTGATATTCCGACTGCAACGATTTATATTCGATTAAATGCTCTTGTTGAAGGCGATTATAATGGTGTGGTTGAAGTGGGTTCTGTCGAAGTAGGCATTACAAATATAACAATTAATGGTGTTGCAAGTAATACGCCTCCACCGGCTATTGTTTTGAATCCCAATTCTTTATCTAATTTCCTTCAGTTTTTAGGCGCTCCTTCAGATGAACAAGTTTTGTTGGTTTCTGGTACATATTTGACTGCCGACATTACCTTAGACGCACCGCTGGGCTTTGAAATTTCACTGACTTCTGGTAGTGGTTTTTCCAATCAAGTAGTGCTTGGTCAGGTTGCGGGGAATGTTTCAGAAACAGCCGTTTATGTGCGTTTAAATTACGACGTAGTGGGAGCGATTTTTGATTTCATAACTGTAACTACGGCAGGAATCGACCCAATTTCGATTACTTTGTCGGGTTCAGTTGAGGAGCCTATCCCACCAACTTTGGGTGTGTCGCCTATGACGATGAATCCTTTTTTACAAAACTTGGGTTTTCCTTCAGCAACGCAGGTATTGACGGTTGGCGGTGAGAATTTGGCTGGTGACATTACCATCGTTTCAACGGGCAATTTCTTTATGTCGACCGATGCTGCTGGACCTTTTTCGCAAAGCATCACATTGGTACCATTCGCAGCCTATGTAGATCCAACACAAATTTATGTGCATCTAAACGCCTCGGCTGTTGGTGTTTACAGCGGTGATATTACAGTTACTACGGTTAATGTGGCTCCAGTGGTTATTGCAATGTCTGGGGAAACTTTTGAGCCAAGTGGTTCTTTATTGTATTACTGGCATTTCAATACTTTAGAGACACCAGAAGATGTCACTTCTATTGACGCAGATTATTCTTTGGTTCCCGGCGTAGTTGGTTCTTTTTCTTACACAAATCCTGTGGCAGGTCAGCGCGATATGGACGCCTACGACACTGGCTCTTTGTTAAACGCTCAAATGGGAGAGGGTTCTGGAAAGGCAGTGCGCGTTAGAAATCCTTCTACCGATAGAACTTTGGATTTTTATGTGCCTACGAATATGGCCAGCGGTATTCATTTTACCTATACAACGCAGCGCTCTAATCAAGGTGCTCAAGAAAACATATTCTCTTATTCTGTAGATGGCATCAATTTCATCACGGCAGGTTTAACACCCAATGTGATTCTGGTTTCAACATCGTATGTGGTTTATAGTTTAGATTTTTCAGCTATTCCAGAAGCCAATGACAATCCTAATTTTAGAATTCGCATGGCGTTTAATGGCAGCACAGCCAACACAACGGGCAGCAGTCGCATTGATAATATTACCCTTTTTGCTGATACCTATTTGGGTATTGAACAGCAACAGGGATCTCAAGTTGTTCTTTTCCCAAATCCTGCCCATCAAGACATTCAAATTTTGACAGATGCTACTGTTTCAAGTGTTACTATTTTGGATTTGAATGGACGATTTATTTCACAAGCGTATACAAATATTATTTCTCTTGAGCACATGGAAAGCGGCATGTATTTGATGCTTATTGAAACGACACAAGGCACATTTCAGAGAACATTTGTGAAGCCATAAGCCCTCATTTTTTATGATGATGTCCGCGGGTTATTACTCGCGGATTTTTTGTTTTTACTTCAATTTGATACCTTTTTGAATTTGTGACATTATAAACTTGAGATTTCTGTGTTGAGTCGTGATTTGGTATTGTCGCTCGCCCACACTCAACTGGGTGTATTTGATAAGCACGGAAAAGAAATTATTCCATGCGAATATGATCTAATCATCATCAAAAAGGACTATTTACGCACGCACAGCTATGGTAAAATTCACATTTGGAACAACAGATTTCAACGAATTTTGGAATCGGATGTTTTTGGATTGACCCAATAACCTGGGTTCGGTCTAGTCAAATTTCAGGATAAAATTGGTTTTTTTACCTTTGCCCAATAGGATGTATTTTCCGCTAATTAAATCAGAATCAGACAGTTTGAAATTGGCGTCAACTTTATTTTTATTTACTGAAATGGCATTTGCAGTAATTTCTCTTGTTGCCTCTTTGTTAGAACTCAAGAAGCCCCCTTTTCCAACTAATGCGTCAATCAATGATAGATTATCTAATTCCGCCTTTGGTAGCGTTGTAGTTTGAACACCATCGAAAATTTCATTGAACTGTTTTTCAGTCAACTGCTTCAAGTCTTCAGTAGTTGATTTACCAAAAAGAATATTCGACGCAACAATGGCGTGATTCAAGTCTGCCTCAGAATGCACCATTTTGGTCAATTCTGCTGCCAATGCACGTTGCAGTTCTCTTAAATGCGGAGCTTCTTGATGCGCAGCAATCAGCTGTTCAATCTCGTTTCTATTGAGAAAAGTAAATATTTTGATGTATTTGGCAGCGTCATCGTCTGATGTATTTAACCAATATTGGTAGAATTTATAAGGTGATGTCAGCTCAGCATCGAGCCAAACATTTCCACTTTCAGATTTGCCGAATTTTGTGCCGTCTGCTTTAGTAATCAGCGGACAAGTTATTGCGAAGGCTTTTCCACCGTCAATTCTTCGGATAAGTTCAGTTCCCGTTGTGATATTTCCCCATTGGTCAGAGCCACCCATTTGAATGGTGCAGTTATGCGTTCTGTTGAGATGCAAAAAGTCGTAACCTTGAACCAATTGATACGAAAATTCAGTAAAAGACATGCCTTCGCTTTCATCACTGGCAATTCTTTTCTTTACAGAATCTTTGGCCATCATGTAGTTGACCGTAATATGCTTGCCCACGTCGCGAATAAATTCTAAAAAACTGATGGGCTTCATCCAGTCATAGTTGTTTACTAAAACGGCAGCATTATTTTCTTTGCTGTCGAAATCCAAAAATTTAGCCAGCTGTTTTTTCTGACAGTTGAGGTTGTGATTCAGGGTATTTTCATCGAGGAAATTTCTCTCCGACGATTTACCAGAGGGATCGCCAATCATGCCAGTGGCACCGCCTACCAACGCCAGAGGTTTGTGTCCAGCGCGTTGAAAATGAGCCAATAACATAATCGGAACAAGATTTCCTAAGTGCAATGAATCGGCAGTAGGGTCGAAACCAACATAAGCAGTGCGCATTTGTTTGTTTAGATGTTCTTCAACACCAGGCATGATGTCGTGAATCATTCCTCTCCAGGTAAGTTCTTCTACAAAGTTAATTGGCATACAAAAAGTTTTAGGCCGCAAAAATAGGAAAAATAAGACGATGGGATGTTTAAGATTTAGTCTTCGAGTTGTTTCTTTAACTCTAGAAAATATGGTGCATAATGACTGAGTCGGCTTCCATACCAAGAGAAGAGTTCACCATCTACCAAGGCAACTTGACTATTGGGAAAGCTACTTAAAAAAAAACATAGGTGTTTTTCTTTAAATGGAAAGGGTTCAGAGGAAAGGAAAATATAATCAGGTTCAAGAGTCTGTGATTCAGTGATTGTGAGCTCGGGATAGCGTTCTTTTTGAGCTGCGGCATTTTCAAGACCGAGATGCATCAGTATGGCATCGATAAAAGTGTCTTTCCCAGCAATCATTAAGGGCTCATTCCAAATCACGTATAAAACTTTTTTGTTTGGAAATAACCCCTGAATTTGCTTGAATCCTGTCTTAATATTTGTAGTTAACTGTTCGGCTTTTTCTTTTTTTGATACGAGGCACCCAATTTTATCAATCATGTCATAAGCACTGTCTAAATCCCGAACGTCTGAAATCCATACTGGCGCAATTTTCTCCAAAGCTTCAATGTCTGATTTTGTGTTTTCCTCTTTATTGGCAATTATTAGTGTAGGCGACAGGGATTTGACTTTCTCGATGTTTACTGTTTTTGTGCCGCCGATTCTTGTTTTTGTCCTATACCAAACATCCGGATGAACACAAAATTTGGTTATCCCAACAACTTCCTCATCTAAACCCAAATCATAGAGCAATTCTGTTTGACTGGGAACAAGAGAAATTATCCTGAGTGGTTTATCAAACAGCGTAATCGATCTATTTAGTTGATCTGTAAAGTCAGACATAAGACAAAAATACCGTTCAAATTAAGCCATTGCAGCAATCAAATCATGACGCGTTATTATGTGGTGACCGTTTGGCGTTTTCACAATAACAGCTGGTGTTTCCTTGTTAATTAATCTGGAGATATGTTCTATTGGTGTGTCGTATTCCACGATTGGTAAGCAAGGTCGCATCACCGAAGAAATGGGAGCATTCAACAAATCTGGATTGTCAATCAGCAATTGGAAAACATGCACGTCATCGATACATCCCACAAATTCACCTTCTTTCACCACCGGAATTTGAGAAATGCTGTGTTTGCGCATTTTAGCAACGGCATGTGACACCAATTCCTCGGAGTACAAAGTCACCAATGGCAAATCTTCGTGGCGGGCAACCAAGTCTGAAGCGACTTTGGTTTCTTCCTCCAAAAATCCACGTTCGCGCATCCAATCGTCATTGAAGATTTTACCAACATAACGGCTTCCATGGTCGTGGAAAAGCACAACAACCACATCGTTTTCTGTTAATTCATCTTGCAATTGCAATACACCTTTGATTGCCGAACCAGCAGAGTTTCCTACAAAAATCCCTTCTTCACGCGCCAATTTTCTGGTGTAAATTGCAGCATCTTTATCGGTTACTTTTTCAAATCGGTCGATTAATGAAAAATCGACGTTGGCTGGCAAAATATCTTCACCAATACCTTCTGTGATGTAAGGATAAATTTCTGCTTCATCGAAAATGCCCGTTTCGTGGTATTTCTTAAAAACAGAACCGTACGTATCAATTCCCCAAATCTTGATGTTTGGATTTTTTTCTTTCAAATATTTCGCTACTCCAGAAATAGTTCCGCCTGTGCCAACACCTACTACAAAATGAGTGATTTTTCCGTCGGTTTGTTCCCAAATCTCTGGACCAGTTTGCTCATAATGCGCTTGTCGGTTGGATAAATTATCGTATTGATTCACATACCATGAATTCGGAATTTCTGTTGCCAATCGACGCGAAACAGAATAATAAGAGCGCGGATCTGTTGGTTCAACGGCTGTCGGACAAACAACGACCTCTGCACCTACGGCACGCAGAATGTCCATTTTCTCCTTAGATTGTTTGTCGTTCAACACACAAATCAATTTGTAGCCTTTGATGATACAGGCCAAAGCCAAGCCCATGCCCGTATTGCCAGATGTGCCTTCGATAACGGTGCTACCTGGTTTCAACACGCCAGCTTTTTCTGCATCTTCAATCATTTTCACCGCCATACGGTCTTTCACCGAATTGCCCGGGTTGGTTGTCTCTACTTTGGCTAAAATTTGTGCCTTGCAGCCCTTTGCCAATTTATTGATTCGCACCATCGGCGTGTTTCCAATGGTTTCAAGGATGTTGTTGTAAATCTTCATCGAAGTTGGTTATAATGAATTCGTTTGCAAAGATACGGAGCTTTAGGTAATCACAGCTTGAGTTAAACAGATTCTTTCTCATAAACGGTGATGATTACTTTCAGCAAATGTTGTAAGAATTGTTATGAATTCTATAATTTTGTAGTTGAGTAGGCTATGTATTTTTGCAGCGTGATTATTCACTCACATATTTATTCAAATGGAAACTATTCAAATGCCAACCGCTTCAATTAAACTAAAACCTAAAAATCTTCAAGAAATCTTAGGGTGTTCCAACAATTCAGTTGTATTGCTAAAAACCGTAAACAATTCAGATTCAATTAGAAATCTTATAATTGAGGCAGCTAGGTCGATTCACTTGTCTTGATTGCTTGAAAACAAATTATTTTAATTTTCCATACACTACGCCAATCTGCTTGTCAATAGATTCGAGATGAATGCTTTCGAAAAGTTTCAAGATAAAGTTGATGTTTAAGCCTTCATTGCTGCCGTTTTGGCTGTGTTGTTCCAAAAGTTCTTGCCAACGCTGTTCTTGATAAATCGAAATATTTTGTTCTTTTTTTATCGCCGCTATGGCTTGTATAATGCGCATTCGATCGCCCAAAAGATGGATAATATTATGATCTATTTGTGTTATTTTTTCACGGAGCGCGACCAATTCAGGGATTTGGTGACCACTCGCAATTTGCGCTTTCACCTGTAAGGCGTCAATTAATTGAGCAAGTTGTTCTAATGTTAATTGTTGCTGTGGATCGCTTAGTGCAACGTTCGGCGTTGGATGTGTTTCAACCATCAATCCGTCGAAGTTGAGTTCGAGCGCTGTTTGAGCAACCAGTGGAACCAAATCAGCGCGACCAGCAATGTGGCTTGGGTCGCAAATCATCAGCATGTCGGGACGTTCTTGTCTCAAGTGAAAAGCCATCTCCCACTGCGGATTGTTCCGAAATATGGTCTTCTTGAATTGCGAAACACCGCGATGAACTGCACCAAGACGCTTCACTCCAGCTTTTTCTACGCGTTCTATGGCACCTAACCAAAGCGATGTGTCTGGATTGGTTGGATTTTTAACTAAAATTGGGACATCCACACCTCGAAGCGCATCAGCTAAATCTTGCGTTGCAAATGGATTCGCGGTGGTTCGGGCTCCAATCCAAAGGATATCAACCCCATGATTTAAGGCATCCTCTACGTGCTTAGGCGTGGCTACTTCTACCGCTGTTTTCAATCCATATTTTTGCTGTGCTTCTTGCAACCAAGGAAGCGCCACTTTACCCATGCCTTCAAATGAACCGGGACGTGTGCGTGGTTTCCATACACCAGCGCGGAGAATGGGAATTTTAAGCGCCACCAGCTGTTGAGCAATGGCATCAATTTGTTTGGGTCCTTCGGCACTACACGGCCCAGAAATCATCAATATTTGGTTGTCATTGAAGTATGGCCAGTCTATTTGCTTGTGTGACATGATGGTGTTTGTTTGATCCCCAATGATGATGTGAGAAGTTATTATACCTAAACAAATAATCGAATTCTTAGTTCTGCAAAAGTATCGAATTTGTTGAGAGATGAGTGTTAAGGAAATTCATGAAGTTATTTGTGTTCTCTGATGATTCCCATGCTTAATTGTGTTACTATAATTAGCCACAACTCAATTTTTATTATTCTTATGGCTGATTATAAATACATGGCGATCATCGGTCGGTATTGGAAAAGGTTTAGTTTAATAAGCATTTAGAATCAGATAAATCATCATTTGAGGCGATATATGGTCGTCGGAGAATTGGCAAAACTTATCTCATCGGGAGCAAATTTGAAAACTTCACTTTTTCGTTTACGAGCTAAGAGATAACAAGTACGTTGGATATAAGCCTCAAACCTTAGGTGAGTAAATTGTCAGTCCGCTTTTTCCATCTGTTTCAATTCAATTGGATAATGTCTTTTCCAAAATTGATTGAGAATTCTCATTTCTGATTCCTCGGATGATATTTCAAAATCGCTTCTCGTTGAGCCTGATTGCTCACATGGGTATAGATTTCCGTGGTTAAAATCGACTCATGACCCAACATATCTTGAATGGCGCGCAAATTGGCCCCACCTTCAAGTAAATGTGTAGCAAATGAATGTCGGAATGTGTGTGGACTGATGTTTTTCTTGATACCTGCTTTTTCAGCCAAATCTTTGATAATCGTGAATATCATGACGCGTGTCAATTGTTTTCCTCTGCGGTTTAGGAAAACAAAATCCTCATGTCCACGGGCAATTTCCATGTGTTTGCGCATCGCATCGTAGTACAAATTCAGTTCCTTTTTCACGCTTTCAGCAAATGGAATCAAACGCTCCTTATTGCCTTTTCCAATCACACGAACGAAGCCTTCTTCATAGAAAATCTGGGAAATTTTGAGGTCGCACAGTTCAGAAACACGCAAGCCACAGCAATACAAGGTTTCCAAAATGGCTTTGTTGCGATGCCCTTCATTTTTCGATAAATCAATTTGCCCAATCATGGCATCGATTTCTTCAATGGACAAGACCTCTGGCAATTTGCGACCAATTTTCGGAGGTTCGAGCAACTCAGCGGGATTGATTTTCAGCACATCTTCCAAAATCAAAAAATCAAAAAACTGCTTGACGCCAGAAACCACTCGGGCTTGCGAACGTGCGCTCAAACCAATGTCGTAAAGCGCTCCAACAAAAGCGTTCAGGTCATTATATTCCAATTCTTCTACCGTTTTATTGATTTCTTCGGCGTAGTTTTGCAATTTTTGCACATCTTTGGCATACGCCATAAGCGTGTTTTCGGAAAGTCCCTTCTCTAATTGGAGGTAACTTTCAAAATTGTTCAATAAAACAGACCATTTCACCAATGAAGCAGATTTTAATTATCAACGGACCCAATTTGAATTTATTAGGCACTCGTCAGCCGCAAATATATGGTGAAATCACGTTTGATGATGTTTTGGCCGATTTGCGAAACAAATTTCCAAACACCAAAATTGATTTTCTGCAAAGCAACCACGAAGGTCAAATAATCGATGCCTTGCAACAAAGTTCTCACAACGGAATTGTAATCAATGCTGGTGGATTTACGCATACATCCGTTGCCATTCGAGATGCCATAAGCGCCATCGAAGTGCCTGTTGTTGAAGTCCATATTTCCAACATCAGCGCGCGAGAATCATTCCGCCACGAATCACTGCTTTCTTCCGTTTGCCAAGGTGTCATTTTTGGCTTTGGGGTGAAAGGTTATGAATTGGCTGTAGGATATTTTGTGGATTAGTTTTGAGTTATTCGTTACTAACCGTTAACGATTTTATAAACAGATATAATATTGGTAATCAAGGTTTTAAAACAAAAAAGACCCCCTTTCGGAGGCCTTCTTTATTCATGGCGGAAACGTAAGAATATTCGAGTTTTCTACAAATTGAATCGGTCAAGGTTCATCACCTTAACCCAAGCTTTTACAAAGTCTTTTACAAATTTTTCATGTGCATCGTTGCTGGCATATACTTCAGCAAGTGCTCTCAATTCGGAATGCGAACCGAAAATTAAATCGGCACGTGTGGCTGTCCAAATTACTTTACCAGTTTTTCTATCTCGACCTTCGAAAATTTCTTTCGTGTCGTCTGTGGCAATCCATTCAACGCGCATATCCAAAAGATTCACGAAGAAATCTGTGGTTAATGATCCTACACGATTTGTAAATACACCATGTTTGGAACCATCAAAATTGGCCCCCAATACGCGCATGCCGCCCAATAGCACGGTCATTTCCGGAGCTGTCAAAGTCAACAATTGTGCTTTGTCCACTAACAATTCTTCGGTAGAAAAAGTGTATTGGGTTTTCAAATAATTTCTAAATCCATCTGCTTGTGGTTCCAAAACAGCCATTGAACTTGGGTCGGTTTGCTCTTGTGACGCATCCATTCTACCTGGTGTGAAAGGCACTTCAATTGGATAGCCAGCATTTTTCGCAGCCTGCTCGATAGCAACGCATCCGCCCAATACAATCAAATCTGCCATAGAAATTTTGATAGACTTTGAGTTCTTGTTAAAAGTGGTTTGGATTTCTGTCAGTTTCCCCAAAACCTTCATCAATTGTTTCGGATTATTGGCTTCCCAATTGGCCATAGGTTGCAAACGAATGCGAGCTCCGTTGGCTCCACCTTTAAAATCTGAACCGCGGAAAGTTGAAGCTGATGCCCAAGCGGTTGCGGTCAATTCACCAATCGTTAAACCAGAGGTTTCAATCACTTTTTTCAAAAATTTGATTTGCTTTGGTCCAACCAATTTGTGGTTTACCGCTGGAATTGGGTCTTGCCAAATAAATTCTTCTTTTGGTACTTCTTTCCCAAAATGCAAAGCTCTGGGACCCATGTCGCGGTGTGTTAATTTGTACCAAGCGCGGGCAAAGGCCAATTCAAATTCAGCTGGATTTTCTAAAAATCGGCGCGAAATTTTCTCATAAACAGGATCAAAACGCAGAGATAAATCCGTTGTTAACATCGTCGGCTTGTGCTTTTTGTTCGGGTTGAATGCATCTGGCACCATCACTTTTGGGTCTTTGGATTCCCATTGGTGTGCACCCGCTGGACTTTTCACCAAAACCCAGTCGTTTTCAAACAAGCTTTTGAAGAATCCATGACTCCATTGTGCTGGCGTGGTGGTCCAAGTCACTTCCAAACCTGATGTGATGGCATCTGCACCCACACCCGTTCCATAAGAACTGCTCCAACCAAAACCTTGTTCTTCAATACCTGCTGCTTCTGGTTCTGCACCAACATGTGAAGCTGGACCTGCGCCGTGTGTTTTACCCAAAGTGTGACCACCTGCAATCAGCGCTACGGTTTCTTCATCGTTCATGCCCATTCTGCCAAATGTTTCACGGATATCATGAGCCGCTAAAACTGGATCTGGATTACCGTTGGGTCCTTCTGGATTCACATAAATCAAGCCCATTTGAACCGCTGCCAGTGGATTTTCCAATTGTCTGTCGCCAGTATAACGTTGGTCGTCCAACCATTTGGATTCAGAGCCCCAATACACATTGCTTTCTGGTTCCCAAACGTCTTTGCGTCCGCCGCTGAATCCAATTGTTTTGAAGCCCATGGATTCCAAAGCTACATTTCCGGCCAAAACCATCAAGTCAGCCCAAGAAATTGCAGCACCATATTTTTGTTTTACTGGCCAAATCAATCTGCGTGCTTTGTCCAAATTGGCATTGTCGGGCCAACTGTTTAAAGGTGCAAAACGCTGTTGACCGTCTCTTGAGCCACCGCGACCATCACCTGTGCGATAAGTTCCTGCACTGTGCCATGCCATTCGAATAAAAAGTCCACCGTAATGACCAAAATCTGCTGGCCACCAATCTTGTGAAGTGGTCAAAACAATTTTGATGTCATTTTTCACGGCATCCAAATCCAAGGCGTTGAATGCTTTTATGTAATCAAAGTCAGGCCCCATTGGGTTTGACATATCGGAGTGTTGTCTCAAAACACTCAAATCGAGTTGATTGGGCCACCAACTTCTGTTTGTCGGCATGGGAGTGCCATTGGTGTTCGAAACTGCCGTTGGTTTGTCGTTGGTTTGAACTGCATTTTGTGTATTTGTCGATTCTGCTGCTGCACTTCCATGACCAAAAGGACAAGTGGCTGCTCCATTCGCCGATGACATTTGCGCAGTGGCTGCACCGCCCATTGCGAGTAGTGTGATTGTGAGTAATTTTTTCATTGTTATACTTTTGAGTTTGTGTCAAAAGTACAAGGTCTTAGGTATACAAGAAAACAATGAAATCTATAACCTCATTGATTATATCTATAAGAATGTTTTTCCTTTGTGAGATTATTGAAAGTCTTCAGCACTCAATTTTGAAAACAGATGTTTTCTCCTTAAAAATTTGTCAACGATGATGCTTTTGGAATATAATCCGCTTTTGTTGAATTTTAAGTTGAATTGTTTTCTGAAATTTCTTCGTTTTTGCAGCATTTCGCCTAAGTTCTGATAAAACGAAATGTGGGCTTTCAACAGCGCCCAAATGTGATTCACATGACCAGAAAATAGAAATTGAATGGCTGCCAATCCATCTAAACATAGGCGAATATAAATTTTCGGAAACAACCAACCATCATGATTTTTGGTAATCATAAATAGACTATTTCTGAAATTCAGGAAGGTTTTTCTGGGCGACATATAATTCAAGGTCCCGCCGCCTAAATGATATACTGTTGATGCTCCAATGGCATAAAAACTATGCCCCAACTGTTTCAAGCGCCAACACAAGTCAATTTCTTCCATATGCGCAAAAAACGAAGCATCAAAGCCGCCAACTTTGTGGTAATGTTCGGCGCGAATCAGCATACACGCCCCAGTAGCCCAGAAAATCTCTCGGTCGCTGTTGTATTGTCCTGTGTTTTCTTCGACGTAGTCAAAAATGCGCCCGCGACAAAAAGGGTAGTAGTGTTTGTCTAAAAATCCACCAGCGGCACCTGCGTGTTCAAACTTGTCTTTGTTCAAATAAGACAAAACGATTGGTTGACAGCCACTGGCATTTGGGTTACTTTCCATAAACGCTAAAAGAGGTTCAATCCAATTCGGCGTTACTTCAACATCAGAGTTCAGCAAAATGTAATATTCAGCATCCACATGTTGCAAAGCTTCGTTGTAACCGTGCGCAAATCCACCATTGTTCGGATTGATAATCAAATCAATTTGAGGGTAATGCCCTTTCAAAAACGCCACCGAGTCATCTGCTGAAGCATTGTCGGCTACAATGATTTTGTGCTCACCAGAATGCGCCACCACACTCGGCAGGTAAGTTTCCAAGTGCTTACGACCGTTGAAGTTGAGAATGACGATGGCGAGTTTGTTTGCGGGCATTGAATTATGAAACATTAATTTTTTAACATACCGTGGACACAAAAGTACATTTTTCTATTCTTTTCACACCCGCTCAAAACAAAACCAACTTTCCTTCGTTTCTTTTCTGTTTAAAACTCAGCGCTGCTCCTCCGTTTATAAATCGTAATTTTGTGGCGTTTTACAAATGAATTAAATGAACAAACCTGTTGAACGTGTCGAAGGCTTTTCGAAACTCGACCAAATTGAAAAACGCGAACTTGTTGCTTCCGTATTAGAGAATCCCAATGATGTGATGGACTTGCTCCAAAGTTTTGCGCACCCAGATGCAGAAATTCAAGAGCTTTTGAATGAATTTAGTGAAAATACGCTGACCAATTTCCCGCTCCCGTATTGCATTGCCCCAAATTTCAAAATCGACGGAAAAAATTACCTCGTACCCATGGTTATCGAGGAAAGCTCCGTGGTTGCTGCGGCTTCCAACGCTGCTAAATTTTGGTTCGATAAAGGCGGATTCAGAACTGAAATTGTGAACACCGAAAAAGTGGGTCAGGTGCATTTTATTTGGAATGACGATGTGCAAAAATTGACCGATAATTTTGCTTCTTTGAAACAAGAATTGATCAATGGCACAATGGACATCACTGAAAACATGCGCAACCGGGGCGGTGGTATTTTAGACATTGTATTGAAAGATTTCTCGCACGAAGAACCGGGTTTGATGCAACTCTTCGCCACTTTTGAAACGGTCGATTCAATGGGCGCTAATTTCATCAATTCTTGCCTCGAGCGTTTTGCTATGTTGTTCAAAGATTGGTACAACAGTTTAGATGGCGCCAAGGAAAATGGTCTAGAAATCGTGATGTGTATTTTATCCAATCTGACACCAAATTGTATGGTGAAATGTTGGGTAGAATGTGATATTTCGGACCTTGATAATTATGTCCCAGGCACATCGGGTGAAGATTTTGCTCGACGTTTCAGAACCGCTATTCGCATTGCTCAAGTGGATTCTTTCCGTGCCACGACACACAACAAAGGTATTTACAATGGTGTGGATGCCGTTGTTTTGGCCTCTGGAAATGACTTCCGTGCGGTAGAAGCTTGCGGTCATGCTTTTGCCTCGATGAGCGGAAAATATACTTCACTTACCGACGTAAAAATTGATGGTTCACGATTCGTATTTACATTACGTCTGCCTCTTGCTTTGGGTGTTGTTGGCGGACTGACCAATTTGCATCCTTTGGTGAAATTGACCAACAAACTTTTAGGAAACCCGAGTGCTAAAACCTTGATGGGAATTGCAGCTGCTGCTGGTTTGGCGAATAATTTTGGTGCGGTTAAATCCTTGGTGACAACTGGTATTCAGCGCGGACACATGAAAATGCACTTGTTCAATATCATGAAACAATTGGGTGTAGAAAAACACGAACAAGCGCAAATCATTGAGTACTTTAAAGAAAATGTGGTTTCCGTTTCCGAAGTACGTAAGTGCATGGAAATGATTCGTGAAAACGCAAAAGTGTAAGTTTCTACATGGCATTTGAATCACAACATTTTTCTGCTCATGGCAAATTGATGCTCTTCGGAGAGTATGTGGTGATGCGTGGTGTTCCGGCTTTGGCTTTTCCCACAACTTTGGGTCAAACGCTTGACGTTGAGCCTGCTGAATCTTTTTCTTGGACAAGTTATGAAACAGGCCAGCTTTGGTTTTCAATGCGTTTCGATGTCAATCTGAACATTTTAGAAACGAACAACGATAGCGTTGCGCAGAAATTGATGCAGATTTTGGCTGATGTGAAAGCACAAAAACCCGAGTTGTTTGAGAATCCATTGTCATTTGAAACACAAGCCAATTTCAACAGGGCATGGGGTTTTGGAAGTAGCGCGACTTTAATTTCACTCATTGCGCAATGGTCTGGCACGGATGCTTATACGTTAAATGATGTCCATTTTGGCGGCTCGGGATATGATATTGCATGTGCAACCGCTTCATCTCCCATTTCGTATAATCGCGAAACGAAAGAAGTGCGAAATTTCAAACTGTCCAAAGCCATTACGGATAAGTTGCTCTTTGTGTATTCTGGAAAAAAACAAAATTCACAGCAAGAAGTGACACGCTTTGGTGAAACTGAAATACGAGAAGAAATTCTTTTGAAGTTGAACAATATCATCGAACAAATTACAGAAACAGATAATATCGAGCAGTTTGAAACATATATCGAGCAACACGAAACTATCCTTTCTGAGATTTTAGAACGACCCACATTAAAATCAACTGACTTTCCAGATTATCCATTTTCTATCAAGTCCTTGGGTGCTTGGGGAGGCGATTTTTTTATGGCGACTTGTCGTAATCTTGATGATGCGAAAATATACTTTATCGATGCTGATCGCGACACAATATTTACTTTTAACGAATTAATTTATGAAACTTTATGATTTTGAGATTTCAGATTTCGGGATTGGAGATTTCAGATTTCGGGATTGGAGATTGGAGATTGCAGATTTTTTGATTGTAGATTTATAAATCAAAAATCTGAAATCGACAAATCAAAAATCCCTCAATCAAAAATCAAAAATTCCTCAATCAAAAATTCCTCAATCAAAAATCAAAAATCCCTCAATCAAAAATCCTTCAATCAAAAATCTGAAAATCGACAAATCATCAATTCAATGACAAACAAATACATATCCCACTGGCGCTGCCCATCCAACATAGCCATCGTAAAATATTGGGGGAAAAAGGAAAACCAAATTCCTTGCAATGCTTCGTTGAGCTTGACTTTGTCCGAGTCTTACACCGAACTTAAAGCGCGTTTGGAAGAAAAAACCAACGATGATGAAATCTCACTGACTTATTTTTTTGAAGGTGAAAGAAATGCTGCGTTTGAAGCAAAATTTTTAAAGTTTTTGAGCAAACACCAAGTGAATTTTCCTTTTTTGAAAACGCATCATTTGGTTTTGGAATCGAGCAACAGTTTCCCGCACTCAACGGGAATTGCTTCTTCGGCTTCGGCATTTGGAGCATTGGCTTTGGTTTTGTGCGATTTTTACGAACAAACACAGGGCAAACCCATTAGTGAAAACTGGCAACAAACGGCTTCTCATTTTGCGCGCTTGGGTAGTGGAAGTGCCTGTCGTTCTATTTTTCCTTCTTGGGCGCAGTGGGGACAAATTGACGCAGACAACGCAAGTTCCAATGAATATGCAATTCCAATAACAGAAGTGCACGACAATT
The DNA here is from genome assembly GCA_044233745.1 of Crocinitomicaceae bacterium. Lineage (GTDB taxonomy): Bacteria > Bacteroidota > Bacteroidia > Flavobacteriales_D > Crocinitomicaceae > UBA6165. The sequence goes on from JBIIJN010000001.1 coordinate 36,930, forward strand.
TTAAAATCATGCATGATGCTGTTTTGATAGTGGATGATGAACCTAAAAAAGTATCGAGCACAGCCGGTCACGCATTGATGAACAAACATGCTTATGCTGAAGCGCGATTTGTGCAGGCCAACCAAAGAGTTACTGAACTCCGAGAAATTTTGAAGTCGGGCGATTTAGATGCTTTTGTTTCACTCACAGAATCTGAAGCTTTGACCTTGCATGCCATGATGATGACTTCTGCGGATTATTACCTTTTGATGCGACCAAACACTATCGCCGTTATCGAAAAAATATTTGCTTTCCGCGAACAAAGTAAGGTGCCGATATGTTTCACTTTGGATGCTGGACCTAACATTCATTTGTTGTATCCGGAGGTTTATAAAACAGAGGTAGAAAACTTTATTAGGCACGAACTCAGCGATTTGGTTAAAAGTATTATCTTTGACCGCGTCGGACAAGGGCCGAAAAAACTAACATAGCACTAATGGATACATTTCATTCCAAGGTACTTATATTCGGTGAATACAGTTTGTTATACAACAGCAAAGCACTAACCATGCCTTTGCACCAATTCAAGGGCAAACTCAATTTTAGCAAATCTGGTCAGGCTTCTAAGTCTTCCAATGCAAGTCTCAGAGCGTTTTGCCGTCACATCATCAAGAATCATTTTCCTATCGACGATCAAGGCAACGTTATCAATGTGCAACGTTTTCAATTGGAATTGGACAAAGGATTGTATTTCGAAAGCAATATCCCACAAGGATTTGGCTTGGGTAGCTCAGGTGCTATTGTTGCAGCCATTTTTATGCGCTATATCGATAGAGCAGGTGAAATGAAAGATTTGGTGAAAGCTGAAACCAAAGAGAACATCAATAAACTGAAAGGTATTTTGAGTTCTATGGAGGCCTATTTTCATGGCACCAGTTCGGGTATTGACCCATTGAGTATTTTGTTGAACAAACCTTTGTTGTATAACAATGCCAAAGATGTTGTTCCTGTGGATTTGCCAGCGGAGAAAGCTGAAAGCGAACATGTACTATTTTTGTTGAATACAGAAATTGCCAGAAATACGGGTGCTTTGGTGAAGCGTTTCAAAGATTCATGCGAAAACCCAACCTTTAAGCAGGTAATGGAAGAAAATCTTGTGGCAGGAAATAATGCTTGTATCGAATCTTTCTTGAATGCCGATTACGACAATTTATACCGAAACTTACAACTTGTGTGTAATTTCCAGTTTGAGCACATGAATTATTTGATTCCAGAGAATTTGCAAGGCATCATGAAGAACGGGCTGGATTCTGGGGATTATTTCATGAAAATCTGTGGCTCAGGGGGCGGAGGTTTTATGCTCGGCTTTACTGCAGATTGGGAAAAAACCAAAGCGCAATTGTCCGATTACCCTGTTGAGGTAATCTATCGCTACTAAAATTTCATTTTCTTTTGTAACATTTTTATAATCGAGTGCGTCCTACGTACAAATTTAAAACATTCGATTATGAAAACTTTTGTTGCGGCTTTTTTAATTGCTTTATCGTTTAGCTCTTTTGCTTCAAACGATTCAAAACCACCCATTTCTGATTTAGTTAAAGAAGAAGTGATGCTTGCTGATATCCAGGTTTCCGCCCATGAAAATGCTGTGGTATTGGTTAGTTTCAAGGTTGATGAAAATGGTCAAGTTCTAATTCAAGAATCCAACACAAACAACGAGGTGCTATGCGCTCAAGTGATGCAAATTCTGAATAAAATGGTTTTGCCAATCGCCAATGCTTTAGACGATGTATATCAGATGAAATTTGTGTTTCGTTGGATCTAAACCGAACTTTTCATTGGATTATTTGTCCTATATGTTTGTAATCATTGCTTACATTTGTCGGGATGTTTACTACCCTTGATCATAAATCTGACTCAAACCCTTTGTTTGCCCAACGGCGAGAAAGGGTTTTTCTTTTGCTCGCCGGTCTTTTCTGGGGCTCCTTGGTAATGCTCAATATTTTGGGCACATCGCGCTTCATCAATTTGTCGGAATACCTTGGTTTGTCGCCAGATTCGAGTATTCAATTTGTTTTAGCGGTTGGCGTATTGCCTTATCCAATTACATTTCTTTGCACCGATTTTATCTCTGAATTGTATGGTAGAAAGCGTGCTAATTTTGTCGTTTGGATTGGCTTGTTCCTCAATATTTGGGTGCTCTTTATTTTGTGGTTGGGCGGTGCTTTAAATCCCCCTGAATTTGTTGATGAAGGCTTGCTGAATGTAGTGCAGAATAGTACTTCAATTCCACGCGAATATGCCTTTTATTACATCCGAAATTTAACATTTGGAGCAACTATTGCTTCGATGATTGCTTATTTGTGTGCGCAGTTTGTAGACGTTTACATCTTCCATTATTTGAAGGAGTTGACCAAGGGTAAGAAGTTGTGGCTGCGCAACAATGTGTCTACGCTCACCAGCCAATTGGTGGATACCACTGCGGTAATTTTGATTACTTATTTGTACACAGATGCTCTGCCCATTAATGAACGGGCGGCAATTTTTCCACAATTGATGATGCTGATTGCGAGTGGTTATGTATTCAAGTTCGTGGTTGCTTTGTTAGACACGATTCCCTTTGTGTATGGTACTCGATTTCTGAGAAAATATTTGGGTTTAGAGGAACACTAAGCCTCCATACTCATCACTAGAATAGCGATATAAGCCATGTAGCTGGCCACTAAAGCAAAGCCATGCCAACGGTTGATCTTTTTCCAAAAGAAAAGGATAATGCCCAATCCAAAGGCAATGCCCAACATCCAAAACATATCCGGATTGATGGATTTTTCACTTACAGGTATGGGTTTTATAAAAGCTGTAAGTCCTATTACACAAAGAATATTGAAGATATTAGACCCTATGAGATTACCAATAGAAATATCAGTTTCTTTTTTAATCGCTGCAATAACAGAAGCTGCCAATTCGGGAACTGAAGTTCCAACTGCAATCACGGTAACACCGATTATTCTTTCTTCAATACCGAAGTCTTTCGCAACATTTATAGAGCCATCAACGAGCCATTTGGAACCGAAATACAGCATCACCAAGCCTACTATATTTTTTCCAATAGAAAGATAAATATTCGGGACAATCTCGCTTTCGTCCTTTGGTTTTTTCTTGTTTTTTCGTCTACTATTTCTGATGATTAGCCAAGTGAAAATAATAATCATCAGAAACATCATAAGCCCCTCGATGCGCGATATCATGCCGTCAAATGCCCAAATGAAGAAAAGCATCGAAGCCCCAAACATAACAGGCCAATCGATATTCTTGGAATTCACATCTATAGCCAAGGGAAGAATGAGTACAGTTATTCCAAGCACAAGCGAAATATTGGCAATGTTGGAGCCAATCACGTTACCCAACGCAATTTCTGGGGAATCCATAAGGGCGGCTTTTAAACTCACCATCAATTCTGGCGCCGACGTTCCAAAGGCAACTACAGTCATACCAATAACCAGCGGTGAAAGAGAAAGTTTTTTTGCAATTCCAGATGCTCCTTGCACCAATATGTCGCCACCAAAAATAAGAATTGCTAGTCCAATAGCAATTAAGAAATAGCTCATGACTCAGGTGGAGTTTGGGGTTTGTTGATTTCGAGAGGAGATTCTGATGGCAATTCTATTTTGGCATGTTCTTCCAGACTTCGCTTTGTTTGCTCCACTTCCATTTCAATTTGATCGAGCAGCTGTCTCGGCTTTGATTCAATATCTTGCACAATTTGATTGACCTGATCCCCCAATTGCAAATCTTTTTTGATGTCGTTTCCTGTGCTCTGAATTTCACGCTTGATTTCGTCTGAGGCGTGCTGAATTTCGCGTATGCCTTTGCCCAAGGTTCGCGCCAATCCAGGAATGCTTTTTGAGCCAAAAAACATGAGAACGAAAAGTAATATAACAATTACTTCCATTCCACCAACATTACTGATAAATAGCACTTGATTCATGTGGCTGCAAAGTTAGTGAGTTTCTTGATAGTTGACGCTAGATTTCTCTTTTTTTAATAGCTGTGTTTATTGATTAAATGATTCAAGTATATTTTTACTAATGGAAAAATTAATACTTATTTTTCGGTTGTAATGGAAAAAGTAATACTTTTGAGTTGTGTATAATGGAAAAATTATGCTTTATTTTTCTTATATATTAGAAAAATTAATACTAATTTTGTCTTTTAGGAAAGCATATAAAAATGGAAATTATACACAGAAATCTCGATGAGACACTCAAAAAGTGGGTAAACCGTAAAAAAGTATTGGTTTTAATAGGTGCTCGCCAAGTTGGTAAAACAACACTTTTGAAACGACTATTTTCAGGTGCTGAGCAACAGGTTTGGTTCAATGCTGATGAAATCAATATCAAAGAGCGCTTGGAAATCTTAACATTAGAGAATATCCGGAGTCTGATTGGTGATAATAAGTTGGTCGTTATTGATGAAGTGCAACGCGTTTCAAATTCTGGTCTACTCCTTAAATTGATGATTGATAATTTTCCTGATGTGCAGTGTATTGCTACAGGTTCATCAGCACTGGAAATATCCGACCGAGTTTTTGAACCCTTGACAGGCAGACATTTGCTTTTTCATTTGCACCCGTTCACAATGTGTGAAATGTACCCGAAAGCAACATTGTTTCAACTGGAGCAAAAGTTGCCATTTCATTTAATTTATGGCTCATATCCTGATATTTTTAACCATCCAAATGATGCTGAATTACTTCTCAAAAATCTAGCAGGTCAATATCTCTACAAGGATGTTTTGATTTGGAAAGACATTCGCAAGCCAGAACTTCTGGACAAATTGCTCAAACTACTCGCCTATCAAATGGGCGCTGAAGTTTCTCTGCATGAATTGGCTCAACAGCTGCGGGTGAAATCGGAAACTGTTGCTGATTACATTGATTTGTTGGAGAAGGCTTTTGTTGTATTTCGTTTGAAGGCATTTAGCAGCAATGACCGCAAAGAAATCAGTAAGATGAGCAAGGTGTATTTCTGGGACAATGGTATTCGCAATGCGATTATCAATCAATTCAACGATATTAGCATAAGACCAGATGTGGGTGCTTTATGGGAAAATTTTGTTGTGAGCGAACGTATGAAAATGAATAAAGTTTTCCGTCCCGATATTCAATCCTATTTTTGGCGAAACTACAATGGAAGCGAAGTAGATTATATCGAAACCATCAATAACCACATTTTTGCTTATGAAATGAAGTGGAATACAAGAAAGAATCAAAAGGTGTCTAAGGCTTTCACAAATGCATATGAAAACGCGAATACGCAAGTCATTACACCATTAAATTTTGGTGATTTTATTGGCGTTTAAAGCGAAATCCAATCTATATTTTTGCGAAGTGCATTGATGGTTTCAATCTCTCTCTCATTGTGCTCGCGGTTATAAATCCACGAGGCATTTCCAGGCAATGACATCAATATCGACTCCGTTCGCCCGTTGGTTTTCAATCCAAATGTAGTGCCTCGATCATAAACCAAATTGAATTCAACATATCTGCCCCTGCGGTAATTGCGCCATGCTAGTTCATCTGTAGTATAAGGCCAATTCCGAAAAGCATCGGCTTGTTCTTGATAAACCACAGGAAAAAGTCTGCCCAAATCCAAGGAGAATTGAAGCAATTGTTCTTTCGATATTTTTTCGTCTGCCTTCAAATGGTCGTAGAAAATTCCACCAATTCCACGTGTTTCTTCACGATGAGGAATGAAAAAATAGTCATCGGCCCACTGTTTGAATTTGGGGTAAAAATCAGCATGGTAATTGTCGCAAACTGTTTTTAATCCTTGATGAAACTTGGCAGCGTATTCAGGAACAACGTAATGCGGTGTTAAATCGATCCCTCCGCCAAACCAATATACGCCCGTATTCAGTTCAAAATAGCGCACATTCATGTGTATGATTGGCACATGTGGGTTGTGTGGGTGCAGCACAATAGATACGCCTGTTGCATAAAACTCGTCACCATCTAATTGGAGTTGTTTGCGCATCATATCGGTAACAGGACCATATACTTCGCTGAAATTCACACCACCTTTTTCGATGAGATTTCCGTGCGCAAGAATTCTGGTTCTACCTCCTCCACCTTCTGCACGTTGCCACTTGTCTTCTTGAAATGTTTGCCCTGCATCTAAAACCTCAAGAGCCTCGCAAATGTGGTCTTGAAGCGATTGAAAAGCTTGAGAAATTCGCTCTTTATTGCACACGACCAAGTTCAATTAGTTTGTTTTCTTCATAACGAAGAATAAAAACTGTTCTGTTTTCCATACCATGTCCCTCTCCAGTAGATTGATAATTAAATTGATTAATTACCGCATTGTAGTTGGTCATGTTTTTCATGAAATAATTGCGAATGAAATAATGGGTTGCATCGTAGCCTTGAACGGTTAATCTCTCTGGCTCGGCCATAAATCGAGATCGATATTGACGCGCAAAATTATTGAAGCCAGCTGTTGTGGTAACCCAAGATGTAGCAGATGCATAGTGTAAATTCACAATTGTTTTTTGCTCTCTGGTTAATTCTTTCCATTCCTCCCATTCGCGCATGCCGTAAAGCACAATATTGGGGTTATTGCCGTCACTGTTTCTCAATTGAAAACTTTCAAAGGCCTTCCAGAAATCGGTTACGTGACTTTTGTTTTTAGATGGCATGATGTAGATATTGCGCATTCCTCGCACAAAAGCACTCTGTAAATTGGCTTTACCAGAAATTTCTTTTACCGTTTTTCGATATGCGCCAGTACCCAACAAGCTGTTGATTTTATTCTTCAAAATTTCATAGTTCTGCTCGTCTTCCGCGAGTCCTGATTTGATAAGAATGATGTTGTCTTTGGCGTGGCGTAGAACAATGTGTTGTGCCATCCCTTCCATGATTCGCGCATCGGTTGGAATGGACATAAACACATAAGGGTTCATTTTCAAAAGTGCGGGCGACATGGGTGTAGGCAACAACAATGGCACACGGTTTTGTTTGGCCCAATTGGCAACGAGTTGGGCAGGCGTATGAAACAAGGGTCCAATAATTAAATCCCATTGACTTTCATTCATTTTCTCTAAAACACCAACAGTGGTTGCAGAATCTGAACGGGTATCGAATAAGGTAACGTGTGCATTTAAGCCCATTTTTCCTAAAGTATCAATGGCCATTTTAACACCCGCATAGAATTGTATGGCCGCGCGAGTTTTTCCATTCGATCGGGTTGATTTGCCATATTCTATAGGTAGTAATACCGCTATGCGCAGTTGGTTTTTCTGTTGAAATTGAAATTCTCCATCATTTCGCGCTGGTGCGTTGATTATGACACCAGTAGCTGGCGGTGGAACTGGACGGTAAGGCACTTGACCAACATTCTCTTTTTTCAATGGAATAATAAGCACATCGCCTTCTTTGATATTTTGAGATTTGAGTTTGTTTACCTCCATGAGTGTTTCTACAGGAACCATAAAACGCTTGGAAATAGAATAAAGCGTTTCTCCTTTCATCACCCGATGTTGAACCAAAGAATCTTTGAAAATCACAACGGTGGAGGGCTCGCGCACTGGTTCAGGAATAACTTCGCCTGGAGCATTTCCAACGGGAATGGATGCGCTTGGTGTTCCTTTTGAAATCAACAAGACTTGCCCCAAAGATAAACCGTTTTTCGCCTCTGGATTCAACTCAAGAAGCTGCTCAGGAGTGATGTTGTATTTTTTGGAAATGCCATAAACCGTTTCGCCGCCAGCAACCACGTGAACTACATTTTCAACGACGTGGGTGCCCGGTTGCGCTTGACTTGGAGCACTTGGTTTTACAGGAGCCACGCCATTCACAGGAATGTAAATCAGTTGACCAACTTTCAGTCCATCGACAACGCTCGGATTGTGCTGAATAATTATTTCTGCTGAAACTTTGTAGAGATTTTGAAGACCCCAAAGCGTGTTGCCTTGAATGACTTCATGCACGTAAAAAGTTTGACCATTTCTAACCTCTGTTTTTGCGTTTTCTGGTTGTGCCAATAAGGTGCCAACCGAAGTCATCAAAAGCAATACAACGAACAGGTTTTTCATCTTCATTTTTTTTCAAATATACAATTCACGCAGCATTTTACAATTACCGTGCTAAACTTATTCCCATTCAATAGTGGCTGGCGGTTTTGAACTGATATCATAAGTAACGCGATTGATGCCGCGCACTTGATTGATAATCTTGTTCGATACCTTAGCCAAGAAATCATAAGGCAAATGACACCAATCTGCTGTCATGCCATCTGTAGAGGAAACAGCGCGCAAGGCAACTGCATTTTCATAAGTTCTTTCATCGCCCATCACACCTACAGATTGCACCGGCAGAAAAATCGCTCCTGCTTGCCAAACGTCGTTGTATAAATCATCCGACTTCAATTCGTTGATGAAGATGGCGTCCACTTCTTGCAAAATGCGCACTTTTTCAGCGGTTACTTCGCCTAAAATGCGAATGCCCAATCCCGGACCTGGGAAAGGATGGCGATTCAAAATTTTATTATCGATTTGCAAGGCTCTACCTACGCGTCGAACTTCGTCTTTGAATAACAAACGCAAAGGTTCAACCACTTGCAATTTCATGTAATCGGGCAAACCGCCAACATTGTGGTGCGATTTGATCGTCGCTGATGGACCTCCGCTCACAGAAACTGATTCAATCACGTCAGGATAAATAGTACCTTGTCCCAACCATTTGGCGTCTTCAACCAATTTCGATTCTTCATCAAAAACGTCGATAAACACTTTTCCGATGGCTTTTCTTTTCAATTCAGGGTCGGTGAGTCCGCTCAATTCCTTGTAAAATCTTTCAGAAGCATTCACGCCTTTCACGTTCAAGCCCATGTCTTTGTAGGACTCCAATACTTGTTCGAACTCATTTTTGCGCAACAATCCGTTATCCACGAAAATGCAATGGAGATTTTTTCCAATCGCTTTGTGCAACAACATGGCCGCAACAGATGAATCAACACCACCAGAAAGACCAAGAATTACACGGTCGTTGCCGATTTTCTCTTGCAAGTCAGCCACTGTTGTCTCGATGAATGAATCTGGTGTCCAGTCCATTTTACAAGCACATATATCGGCAATGAAATTTTTCAAAAGCTGCGTGCCATCGAGCGAGTGATACACTTCTGGGTGAAATTGCACACCATAAGTTTGTTCGCCTTGTATATGATAAGCTGCCACGCGCACATCGTTTGTGCTGGCAATAATTTCAAAATTTTCGGGAATTTCGGTAATCGTGTCACCATGCGACATCCAAACTTGTGACCCCGTACCGATACCATTCATCAAAACGTGGGCACCATTCACCATGGAAAGATTGGCGCGTCCGTATTCGCGAACATTTGAAGGAGCTACATTGCCACCAGAAACCTGAGCCATGTATTGAGCACCATAACAAACGCCCATCAAAGGTAATTTTCCTCTAATTCCGCTCAAATCTGGATTCGGAGACTTAGGGTCGCGCACAGAAAATGGCGAACCTGATAAAATAACGCCTTTCACGTTGTCGCCTATCTCAGGACATTTGTTCCACGGATGGATTTCACAATACACGTTCAGCTCACGTAAACGTCTGGCAATCAACTGTGTATATTGAGAGCCAAAATCCAAAATCAGTATCATTTCTAACATGGCGCAAAAGTACAAAGAGAATTGCAGATGGCGGAAATTTGAAGACGCTGTTTTTCAAGAAAGTTTGAACAATGTAATTCGAGATTGAAAAATTTGAAATTCGAGATTTGACATTCACACAAACCTCGAATTTCAAATCTCAAATTTTTTCAATCTCGAATTCTAATCTTTCAAATACCTTTTCACATTGCGCTCTATCCTCGCGATGGGATCACTCAAATCATGGCGTTCAAAAGTGTTTCCGGTAATTTTTTCGTAAAGTTCGATGTAGCGCTCGGTGATGGTGCTCACAAATTCTTCAGTCATTTCGGGAATCGTTTGTCCTTCAAGGCCTTGGAAATTGTTGGCAATGAGCCATTCGCGCACAAATTCTTTGGAGAGCTGGCGTTGTTTCTGGTCTTTCGCTTGAATTTCTTCGTAAGTATCGGCGTAGAAATATCTCGAAGAATCTGGCGTGTGGATTTCGTCGATGAGGTAGATTTTTCCATCGCGCATACCGAATTCATATTTCGTGTCGACCAAAATCAAACCGCGCTCGGCTGCCATTTCTGTGCCGCGTTGAAACAAAGAGCGGGTATAATATTCCAATTGCTCGTAATGCGTTTCAGAAATTAAATTTTGTGCAACGATTTCTTCGCGGCTGATGTCTTCATCATGTCCCTCCATGGCTTTGGCTGCCGGGGTAATGATAGGCTGCGGGAATTTGTCGTTTTCCTTCATGCCATCGGGCATCGCCACACCACAAATGGTTCTTTTTCCAGCTTTGTATTCGCGCCATGCATGTCCAGATAAATAACCGCGAATCACCATCTCGATCCGGATGGGTTCACAGGCATAACCCACAGCCACACTGGGGTCTGGAGTTGCCAAAAGCCAATTCGGACAGATGTCGCGCGTGGCTTCCAAAAAATGCGTTGCCACTTGGTTGAGCACCTGACCTTTGTAAGGAATTCCCTTGGGTAGAATTACGTCAAATGCAGAAATGCGGTCAGAAGCTACCATCACCATCAAATCGTTGTTTATGGTGTAAACATCGCGCACTTTTCCTTTATAAACTGCCGTTTGTCCAGCAAAATTAAAATCCGTAAAGGTGATTGCCTTATTCATTTTCGGTATTTTTCTTGATATTTTTAAGATTTTCTTGTTCTTCGAATGCCATAATGATGCGTTTCACCAAGTTGTGACGGATTACGTCGTTTTGGTTCAATTCAATCACCTCAATGCCCTCTATGTCGCGCAAAGCTTGAATGGCGTAAGACAAACCTGATTTCTGACGATGCGGTAAATCGACCTGGGTCATATCTCCAGTAATCACAAATTTGGCGGTGCGCCCCATGCGTGTCAAGAACATTTTAATTTGACTTTCGGTTGCGTTTTGAGCTTCATCCAAAATCACGAAGGCTTTGTCTAATGTTCGGCCGCGCATAAAAGCCAAGGGTGCGATTTCGATGACACCATTTTCAATGAATTCTGCGAGTTTTTCCGCGGGAATCATATCGCGTAGTGCGTCATAAAGCGGCATCAAATATGGATCGAGTTTTTCTTTTAAATCGCCCGGAAGAAAGCCCAAATTTTCGCCCGCTTCTACGGCAGGACGCGTCAATATAATTCTACGAATTTCTTTGTTTTTCAAGGCGCGAACCGCCATAGCCACTGCGGTGTAGGTTTTTCCTGTTCCGGCTGGACCTACGGCAAAAACCATATCGTTGTTCAACACAGCCTCTACCAAACGGCGTTGATTGTGGGTGCGCGCAGTGATTTTCATGCCAGCAACACCATGAACCAAAATGGTATTGGCATCAACGGTCATTTGCGGAATATCATCGGCTTCCAAAATCTGATCGATGTTGTTTTCGGTGAGTTCGTTGAATTTTTCCGCGTGTTCCATGACGCGTTCAAATTTCTTTTCAAACAAATCCAAACGTTCATCATCGCCAATAGCAGTGAGCACATTTCCGCGTGCTACAAGTTTCACGCCTGGAAAATATTTCTTGATTTGCGTCAGTTTGCTGTTGTTCGCACCAAAGATGAGTAGTGGGTCGATGCCTGAGATTTCAAAAACTTTTTCTTTCAAGAGGTTGATTTATAATGATTTATGATTCCGGTTCCGAATTCGTAAAATAAGCCTTAATTTTGTCGCAAATTTAGAAATAATATTCATCCCAATAACACCTTTTCGGTATTATGAGCATCATTACGCTAACTTCAGATATGGGTCACAGAGACTACTACGTTGGCGCGTTGAAGGGCTCGATACACAAACAACTGCCAGATGCAAAAATTGTGGACATCAGCCATGAAGTGAACCCATTTAACAAATTTGAAGCGGCGTTTTTCCTGAGGAATTGTATAGGCGATTTTCCAGATGAAACCATTCATTTAATTGCCGTTGACGATACGCCCAAAGTGAACATCAATATGCCTTCGCGCCATGATGAATGGCCAGCTGTGATGCGTTATAAAAACCAATATTTTGTAGCCCTCGACAATGGTGTTTTGAGTTTGATTTTGGGTGAAGACGAGCCACAATCTATGCACAGAATCACAGAGGCTTTGACCATGCCCAAGGTACTTCAGTTTCCCGCGAAAAATATTTTGGCGAAAATTGCAATACGCGTAGCTCAAGGCGAATTGTTGGATAACATAGGAGAAGCCATTGAAAGTCCGAAACAGATGAGTTCATGGCAGCCTGTGATTGAAGAAAATTTGATTCGCGGCACGGTGATTTATATCGATGTGTATGGCAATTTGATTACCAACATTTCTGAGGACTTGTTTAAAAATATAGGCAAAGGAGAACCATTCACGATGTATTTTAAGAATCGGACCTATTTTATTGACAAGATTTCTGGCACATACAACGAGGTTCAACAAGGCGACCGTGTTGCTGTTTTTAATTCGGCTGGTTTGCTTGAGATAGCGATCAATCAAGGCGTGCCAGGTAACGGAGGTGGTGCCAATGAGCTTTTTGGTATGCGCTTGAATGATGTGGTGCGCATTGAATTTACACCCGCTGGTTCGAAAATGAATCTCCAAGAACTTTTTTAAGATGATTACACGCATAGTCAAACTCAACATCGCCGACGCGCATATTGCTGATTTCCGAGCTGCATTTCGCAGTAATTATCCACGTATTTCTGGATTTTCTGGTTGCAATGAAGTGCGTTTGGTACATGATGTCAATAATCCAAATATCCATTTCACCATTAGCGTTTGGGATGCAGAATCAGACTTAAACAACTACCGAAATTCTGAAATTTTCACCGAGATTTGGTCAACCGTAAAACCTTGGTTCCAAGAAAAAGCAGAGGCGTGGAGCACGGAGGAGTTTTGATTTTTTTATTCGAGATTAGAAGATTTGAGATTTGAAATTCGAGATTATATGTCATTAAAATGTCAAATCTCGAATTTCAAATTTTTCAATCTCGAATTTCAAATTTGTTAATCTCGAATTTAAGTACCTTTGCATTCCAATCTTAAAACATTACATAGCATGCAACTGTGGAATACGTATAGCAGAGAGGAAATGGTGGAGCGTTTGCGCGAGAAAAATGTGCAGTTCGTTACAATTTCCTTTTACAAGTATCATCAACTTAGCGACCCTGAATCGTTTAGGAATCAACTGTTTAGAGTGCTCAACTCAATAGAGGTTTTGGGCAGAATTTACGTGGCCTATGAAGGCATAAATGCGCAAATTTCTGTGCCAACCGAGCGTTTGGATGAATTTCGGGCTGCCCTCGATCAAATAGACTGGCTTAAAGGCATTCGTTTAAATTTTGCTGTTGAAGAATCGACTGAATTTCCATTTTTGAAGCTCAAAATCAAAGTGAGAACCAAAATTCTCGCCGATGGCTTAAACGATGAAACATTCGACGTAACCAACAAAGGCAAACATTTGAGTGCCCAAGAATTCAACGTGTTGACCGATGATCCAAATACCATTTTGGTCGATTTCCGCAATCACTACGAATCTGAAGTGGGACATTTTAAAGGTGCCATCACACCCGATGTTGATACTTTCCGCGATTCACTACCAGAAATTGAAGAAACGATTTTGAAAGGCAATGAAGACAAAAACATTGTGATGTATTGCACCGGTGGCATTCGTTGCGAAAAGGCGAGTGCTTGGTTCAAACACCGTGGTTTCAAAAACGTGCATCAATTGGAAGGCGGCATAATCAAATATGCACACGATGTGGAACAATTGGGCATCGAGAATAAATTTGTCGGGAAAAACTTTGTATTCGATGAGCGACGCGCCGAGAAAATCTCTGACGACATAATTGCCAACTGCCACCAATGTGGTGAAGCCTTTGATGTGCATACCAATTGCGCCAACGAAGCTTGCCATTTGTTGTTTATTCAATGTGAGGCGTGCAAAGAAAAATTCGAAAACTGCTGTTCGGAAGAATGTCAATCCGTAAATTCGTTGCCGAAAGAACAACAAAAAGAATTGCGCAAGGGTCAGTACAACAGCAATGCGATTTTCAAAAAAGGTCGTTCTGAGAAATTGAAATTCAAAAGAAATATGGGCATAGCTCAAGAATTAATCACCAAAAACGCATAATCATGTTGATGCACATTGTTTGGGACGTGAGCCCTGAAATTATTAAAGGTTGGAAAACACCAAATTATTACGGATTGCTTTTCGTTACGGGTATTTTCCTAGGATTCTTGACCATCAAACGCATGTTTAAGAAAGAAGGTGTTGATGAAAAAACCTTAGACACACTTTTAATTTATGTGGTCATTGCAACCATTTTAGGCGCTCGTTTGGGACACGTTTTCTTCTATGATTGGGACGATTACAAAGACAATCTCATCGACATTCTTAAAGTTTGGGAAGGCGGTTTGGCAAGTCACGGTGCGGCTATTGCCATTTTGATTGCGCTGTTTATCTTCTCCAAAAAAGTCTCCAAAAAACCCTACTTGTGGATTTTGGACAGGGTAGTAGCGCCTATTGCTATTGCAGGCTGTTTCATTCGCCTGGGCAATTTGATGAACTCTGAAATAGCAGGAATCCCAACGGATGTACCTTGGGCGTTTAGTTTTACGCATTATTGGAACGATGTAACGCAACAGCTCGACCCAACGCCGCGCCACCCAACGCAAATCTACGAGGCATTTGGCTATTTGAGCATTTACCTGTTCCTTTTGTTTATGTACTGGAAAAGAGAAGCCCAAAAACGCGAAGGTTTGCTTTTCGGTATCTTCATGATTGGCATCTGGGGCGTGCGTTTCTTCGTTGAATTTGTGAAAGAAGGCCAAACTGCCCGTGATTATACCAACGCATTGAATACGGGACAAATGCTGAGCATTCCCTTTATTTTGGTTGGGGTTTGGTTGGTTGTTAGGGCTATGATGAGGGAGAAGAAAATCGACTAATCAATTCCTCACTTCCAACCTTTTCTCGGTTCGCTGAAATTGATTTTCGATGCCGTAATAGTAATGTCCGTTTTCAACCGTTGTGGTATCAAATTGGATTTTTTGTCCGCCTTTTCTACAGGTGCCTTGCGCGATTATGTGCTTCTCGTCGTTGTTTAGATTGATGAGAAAAAAGGTGTAATCTAAGGCCTCATCGGCTTCAAAAAAGAAAGTAATAGTACCATTTGCCGATGCATATTCGTAAGGAAACAAACGGATTTCTGGATTGCGCTTGGCCAATTTGACACGTTGATGGGCTTTGTAGCGATTGTTGGCAATCAAAAGCAGCACCAATATTAAACCAGCCCACAGCACGTAAACTGCGTATTGAAGAAAAATATCCCACCATTCTTGTATCATAACGACATCACTCCTTTCAATGTTGAGGCTTGTTCATATTTTTGAATCACATCGTCAGCAGAGAACATCACTTCTTCAATGGAGATGGATACATAATTGCCCTTGCTTGAGGGCTGAATGTTTTGTTTGTTGTCGGTACTGAAAATGTTCAATAATTTGCTGATGGTTTCGTTGTCGTTGGGCATAATGAATTTAAAAAGATAGGTGGATGGCCATTCTTCGTTTTCTAATTTGCTTCGGAGACCGTCGAAAATGGAATTGTTGTTCATGACTTGTTTTGAACTTGCAAAGATAACTCATTTAGATGCCAATGCTACAAATTTACTCAAACGCTTTAATTCGTTTTGTAAGTCAATTTGAAGATTTTCTTGCTCAATTTCTATGTTTTCAATGCTTGGATTGAAGGGCAATTCACGAAGCCATTGCAACATACGCATGGGGTCTGGTTCTTGCGATACTTGCACATGCGTTGTGTCTTCGTTTTTATAAATCTGCGACCAAATTTGCGCATAGTTCAATTCTTCAGTAAACCAATTTTCCAAAAGTAGCGCACTATTTTTCGCGGAAATCAGCGCCACCAATTGGGTTTTGTATTTGGTGCGTGCATTTTGAAGAACATGAAAATCATCAACCCAATTCCCTGTGAATAGGGCGGGTAAAAATGGCTTAAATTGTTCATCGAGCGACGCTTCAGGATAGCATAATAAATAGGCCTCATGAAGTTCATTCAATTCCTTGATTTTCTTCTGAACCACCACTGGAATGGGTGCTCGTTGAAAAAAATACTGCTTGATTTGGAAATGCTTTTCTTGATAAACGTCGAAGGGTTCTTCTAAGTTTTTAGGAAAATGTATGCGCGCCAAATCGAGTTGCATGGCGCTTATTGTTTGATGAATGAATGGCGTTTGCCGTTTACCTCAATGAGATACATCCCCGCAGCTAAATCTTGGATACTGATGCGATTGGTGTTGGCTTCCAATTCAGTATGTTTCACCAAACGACCTTCAAGTGTGTAAATGGAAATCTTTTGCATTCCCAATGCATCCAAGTTCGCCAGTTCAATAAAATCCGCACTCGGATTGGGATAAATTGGGGTGTGATCTGCTTCGTTTTCTGCAAGTCCAGCCGTTAGACAAACACCTATATTTCCTTGACTTTCAATAGCACTAAAAACTTCTTGTTCCACGGTATAAAAAATGGAATTGTTGTTGGTCTGATAGCCAATACCCACACCATTATTCATAAACACAAAACCTACTTTTCGGATGGTATCAAAATAAGCATCACTCACCAAACCGTATGCTTCTCCTGTATGACCAAGCATGGAAGTGCTCCCAGAAAGTGCTAAGTCATTACCCGGGGTTGATGTGATTCGGTGAATGCCCAAGCCCCAGCTACGGAAGAGTCCGTAATAGTTGTTGCCATTGCTGCCGTTGTAAGTCCATTCGTTGGCAAACATGGCGTTGCAGCTGGATTCAGATAGCAATGTCACACCATCGAATGTGCCTTTGTTCATGAGCACCAAGAAAATTTTTGCCAAATCTTCAGCCGAACATCTAAAGCCACCTTGCGGACCAAATCTTCCGCCATTTGTGCCAGGAACGTAACCACCTAAATTATTGAAAGTGGGCTGTATCCCTTGATAATTATCGGCTTGTGCTGTCCAGACGCCACTTGGTTTTCTATACAAAACAGCGAGTTCATCAATGTCTTCTAAATCATTTACGTTGAAGGATGCATCAATGCCCAATGGGTCGCTGATGTTTTGCTTGCAGTAGACATCAAAGCTCAGATTGGAAATTTTCTCAACGATTGTTCCCAGAATTACGTAGTTGATATTGGAATAGTTGAAGTAAGTTCCCGGAACTGTGTTGTTGAATTGCGAGGCCACATAATAGGTTCCGCCAACAGTTAAAATGGAACTCAAATTGGGGATAGGATTGTTATTGACCGTGGCTCCAAGAAAATTGTTGTACGTTGTGCCATCAATAATGGTTGAGGTGTGCGACAACAACATGCGTGTGGTGATAGGTGCATTTGGATGGTTGGGATTTTGAACACTAAACCCCAGAATAGTGCTGATATCTTCGTCTAAATCGAGTAAATTTTGTTCAACGAGCTGCATCACCGCAATGGCTGTAATGGTTTTCGAAATACTGGCAATTCGATACTTCGTGCTGGTGGTCATGTTGATGTTGCGCGTGTTGTCTGATTTTCCAATGGCGATATTTTGTACAATGCCATTTTCGCAAAACACAACCAAAGAGCCGCCCATCATATCGTTGTTCACAGCAATGTTGGTGAACGCGTTTTCCAAGTTTTGTGCAAACAGGTTATTTTCACAAAGTGCGAAGACCCATAGAAATATTACATATTTGTACATAGCTAGTCGTTTTTACCAAGCAAACAAAGGTCGGCTCGACATCAATTCGTTTATTCTGCTTTTGTTTTTGGCAATGATATCAGCATTGCTGGCATTCATCAACACTTCGTCTATGATTTGTACAAAGGTTGGAATCAAATCTTCTTGTATTCCGCGAGATGTTAACGCTGCTGTACCCAAGCGAATTCCAGAAGTTACAAATGGTGATTCTGTATCGAAAGGCACCATGTTTTTGTTCACCGTGATATCTGCCAAGCCCAAGTTGAGTTCAGCGTCTTTTCCATTCAAACCTTTGCTTCTCAAATCCACCAGCATAGAATGATTAATCGTTCCACCCGAAACAATTTTGTATCCACGAGCCACCAATTCATTCGCCATAACTGAGGCGTTTTTTTGCACCTGCTTCATGTATTCGGTGTATTCTGGCTTCAAAGCTTCACCGAATGCAACTGCTTTGGCTGCAATTACGTGTTCCAATGGTCCACCTTGCGTTCCTGGGAAAACCGCTGCATCCAACAAAGCCCCCATAGATTTTGGGTTGCCGTTGTTCCACTTCAATCCCCAAGGGTTGTCGAAGTTTTTGCCCATCATGATGATACCTCCACGTGGTCCACGCAATGTTTTGTGGGTCGTAGAAGTAACGATATGGCAATGCTGCAAGGGATCGTTCAATAATTTGGTAGCAATCAATCCAGCAGGGTGCGAAATATCTGCCAAAATCAAAGCGCCAATTTCGTCGGCAACACTGCGAATGGCTGCATAATCCCAATCGCGGCTGTAGGCAGATGCCCCGCAAATAATCATTTTCGGACGCTCTTTCAAAGCCGTTTCACGCAATTGATCGTAGTCGATAAGACCATTGTCCTCACGAACGCCGTAGAAAAATGGTTGGTATAGTTTTCCAGAAAAATTTACGGGAGAACCATGTGTTAGGTGACCGCCATGTGATAAATTGAATCCCAAGATTTTATCGCCAGCATTCAAACAAGCTAAAAACACAGCAGCATTGGCTTGTGCTCCAGAGTGTGGTTGCACGTTGGCCCACTCTGCACCGAACAATTTTTTCAACCTGTCGATGGCTTCTTGCTCCACTTTGTCCACGATTTCGCAGCCACCATAATAGCGCTTTCCGGGATAACCTTCGGCATATTTATTTGTCAAAACCGAACCCATTGCGCGCATCACATTGTCGCTCACAAAGTTCTCAGAAGCAATCAGTTCTAATCCGCGCGTTTGTCTTTGGCGCTCTTCTTGAATGTAATCGAAAATTATTTCTTGACTCATTTATTTCAAAGTTTGATATATCATTTCTAATCCATCTCTCAATTCTACACGTGGTTTAAATCCAGTAAGTTGTAGTAATTTGTCGGAAGAACCCACGCGGCGTTCTACTTCATAATCGTATCGTTTTTTTGGGGCTTCAATAAACTTGATATTCGAACTGGATTGGGTTGTTTCAATAATCAAATGAGCCAAATCATCGATGCACCATTCTTTTTCGTTGGCGATATTCACGATGTGTGAACCTTTGATATTCATCAAGCGCACACAAGCTTCCACCGTGTCGTCGATATACGTGAAATCGCGGGTTTGTTTTCCTGAACCAAATACGGTTAACTCTTGTCCATTCATGGCTTGTTCAAAGAAAAGCGGCACCACCATTCTTGTATCTTGGTTATGTCCATAAACATTGAAGAAACGCAAGGAAATTGCATTCAAACCTTTTTCTTCGTGGTGCGAAGCCAGATAAATCTCATTGTAACGTTTCGCCATCGCATAAGACGTTCGTGGATCAACCAAAACTTCTTCGTTTAGTGCTACATCTTCAATGGCTGAATGCCCGTAAATGCCTGATGTGGATGCGTAAAGAATTCTGTTTATTCCGTTTGCTTCAGCAGCCATCACCACGTTTCGTGTGCCGATTACTTCTACATCCATCGTTTCAACCGGATTATCTGCTACGATATCCACACCCAAAACTGCTGCAAAATGGAAAATCAAATCACAACCTTTCGCGGCTTGCTTTACCAATTCGGCATCGCGAACATCACCTTTGATGAAATCGATTTTTGAAAATGTATCCTTGTCGAGTTTGTTGCCGCGCAACAGACTGTCTAAAACCACAACTTGATGCCCGTCGTTCACCAATCTTTTTGTCAAATTGCTGCCTATAAATCCAGCTCCTCCAGTAATTAATATCTTCATATTTTGTTATATTCGTTTTATTGTCAGTAGATTATGTGATTTTAGTCCACTGTGTTTTTTATAAATTCCATCTGTTCTGATGGGGTCTTCTACTACTTTTCCGTGTGCGTGTAAAATGGTGCCTTGACCGGTTAAAATGCCCACGTGAATCACTTTACCCGCTGGGTTTGTGAAAAATGCCAAATCGCCCGCTTGAATTTCTTTAAATTCAACGTCTTTGCCTAGATTGACCTGTTGTGAGGCATCTCTGGGCAACAAGATGCCAAGAAACGCAAAAACCATTTGGGTATATCCCGAACAGTCAATACCAGTAGCACTTCTTCCGCCCCAAAGGTACGGTGTATTCAAATACATTTGGGCAATTTCAACAACGGATTGATTGCGTTGTAGCGGCAAATCTTTCTTAAGAGATTGAAATTTAATTGTTCCGAGATCAAATCCATTGAAATAATCTTCGGGCACTAAACTTCCTCGATACAGGTGAAAAGGGCCTTCGTTTGAATTGAAAGGCAAAACGTGCTCTTGAATGCGATGCGTAGACATTTTTCTCCACATGTGAAAGCTGTCTTCGTCGCAAGTGAAAATTTGCTTTTCATCCATCCAACCTTCATATTTATCATGGTAACATTGGATGCGCACCCATTGATTTTTTTGCTCCAAAATGAGCAATGCTTCGCCGAAAAGGAGTTGCGTTACAATTTCTGAACTATCAGAATCTATGGCGCGAATTGGGGCGTGTGCCACCTGTATGATTCCTTGTTTTGCTGTCATTTCGGAAATTTTTTATGGTTCAGAAGTTGGTTGATTTGCTCCACATGCCTGTCGTTGTGGTAAACATGAAACATCAACGCATCTCCCAAGCGCAAATACACAAATTTGGAAACGGCCATCGGTAGTTTGATTTTCCTCAAGTTTACCTGTTCTGCCTCCGCTAAAATTTGTACCATACCCTTCAGGTACTCTAAGAAAACTTGCATTTCCTGACGTTCTATATCCAAACCAAAATATTCAGGATTGAACACACGGGCCGATTTTACGCGTCTTTTGATGTTGCGCATTTTACCCAATTGCACCAAGCGCCATGTAGCTCTGCCCAAAGGACTCGAAACAAAAATAGCCGATGGTTCAGTGCCTTTGTTTTCAATTATTTTTTTGTGGATGATGTTTTGGTAGTAGTGGGCATGGGCGTTGAGATGGGCAAAAACTTCTAAAATAGACCAAGACTTCGCATTGGGTTTCCACTTCAATTGTTGGTCTGATAAATCGTACACTTTTTCTTCAACAAAACGCAAGCACGAAGCATTGATTTGCTTGAGTTCGTTTAATAATATTTGCGTATCGAAGGTTTGCATTTTAGCGACCAATTTCTGTGCGCGAATTTAGTTTTTTTTAGCTGTCTTTGGGGCGAAAACTTTTGCTTTTTCCTGAAAATCAATACAGATTTTATAAACCGTGTGTCTTTCAAGTCGAAACGTATTATTTTTAGGCTCAAAATTTCCCTTATGAAGACGAATTCGCTTGCGTTCCTTTTGCTTACGTTTTTCCAATGTTCAATGATTTTTGGCCAAGCCCAAGATGATGTGAACCTGCAAAAATATTGGTATTACCGTTGGCGTTTGGTGAATGATTTTGTAAAAGTCGGGGAAGGCATTGGTCATAGCATCCCCATTCAAAGCCGACAGGGCTACAATGGCATACCCGATATTGAAGCTGCCGATGCTACGATTTATCACGGTTTTTATTTGGGCGTATTGGCAACTGAATACAAATTGTTGCTGATCAATCAGCGCCACGCAGATTTGGAATGGACCAAAACAGAATTGTATTATGCCATCAAAGCTTTCGAGCGTTTGGACATGTATGGCGAAGAATATTTGGGTTTGCCCGGCAAAATTGATGGTTGTTTCCAACGCGATGATTTTCCCTGTGATTTTTTAGATCCGAATACCAATCCAGAAAATTACAGACATTTTAACCAAAATTTTCACATTCCTGAGGGATTTGCGCCTGTTTTTAAGGTGTTTACTTCTGATGATTGTCCAGATGGTAAGCCCTTAACGGATAAAACAAATCCAAGAAAAACTCCGAGTATGTCGCAAGACCAAGTGATATGGCTCTTGATGGGTTTTATGTTGATTGAAAAATGTATGGATGGCGTGCAACAAGTGCGTTTGCATAATGGCGAAGTGGTAGATTTTGATTTCAATTTTCAGGCCCGTCGTCATGCCACGAATATGATTAACTATTGCAAATTTAAATATCCTGACCAACCGAAAAAAGCCAATTGGCGTTTGTTTCGACCTGATGGAAAGAAGATTTACCCGGGACAAAATGTGTTTATGTTCAAATATCCGATGAGTATAATTGGCGAGCGCATGCACACCGATAGTGCAGAGAACAATCAGAAATTTGAAAAAACACCGGGTCGAACACAATGGAAATTGACCCGTATTTGGATTCCATATAAAAATGTAAATGGACAAATGATCACAGTGATTGGTGCACTTTCTGGTCGCTGGGGAAAAGATGAACTGCGCACCATGAATGCCATTGAAAAAACATGGAAAAAACGCAATTGGGGTAATTTTTATCTGCCCTTGATGGCTGTTTTGCACGACATCGATTTGAATGAAATTGACATCCATGAGCGGATGTTGAAAGACATGAACTTGGCGCCTGCAACGGGTCCGTATAACCTGACGCGTGATGAAATTGCCCGTTTTGCGGATTCACTTGGAATTAAAACCTATCCAGAAGGTTGGACGCGCCATTTGAAATACAGTTCCTCATTTGAAAATCAGTTCAATGGTGATTTGGACAACTATATGCGCCGTGGCTTTTATTCAGGGTTGGATTATATGTTGCTATTCAACTTATATTATTTGACTGCAAATGAACCTTTGCCGGTGTATCAAAATTTGATTCACCGCAATTTCACCCAAAGAGATTTGGTTCAAATGCGTCAGCCCAATCAAAAAAGACAGATTGGGGCTTTTTCGACGCTTTCTATTCTGGATTTGAGTTTGCTAGACAGTATTCAATATTTTAGAGTAGGGGAGGACTACTTTGTGCCGCGTCCGAATATTGCCAAAGATGCCCCAAAAACCGAGATTGATGTGCTGCCATTCAATCCATGGGAAAAAGCAAACATTGAAACAAACAGTTATGGTTGGATGGAATTTTTCAATGCTCGCAACCATTTTCAGGTTTTATTGAAAACGGACGATTTGAAATTGAAACCAAAGAAGTGAGTTTTTCACCCCAAAATCCCATTAAACTCTTGCTGAATACCAACACCTTTATTGTGGTTGTACCAAGTCTGCAAAGTTTTGTTGATGTTATCAAAATCTGCATTTTCTGATTTTAATTTCGCATGAATCACCGCCAAATCTTTAGGACGTGGACCCCACACAAAAACATCTTCTCCTTCGGCACTTCTGGCAACAAGTTTTGGTATTGAGCGACCGCCATTGGTCAGATATTGATCGATAAAGTCATGATTGTCATCGCGCAAAACCAAGTGTAAGTTGATGTTGTCGTTTAGTTGCGACATCAAATAAATCAAGGGCACCGAATGAGCAGCATCGCCACACCAGGGTTCTGTGATTAAATACCAGTTTTGCGGTTCGCCAATAGAGGATAATTTATTTTTGAGATCGTCGTTGATTTCAATATTCTTCAACCAGCGATGCATGCGCGACTGATTCATTTTCACATAGTCGCGGTAGGCTTCTTTGGCGTAAATCTCGTTGGTAAATGTGCCAGAAAGTATGTCTTCAAAGCGTTGGATGTATTCCTCCCAGGTAAGTGTTGTCATGTTGTTTTGATTGAATTTTTTAAAACTCTGAAAAAGTTTATTTTTTGTTTAATCGACTTTAAATGTGCACCGTTTTGTTTTAATTCTCTTATAATTTGACATGCCGTCATTTCGATCGAAGCGAGAAATCTTCTGGCGTGTTTGAACTCACTCAGAGTTTCACGCTGCAAAGGTACGCACAAGCACAAAAAAAGAGGGTAACATTTGTCACCCTCTCTTGTAATCTTATCGATTTAGCTTAGAATCTCCAACCCAAACGGAAAGCAGCATTCATAGGCAATGTACCCAAGTAAGATTCTTTAGAATCCAAACCTGTAGTTGTAGTTGTAACACCACCAGCTGTGATCTCTGCTACTTGACCTTTCCAAGTTCTAGCCATGTAGCTAAGACCCAATTCAAGACCTACGTAAACATTTTCAAAAACGTAGAAGTCCATACCAGCACCAACTCCAACACCGAACATGCTGAAACCGTTTTCAACTCTCGCTGACATACCGCCCATATAACCTGTACCATCAAAGTCAGTCCACTCGTCAGTTTGGCTTCCACCACCAATGTTGATTCCTAACATGAAGTAAGGAGACAAACGGTCTGTGCCAGCCAAATGGTATTCTGCACCCAATTGAACCATCCACGAAGATCTTGAGATTTTCTCAGTACCGATACCTGTACCTGTTCCTCCTTCTGCATACTGATATTCTTCAGAATTTGGTGTGTTACCAATACCATCACCCAAACCAAGTTGTAAACGACCTGCGATGTTGTCATTTACAAAATAACGGAAGCGAATGTTTGGCGCTGACCACTGAATACCTGTACCAGCTGCATAATTAATACCTCCTTCTAATGAGTACTTTGAATCATCTGCTGAAGGCTTTTGTGCGAATGTTGAACCTACTAGAGCAACTGCACCTACTAAAACTAATAACTTTTTCATTTTTCCAATTTTTAAGTTTGAGCAAATATACGCGGGTTGTATTCCTAAGGTTACAATAAATGTTGATTTTATGAACCGAACCTGTTGAAAACTTTTCTGTTCAGAGTTGTTTTCCTAGTTCATATATTTGACTTACAGCATTTTAAAGGCTCTATTTAGATTGGTGCTAAATTTGTCTTTTTAGAATATTTTTTCGAAGTCGTCTGCGCCCAAAATACGGCTACAGGTGAATCCTTCGGCGAATTCTACACCAATTTCTCGTCCAAATTCACGCATACGGCTTTCTAAAAAGTCGAAAAACTCTTTTCCAGAGATGGGCGTTTGCGGCTCTTTCGAATTCGGATCATAAAATTGTGTCTTGTAGCATTTCAAAACATCGAATTTCTGCTCAACAAAGGGGCTTACCTCTATTGCAAAATCTGGCTTGATGTAGCGATCTTGTATGTAGTGAAATACTTTTTTTGGTCGCCAAGCAGATTGGATTTCACCGTTGTATCGGGTTTCAATTTTCGGTAAACCCGCCAAAAAGCAAGCATCTGCAACCAATTTCGCTCCCTTGGCATGGTCAGGATGGCGGTCTTCAATGGCATTGGCCAGAACCAAATTCGGTTTGAAATGGCGAATCATCTCAACAACTTTGAGCAAATTTTCCTGCGTATGTTGAAAAAACCCATCGCCCAAATCTAAGTTGATGCGCTCTTGCACGCCCATCAGCTTCATGGCATTTCGGGCTTCTTCATCTCTGGTTTCAGCGGTGCCTCGGGTACCCAATTCGCCTCGGGTCAAATCAACCAAAGCCACTGTTTTGCCCAGAGCGATGTGTTTAGCCAAAGTTCCACCTGCTGAGATTTCAACGTCGTCGGGGTGCGCTCCAAATGCTAAGATGTCGATACTCTTGTTTGCCATGACTATTTTTTATTTTGACTCGTTTTTTCTCGAACAATCGCCAACACATTGAATGCCAAGAAGCCCAGTACCACCCAAGTCAACCAACTCGGCCAAATGGTTTCCGCTTCTCCATTGGCATAAGAGTGCAGCCCGACCAAGAAGAAATTCACGCCAAAATAGGTAAATAAAATGGCGGAAAATGCCCACATGGCAACAGAGTTAAACACCAATTTGCTTTTCAATGCAGGAATAAATCTCAAGTGTAATAAAACAGCATAAACCAAAATGCTCACCAAAGCCCAAGTTTCTTTTGGATCCCAACCCCAATAGCGCCCCCATGACTCATTCGCCCAAATCCCGCCGAGGAAAGTGCCAATGGTCAACATGAAAATGCCGATGGTTGTGGTCATTTCAATGATGTGCGTCAATTCTTCTATATTCAATTGAATGATTGTGCGGTATTTCTTGGATTGGAAAATGTATAAAAACAAATTCACAATGGCCAAAACTGCTCCCAATCCAAGGAATGCGTAACTGCCTGTGATTACTGCCACGTGAATTTTCAACCAATACGATTGCAGCACTGGCACCAATGGACTGATCTGTGGGTCGAGGTTGTTTAAGTGCGAGACATACAAAAGGAAGAAAGCCAAAAGTCCAGTTGCGCCTAATGCGGCCATGCCTCGTCTCGCGAAAAGTAAACCAGCCAAAATGCCGACCCATGCGATAAACAACAAAGCTTCGTAACCATCACTCCAAGGCGCATGACCAGAAATGTACCAACGCACACCCAAGCCAATGCCATGTATAATAAAGGTAATAATCATCCCAATAAGGAAAGGCATGTTTGCGATGCGGGTCCATTTGGTGTCAACGGTAAAGACTTGAACAAAAAACACCACGAGTAAACCCAAACCGAGCAAGAAGTACCAATACGTGATGCGCTGGAAAATATTCCACTCGTTGTAGCGAATTTCCATTTTAATTTTATCCTCATCGGGCATCACATCTGCGGCTACTGCTTTTTGATAGCTGAAAATCAAATCCAAGTTTTCGTTGGCTACTGAATAATCACCAGTGAGTTTACCAATGCGCACACTATTTACATAATCGAAAAAGAATTTTGGCATCAAGGAATCCACGGATTGATAAGGCGCTGCCGGGTCAAAAGGCGTGTACCAGGTGTTGTTTGGTGCGCCTCTTACTGGAAAAATACGCAGATAAAAAACAGCCGAACCCAAAATTTGAACGCGCTCGTTTACTTTGATGATTTGTTTGTCCCACTCATTTCTTTTGCTTTCTGGTTTCTGATTGGCCAAATCCACATCGCGTTCCAAGATGTATTCTTCGGTTTGGAGATCGAAAAAGTCGGAATAAGAAGCATATTTCCCTGAAATGCCGAGTTTTTTTCTGATGTCGGGGTGATTCACCACAATCAATTTTTCATTTTTAATGAATTCCAAATTGAACATCACTTCCATCAATACTTGCGTAGCAGTCAAGCCATTGTAAGTGTCTTTGCGGTGTACTTTATGCAAAATCTCCAAGGCCAAGGTTTGCAAGGGCTTGAATCTACCGTCAAAATCCTGAATCACCAAAGACTCCAAGCGCTTGGCATGTTCCAAATCAATCGGCTTCGAATTGATGATTTGTTGTTGCTTGATAAATTCTGCATCAACCACCAAAGGTTCATTCACCGCAGCACTGTCTTGGGCAATGGCATTGAAGTTAAACATCAGCAAGACCAAAACACCGAATGAACTTGTTTTTGACAACAATTTCTTTCTTTCTTTAATTTTCTTCAAGAGGGAATTGATTTGTCTGAATCGTGAAGCAGGAGAAATCAAGGTGAAAATCATCCCCAAGATGAGCAACAAATACCCAAAATAGCTGATGTTTGTGCCCCAAAAATCTTGGTTTACACTCAAACGCGTGCCCATTTCATCGGGGTCGTAACTCGATTGAAAGAAGCGGTAATTGCGATAATCCATGACGCTGTTCATGTAAATTCTTTTGTCGAATTGCACTTTCATTTCTTCATCCAAAACCGTTATTTCACTGGCATACGAAGCGGGCGATTCCGAACCTGGATAACGCTCCAATTGGAAATCGCGCAGAAAAATATAAAACGGTGTTTCTACTGGTTTTGCTCCGTAAGCCAAACGGTATTTAATGCCATCAAATTCGAAAAAGGTTGGCGTTGGAATTTTGCCCTGACCGCCTTCTAATTCGAGTTGCTTTTTCTTCCCTCCAGATTCAATATCCAAATACAAAACATCCATGCCCATATCGGGTTTTGGGGCGCGCATTTTCACCAGTTTTGCATTGGGATGGTGGGCTTTGAAAACGAAATTCTGTCCCAAGAAAGTGTACAAGCGTCCTTGATAAAATCCTGCTACTGAATCGGCTGGAATGCTTCCCGACGATTGGTCGCTCATCAACATGTAGTTCAATTCGGCTGGAGCTTCTATGGTGAAACTGTTGCCATTTCTTCTGATGTTGATGGCATTTTTCAAGGTTTCTGGATAGTCGTAAGCCAACAAAAAGCCTTCTTTGTTTAGGGTTGTGCCTTGAAGCACGTAATTGGTATCCATGCCACCCATCGGACTTGGCGTGATGATTTCCAAAATTGAACTTCCATCAGCCACATTGGTTTGCAATTGGTCGATGGCGTTGGCCATAAATCCGGCATAGGAAATTTTCACCTCGCCCGAATTGTCGAATTTCTTAAAAGTTGCCTTGTATTTGTTGTTGGCTAAAAATTTCAAAACGGGACTTTGCACATCGCTCATCAAAACCGCTTTGTCGTATTTGTATTCCATTTTGCCATCGGTGGCGTAAATCTGCACAAAAGCATCTGCCGAATAAATAATATTGCTTTGGCTGTTTTCGCGAATCAACATGATGCCCTCGAAGCCCGCATACCTTGTTACACCAGCACCAATGATGATTACTATAAACGAAAGGTGAAACATCAAAATGGCAATTTTCTCGCGCACCCACATGCGGTAGCGGATAATATTCGCCACCATGCCCAGCGCCAAATACACCAAAAGTCCTTCAAACCACGAAGCGTTATACACAATTGCCTTAGCGCTTTGTGTGCCATACCACGATTCTATAAAAGTGGCGTAACCTACAACAAAACCAAAAAAGAACAGCCCAAGAGTCATGAGCTTCATGGAAAATAGCGAATCAAGAGAAAATTTCATGGACCGATGTTTTGGTGTTATAACAATTCGGCGCAAAGTTAGTTTGAAAATTGATTGGGGCGCGTGTGAAATATCGTTAAAACTTACGTTTAATGGGAAGCTATAATATATGGAATGATTCATTCAGACTTAAATTCAGTCTGCGTTGTTAAAAGAAATTACTTTTGTGTTTAATTATGATTGGTACAACTCGTATTCTTCTTTTCCCTTTCGCCATCTTGTACGGTTGCATTACTTTGTTGCGCACTTCACTTTTTCGTTG
This sequence comes from Crocinitomicaceae bacterium, assembly GCA_044233745.1. Classification (GTDB taxonomy): domain Bacteria; phylum Bacteroidota; class Bacteroidia; order Flavobacteriales_D; family Crocinitomicaceae; genus UBA6165. The sequence goes on from JBIIJN010000001.1 coordinate 66,078, forward strand.
GGGTGTATTGAAAACTTTCCAACCACCAATCCCAACCATCGTTGTGGGCAACCTCAGCATGGGTGGCACAGGCAAAACACCTCACGTTGAATGGCTCATACGCGCCTTACAAAATCAATACAAAATTGCGGTATTAAGTCGCGGCTATGGTCGTTCAACACATGGATTTATAGAAGTGCAGCTCCATTCCTCAGCAGATGAGGTGGGCGATGAACCGAAACAAATCAAACAGAAGTTTCCAGAAGTCCCTTTTGCGGTTTGTGAAAAAAGAAAAGTGGGAATTCAAGAATTGCTAAAACTTTATCCTGATTTGGAACTCATTATCCTCGACGATGCCATGCAGCATTTGGCGGTTTCGGGCGGATTTGTGATGATGCTGAGCGAATTTCACAAGCCTTTTTTCAAAGATTGGGTGGTGCCTATGGGCCGACTTCGTGAATTTGCTTGGAGCGGAAAAAAACGCGCCGATGTATGCATGTACACCAAATGTCCGAAAAGTATTGACGCGCCCTTGCAGGATTTTTATGCCAAAGCTTTTTCATCTGAGAAGCCAAGCTACTTCTCGCGTTTTGTTTATGGCGAATGGCAAGCGCTTACAAATCATAGTTTGCCCAATGAAATCAAGCAAGTCGTTTTGGTTACTGGAATCGCCAATCCACAACCGCTCGTGAATGCCTTAGAAAGTCAATATTCCATTGAACTTGTGCGCTTTTCTGACCACCATTTGTATTCCGAAAAAGACATCGAGCGCATTCACCATATTTTTGCTAATTTTGATGCCTCTACAACGGTGGTACTCACAACGGAAAAAGATGCGGTGAAATTGAACGAAATGTCGTCAATTGTCAATCAAAACGATGTTCCGTGGTGCTATTTGCCCATTGAAGTGACGCTCGATAATGAACAAGAATTAATAAATAGAATACAGAATTATGTTGAATCGTATCCAAGAAGCGGTTGATTTTATTCAAACAAAAACGCAAGTTAAACCTGAGTTTGGAATTATTTTAGGTACAGGTCTGGGTGGCTTGGTGAAGGAAATTGAAATCATTGATGAAATTCCCTACGAGCAAATCCCGAATTTTCCAGTTTCTACAGTAGAAAGCCACAAAGGACGTTTGATTTTTGGCAATTTGGGTGGTAAAAAAGTAGTAGCCATGCAAGGACGTTTTCATTTTTATGAAGGTTATTCCTTGCAAGAAGTGACTTTTCCGGTGCGCGTGATGAAATTGTTGGGCATAGCGAAATTGTTTGTTTCCAATGCTTCTGGTGGCGTGAATCCAGATTTTGAGGTGGGTGAAATTATGATCATCAACGACCATATCAATTTCTTACCCGGCAATCCGCTGATTGGCAAAAACTTGGATGAACTTGGACCGCGTTTCCCAGATATGAGCGACCCATACGATACCGATTTAATTGACCGTGCAGTTGAGATTGCTGCGAAAAATAACATTCGTGTTTCGCAAGGGGTTTATTTGGGATTGACTGGGCCAACATTAGAAACACCAGCCGAATACAAATTTGTGCGTGTTGTTGGAGCCGATGCCGTGGGTATGTCAACTGTTCCTGAGGTGATTGTAGCGCGACACATGGAAATTCCTACTTTCGCCATTTCTATCATCACTGATTTGGGAGTACCAGGCAAAATTAAAAAAGTCAGCGTGCAAGACGTAATTGCTGTAGCTTCGCGTCAAGAGCCCAAAATGACTTTGATTATGAAAGAATTGATTGCATCATTATAAAATTACGGATATGTTGAAATTCACAAAACTCCCATTTCTAGTCGTACTACTTTTTTCGGTGGCTTTAACATCTTGTGGGTCGGAAGTTGAAAATGAAAGCACTGAACCTGCAGAAGATAAACAAACCATTGCCGGAAAAATTCCAGATGCAGCAGGTAAAATCATTATTGCGCAGGTGTATAATGTCGATAAATGGTTGCAGTTGGGTCAGGCAACAATTGATGCACAAGGAAATTTTAACATCAAACTACCCAAAGAGGCCTTTGTGGTTCAGTTGGTTGTAGAACAAAGTACTGTTCCGATTGTGTTGGGTGGCGATGATTCTGTGTTCATCACTTGCGATTTTCCGGTGATGATGGACAATTTCAAAATCTCCAACATTGAAGATGCCGCGGAATTCAATAAAATGGTTGTTTTGAATTCTTCTTTCAACGCCCAATACAAAGATCAAATGGCCGAGTTGCGCGCCTTACAGCCAGGTGACGAGGCAGACGCTTTGATTAAAACGCTACAAGCGGGCAAAAAACCTATGGAAGATTTCGCCGTTTCATTTTTAAGTGAAAAACCAGGTTCTCCAGTAGCGCAATTGTTTGCCATGCAGCTCTTTCCAGACATGGGACTTGAAAATTGGAATGTCGCTTATGGCGATGTTTTGCGCAAGGTTTTGGATGCCTATTTGCAAAAATATCCAGAAGCTCGTTTTACACGTGGATTGGAAAGCAATTTGAATACTTGGGTAGATTCATATGACAATGCCCTGAACGATGAAAAGCGCAAATCTTTTTACGGCAATTTGGATAGAAATGTAGATGTGGGTAGTCCGGCGCCAGACATTTGGATGGACATGGTAAATGGCGGCGATATGAAATTGTCAGATTTGCGTGGAAAATATGTACTGATTGATTTTTGGGCTTCTTGGTGTGGACCTTGTAGAAAGGAAAACCCGAATGTGGTTCGATTGTACAAAAAATACAAAGACAAAGGGTTCACGGTTTTCTCAGTTTCGTTGGACGACAATGCTGCTGCATGGAAATCTGCCATCGAATCTGATGGCTTGGAATGGCCTTACCATGTGAGCGATTTGAAAAAATGGAACTCCATTGTGGTACAATTGTATAAATTTGAAGGCATTCCACACACCGTGCTCATCGACAAGAAAGGCACGATTATTGGCAAGAACCTCCGCGGAATTGAATTGGAGAATAAATTAAAAGAGCTGTTTGGCTCATAAAATACTGAAATATGAAGAAGTCATTTTTATTTTTATCAATAGCGCTCACAACGAGTTTGTCATTGGCTCAAAAAAAGCCTGACACTAAACCCCAGACTACGAAACCTGCTGCTCAAACGACGCCTATACCTGTTCCGGCACCAGTAGTTCAAGGAATTCCAGTGGTTATTACAGGACAGATTTTTAAAGCTCCGGCAGACAAATTGAATTTGTCAACTTTTATGGGAAATGGTCAATATGTGGATTATGCTACATTTGATTTAGCTCCGAATGGCGATGGAAAATTTTCTATAAGTGCTGTTTTGCCAGTTGGCGATTTTTACGTGCTTAGAGCTGGTTCCAATCATGTAAATTTGATTATCACCAAGTCGGATACCATCAAGGTTTTTGGGGATGGCCGAGATATGCTGCGCAACATCAACATTGTTGGAAATGAAGACAGTAAAAATTTGTTGGATTTTATTCGCATGCAAAACGACATCAATATGTTGCGCGATTCCATTCAGATGGTATTGAATAGTAATCCGATGGCGCAAAACGATATGAATCAATTGTATATGTCGCGCTACAAACAGTTCGAATATTTCAGAGATCGTTTTGTGCAACAATTTCCAAATTCCCCAGCTTTGATTGGTCCCATGCAGACTTACGATCCTGAGAAGGAATTTGATAAATACAGCGCTTTGGCGGAAAAAGTGATTGCTGCCGTTCCGAATGGACAGGTTGCGCAGTCTTTACGACAGAATGTGGCGATGTATCGTCAGAAAGCTGCGGCTGCACAATTGTTGGCTCCGGGTTCATTGGCTCCAGAATTGGAAGGCCCAAGTCCTGATGGAAAAGTTTACAAATTGTCGAGCTTGAAAGGCAAAGTGGTTTTGATAGATTTCTGGGCTTCGTGGTGTGGACCTTGTCGCAAGGAAAACCCTAATGTAGTCTCGCTCTATGAAAAATACAAAGACAAAGGATTTACCGTATTCAGTGTTTCGTTGGATTCTGACAAAAACGCTTGGATGCGCGCCATTGAAACCGATAAATTGATTTGGCCTTACCACATCAGTGAGTTGAAGCGATGGGATGGGCTTTTGTCTAGAAGCTATGGTGTAAACAGCATTCCTTTTACCGTGTTGATTGACGCAGAGGGCAAAGTGATAGAGAAAAATCTGCGTGGACCTATGTTGGAGCAAAAACTTCAACAAATATTCGGCTTCTAACTAGCATTGAATGGCAAACGAGCAATCGAAACTGTATTTTGCTTCAGATTTTCACCTCGGCGCACCCGATGAAAAATCCAGTTTAGAACGCGAAAAACGCATTGTTCGCTGGTTGGACATGGCGGCGCAAGATGCAGCTGAAATTTATTTGGTTGGCGACATTTTCGATTTTTGGTTCGAATACAAACACGCCATTCCCAAAGGTTTCATCAGGCTGCAAGGCAAATTAGCCGAACTGAGCGACCGCGGCATCAGAATCCATTTTTTCACAGGCAATCACGACATGTGGATGTTCGATTATTTCCCGAAAGAATTGGGCGTACAAATGCACCGCGAACCGATTCATTTCACTTTTGGCAACAAGAAGTTTTTTGTAGGTCATGGTGACGGCCTAGGTCCTGGCGATTATGGCTACAAATTCATCAAGAAGGTTTTTGCATCTAAGGTTTGTCAATGGCTCTTTGCGCGTTTGCATCCCAATTTCGGAATCGCAGTTGCCAATTTTTGGTCGAGAAAAAGCCGAAAAGTAAATGGCAATTCAGATGAAGTCTTCCTCGGCGATGAAAACGAGTGGCTGGCCATTTACGCCAAAGAAATCTTGCAAAAAGAACATTTCGACTATTTCATCTTCGGTCACCGCCACCTGCCCATGCAAATCCAACTCAACGAAAAATCCACCTACATCAACATCGGCGACTGGATCCGACACAATACCTATGCGGTTTTTGATGGGGAAGAATTGAGGATGGAGGTTTGGGAGGGGTAGTTCTACAATTTCGAATTACACCAAAAACGCCTTCCATTCTCCCTCAAAAGAAACCTCTACGCGTTCTTGCATCGTAGTGGAAAGCTGAATACCAACAAAATCCGCGTGAATCGGAAAACGACGGTGTTTGCGGTCGACCAATGTGGCTGTTTTCACTTGATGCACAGGTTGCGTTAAGATGTGGTTCAAGGCGTATTGAATGGTTTTTCCGGAGTTGATCACGTCATCGACCAAAACAACATGCGCTTTTTTCAAATCCAGCTGGTCTTCATTGAAGTGAATGGCATGCGCCAAAGGATTGTCTTTGTCCACTTGGATGAAATTGAGTTGCACATTTTGACCAGAGATATTGCGCATTTCATCGACCAAATATTGTGATAATTGAACACCATTTCCAGCAATTCCAATCACATGAATGGTCTCGGCTTCAAATAAATTCTCAATAATTTCATAAGCCATTCTAACGATTTTCTGCTTGATTTGACGTTGGTCGAGAACGATGGTGCGCATAGGAGAAATTTTGGCAAAGGTAGTTTTTTTTGGTGATTGGCGACTGGCTTCTAGCGGCTAGCTTCTGGCTAAAGCGCAGCGACCCAAAAGCCAATAGCTAAACGCCATCAATATCAAATTTATTACTACTTTTGCCTTCCAAATTTTCTTACAAAAACAAGTATTACGATGAGAGAAGTACAATTTCGCGAAGCATTGAGAGAGGCCATGTCGGAAGAAATGCGTGTTGATGAACGCGTGTTTTTGATGGGTGAAGAAGTAGCAGAATACAATGGCGCTTATAAAGTTTCTCAAGGCATGTTGGATGAGTTCGGTCCGAAACGGGTTATTGACACGCCAATTGCTGAACTTGGATTTGCTGGAATTGCCGTGGGTGCTTCCATGAACGGACTTCGACCAATCGTTGAATTTATGACGTGGAACTTCGCGATTTTAGCTGCTGACCAAATCATCAACAGTGCTGCGAAAATGTTGCAAATGTCGGGTGGACAATACAGCTGTCCGATTGTTTTTCGTGGAGGAAATGGTACCGCTGGACAATTGGCCGCAACGCATTCACAGAGTTTTGAGTCGATGTATGCCCACGTGCCTGGTTTAAAGGTGATTACACCTTCGAATCCTTATGATGCCAAAGGTTTGTTGAAAGCGGCGATTCGCGACAATGACCCTGTAGTTTTCTTGGAATCTGAGAAAATGTATGGCGACAAAGGCATGATTCCAGATGGCGAATACATCATTCCAATTGGTGTTGCAGACGTGAAAAGAAAAGGTACGGACGTAACAATTGTTTCTTTTGGGAAAATCATGAAAGTGGCATTTGCAGCTGCTGAAGCTTTGGAAAAAGAAGGCATTTCTTGCGAAATCATCGACTTAAGAACGGTTCGACCAATTGATTACAATACGGTTGTTGAATCGATCAAAAAGACCAATCGTTGTGTTGTTTTGGAAGAATCTTGGCCATTGGCATCAATCTCTTCTGAAATTGCGTACCACTTGCAGCGCTATGCTTTTGATTATTTGGATGCACCAGTAATGCGCGTTACACAATCAGATACCCCGTTCCCATTCTCACCATCTTTGATGGAAGAAGCTTTGCCTAATGTGCAGCGTTTGTCAGAAGCCATTAAGCAAGTGCTTTATCACAACGTGAAAGCGTAGTTTTTTCGAATGAAGTTTCCATGCAAAATTGGTGTGTTTTGTATAATGCTGTTTCTATCGCATTTTGCATACGCACAAGTTGATGGAATTGCTAAATTCGTTCTTCAACTTTCTGCACGAAAATTTGATTGGATGGTGAACAAAAATTTGGACTCATTAGCCCAAGTACTACACCCGAATGTACAATACATTCATTCGAACGGTTTGACAGAATCTAGGAGTGATATTCTTGAGAATTTGAGTTCTGGCAAATTGCAACTCATCAGTGTTACCATTAAAAACGCTGATGTTCGGATTGTCAATCAACTTGCAATTGTGACGGGGACAGGCACTTTTGTTGGCAAAATAAACGAAAAGGATTTTGAAGTTGAGTTGCTTTACTCCGAGGTATGGGTTTTTGTAGAGGGTCAGTGGTTGCTGCTGCAAAGGCATGCGAATAGGGTGGGGTAGTTTCTATTACATTTTGCTTGTACCTAATATGACAAACAAATTATGAGATTGTGATTTGTCCAAAGTTAGCCTAGATTCTGTTTATCAAATCCATTCGTTCGTGTAGAATTCTGATTATTTCAACGTCGATTTCTCCTAAGATTTGGTAAAATATGATGTGCTTTCCAGAATTTAAACCAAACAAATTCTCCGAAATTTCGGGATATTCTTTCCCCAAATTTGGATTTTTTCCAATTTGTAAACAATGAAATTTTATAGTCGAATAATATTTGTCGGCTTGACTCTCAGACCACTCATTCAAAGTGTATTGCCAAATTGCATTTAGGTCATCAATGGCTTCTTGTCTCAGAATAACCTTAGCCATTTTTTCTCTTTTCCGATTTGAGTTTTTTGAGGTTTTCGTCAAAATCGAAATTTTCGACTAGCGGACTGTCCAAACCTTCTTGAATGGCTTTTCTAAGTGCAATAACTTTGTTCTCCTCGGTTTCTAAAAGTCTGAGTCCTGCTCTGATAACCTCACTCACATTTTTATATCTGCCAGCAGATACCTGAGTGCTAACAAATTGAACAAAGTAGTTTCCGAGTGATATCGAAGTATTCTTCATTTTTTGAAAAGTTTAAGCCAAAGTTACCAAAATTTGGTAAATAATCAATTTTTCTCAATTGATTTGTAGATTAAAATCTGACTTTATATTCGATTTCATTGGGTTGCTTCTACAACTTCGTCGCTACAACCACCACCTTTTTAAATGCCAAAGTCGTCCCTGTTTGTGCAGAATACACCTCAAACAAAATCAAGTAGCGACCCACGCGGCACTTGGTTCCATTGTCATCCAAACCATCCCATTTCAATTCACCAGATTGGTCGAAGAAATAGTTGTTGACCAACTCACGCACCGGGCGACCATTTTCATCATAAATTTTGATGGAGCCCACCATGCCAGTTTCGGGCAACGCATATGTGAAAATTGCAAAATCTTCGAAGCCATCATTGTCTGGCGAGATAACCGTTGGTTCCACTGAAAATTGTCCCTGCGCTTGTGGATTCAAATATTGGGAATTCTCAATTCCTGGAGTGCCCCAACCAGCGTTTTCCGAAGCCGTTTGCCAATTGTCGGCGCTATTTGAAGCACCATTCGGATTGATGCGTTCTAAGGATTTCCCCTTCTCATCAGAAATAAGTGTGAAATGCCATTTGTCTAAATAACTCACCGAATCGATAACGAAATTATTGGGGTCGAGCAAAAGCACTGTACCATCAGAATTTGAATAAGTGGGTAATTCGCAATACACAAAGCGCCCAAAACCATGATTCACATACGTTTGTTTTACCTGAACACTATCCACGGTTAGAGCCAAATAAGTATGCGGTTCAAAAATCAAATTCTCATCAGCAATGATTCTGAAATTGGCAGGCGCACCATTGCTCAAATTGGCCATGTTCCAGTCTTTCAGATTGATAAATTTATCTGAATTGTTGTACAATTCCACATAATCTGAACCGCCTGTAACCGGATCAAAAAGAATTTCATTTACAACGATATCTCCAGATTGAGCTTCGCTGGCAAGGACAAAAGATCCATTTAAATTGGTGCTATTTCCTTCGCAATCTGTTAGGTTTGTGATGCTAAAAGTATAGACAACATTGGGCTGGAAATCGTCTTCAAAGATCAAGTTCACCTGATTGGCGTATGAACCATTCACAACAACATTGGCGATTTCATTGATGGCATTTGTACTGAATTGCAAATTCACCAATTCACTATTCTCAATCAATTCATTGAAAGTGAGTTGCAAGGTATTTGGTGTTGTTAAAAATGCCGAAACCAAGCTGGGTGGCGTCACATCGGGCGAATTGTCAAAAACAGAATTTTGAGCACCAGGCGTACCACCGACAACGCTATTGGTTGCGCGCCAATTGTCGCTTCCCAAACAAGGACTAAACGGATTGATAAGTTCCAATGCATATCCCCCATCTGATTTGCTTGGGTCTTGATAAGTGCTTAAATTATAGCTGGTTAAATCTACAATTTCCGTTTCAGTGGGATTCATTAAAATCACTTCGTCGCCATCATTTTTCAAACCGGGAAATGATGTTGCATTGATTGCATTTATTCCGAAATCGGTAAAAAGTGGCAAACCAGAAGTGGTTGTAATAATCAAATAACCATTGGGAGGAAGAAGGCTGGTTTGAATGGTTCCACAGGCATTATCGTTGCAAATTTTGTATCCAGCCAAATCGAAAGTTTTATTGGTAGTATTGAACAACTCCACATATTCAGTTAAGGGCATCCCCACACTTGGCGTTTCATCAGCCATGATTTCATTGATGCGGATTTCGCCAAATTGCGGAATGCTCAACACAAAATAATAAAAAGGCTCGTTAAAATTTGCGGTGATATTTCCTGTTACATCACTGATATTGGACACACTTAAGATGTAGTTGGTGTTGTCTTCAAAATCATCTGCAAAAGTGAGTATGATTTGCGAATTGTTTAAGGGATTAATTTGAGCTGTTTCTGGATTGCCAATGCCATTGTTCACCAAGAAATTCATCACATTTTCTGAAGATGAGCCTAGGTTTTCGTTGAACTGAAGCGTGAGTTGATTGCTGGAAGTGATGCTCAATTGCTGAAAAACAGCCGCTTCTGTGTCAACGTAGGGATCGCCAGTCACCACAATGTCATCATAATAGAAATGCTGCGAACGGGTTTGCGTATAATCGCAATACACCCCAAAATAGCTGCTTTGGAAATGCGTGTTGTCAAAAATGTTGCCTTCTGTTACAAATTCATTGGTCAAAGCGGTGTCGCGTTCCAAGGTCCAATTGCCAATAGCATCTCGCATTACACGAATTTTGACTTGTACGTTGGCTACATTCACAGAGCCTGAAGCGCCAGTTATAATTTCTGTTTGAACAGTGCCTGATTGTTTGAAAAGCGAGATTTTATCAGCTGTTCCACCAATATAAACGAAGTAGCCATTCAAGTCGCCTTTCAAATTTTCATTGTCGGAAACCAAATAAACGCGTGCATAATTGGTAGAGGATGGATTGAAATTGAGGCGGACAAAAAATTCCCACGAAGCATTTTCAATGGCGGTACTTGCCGTGCTCAAATAAGCATCATCGGTAACCGCTGGGGCAAATAATTGAAGTTGGTTCACACCATTCACAATGAATTTAGAAGTTTCTCCTGTCCATGGAGGATTGGAAGTGAAGTCGCCATCTGTGAAATTGTCGTTGACTTGAGCTATAATCAGCTGAGCAAAGCACAGAGAGAGTAGTAGAAAAAAATGTTTCATGCACCGCAGTTTTACAGCACAAGTTTAGTGAATATTTGATAAAAAAGTAAAAAAATGCATTGTTCAAAAGCACTAAATGTTTTACATTTCCTTGCAAGCCTCAAATAGAGCAAGGCTTGGGCTTGAATCTTCTGAGCCCTGACTTTCTGGAGTGTTGATTTTTTCTATTGAAAGTCGCGCAAGTAGATAACTCACGGTAGATTCGGCACCTTGGTTCAAATTCACATTCAATTCTTCCACGCCGTCGTAACAGCCACCAGAGCATGGGTTGTACACAATTTGGCTCAAGTGATTTTGACCCATAAACCAAGCAAAAGCGATATTGGCTTTTTGTTTATATGACTCATCTTGGAATACATCATAAAACAATTCGAGTGCCATAATGGTATAAGCCACATCTATGGGTTGTTCACCGCCTATCACCATTTCTGCTGGCTTATCTCTCAAAAGCCATCCTTTGTTTGAGATTGGTTTGATTTGGTCGTTAAGGAATATTTTAGAAAGCAGGAAATCAAAGCTTTCTTTCGCAATCCATTTAAATTCTTCTCGATTTGTGCTCAGATAGGCGCAAAGCAGCGCTTCGGGTAATACACTGTTTCCATAGGTCATGCGGTCTTCAAACCAAAACCAGTTGTCTGTTTTTTCGTGTTTATACATTTCCACCATACGTTTGGCCAAGGTGTTTAAAAGAAATTGTGATTCCTCATTGTTTTGCATGTACAAACCTTTTATGATAAAAGCCATAGCTCGTGTTGAGTGAATTTCTTCTAAATGAATCAAGGCATTTTTCAATGTGGCTTCGGCATGGACACAAAAATTTTCAGGTAAAATATCTTTCATAGACACAAGCATGCCCAAAGCCCATATGGCTCTGCCGTTGCTATCCTCTAAATTTTCCGCATTATTTTGGTAGGTAAATTCCTTATTTTCATTGACATAATTGAGGAACTTTTGATTGTCTTGAAAACAGAATTGTATGAATTCGTAATAGGTTTTGATCAACGACAAGTCCCGCTCGTCCGAAGATGTTTTGTAATGTTTGCAAAGTGCAATGAGCGCTCTGGCGTTGTCGTCTAGGGTATAACCAGAATGTAAATCGGGCGCGTCGAGTTTTGAAAACTGAATCATTCCGAAATCTGTAGTTAGCTTTTTTATGTGTTTTAGGTTGATTTTGGGTTGATTGAATGTGATGTCAATTTCAGGGTTGCTCACTTTTTGAAAGAGTAGGGCATGTTTGATTGCTGAGTTTTGCCAAGCAGTTTCGGCGATGGTGTTGCTACTATTTTTGGAAATTGATTCCCGCAGGCCAGTATCATTCAATAAATCAATTACGGCTTTTGCCAATTGATCGGCGTTTTCAAAATCGAATAGCACGCCATTATTTTTATTCAATAGCTCCAAGGCGTGCGGTATTGGCGTTGAGATAACAGCGCAACCCGAGCTGAGTGCGTATGCAAAAGTTCCACTAACGGCTTGGTTTCTATCTTTTGAGGTAAACAAATACAAATCAGTGCTTTGTAAATATTCTAAAAGCAGCGGCAAGCCCAGGTAGGCATTCACGAAGCGAACATGTTGTTCAATACCCAAGGCAATAATTTTTTACTCAAGAGAATTTCTATAGGTTTCTCCTTGTTCTTTGTATAATGCTGGATGTGTTTTTCCCAGAATCAAGAAGATGATATCGGGGTGCTGAAGAATGATTTCTGGGAGCGCATCCAAGGTGGTTTCAATGCTCTTTCCAGGACCTAGTAGACCGAAAGTGGCGAGTACTTTTTTTGACTCCAAATGGTATTTTTGTTTCAGCTCGTTTTTATCAATTTTGTGCACTAAATGAGTTCCATGTGGAATAACAGCAATTTTTTCGGGAGAAATGGAATAGTCTTCTGTAAGAATTCTCTCCGAATTTTTTGTCATTACTATAATATGGGCTGCGTAGTGTGCTAAGTGCCTAACTTTATGGCGAAAAGCAACATCGGGTTTTGGCAACACGGTGTGAAACACCATAATGACGGGCTTTGAGAGTTGCTCCAGGAAATATTTGAAACCATCTTCTTGCGCGGAAAACAGACCAAATTCATGTTGTATCACAATCAGTTTGATTTGTTCGTCGTTATTGATATCTGCGATGGCTCTAGCAAACGATAACGCCTCGTCGGTGTTGATGGTGTATTTGGGCCTGGTTTGATATGTTGGTTTTTCAGTTTCCGTTTCAAGGGCGCAGATGACACTGGAAAAACTATCAGAAAATTGTAGCGTTAAATTTTCTATAAGATCTTGAGTGTATGTTGCAATGCCACATTCTCTAGGCGGAAATGACGTAATATAAAGAATCTCAGGTTTCAGCGTTTCTAATTTGTAATTAGATGTTTTCAGCAAAAATGGCATTAAGTTTTTATTTGCATCTATTTGCCAATCTCGGGGAATAAGAAATTGATTTATGTCGCGGTTCATGAGCTAGGTTTTTTTATTTTGAAGCAATTCTTGCAAGAGTTCATTTAAATTCATTGAGGCCACAGCAATTCGTTTATCCGCGGCACCATAATAAATATAGAGCGTTTCATTCTCGACCACGGCGCCGGTAGGAAAGCAAACATTGTTGACCTCACCAATAAGTTCCCATTCCTTTTCGGGAAAAAATAGCGGATAGGGCAGTCGCGCAATTTCTTTACTCGGATTATCGATATCGAGTAGAGCTGCACAAGCAGAATACACGTAGCCTTTTGTTGTATCATGAACGCCGTGATAAATTAAGAGCCATCCATGGGGTGTTTCGATTGGCGGGCAACCTCCTCCAATATAGCTTGCTTCGTGGTCATACAAGGGCTCAAGTATCACATGTTGGTTAAAACCAGAAAAATAATCTTGCCAAAAAGCAGTGCTAATATTTTCAAGATTATCAACTTCAACAACAATTTGTATGTCTGGTTTTATGCGATGCAAAAAGCAGAATTTACCATTAATTTTTCTTGGAAATAGAATGAGATTTTTATCCCACATAAACACATCTTCTGTCAACAATTCATCCGGCAAATTTCTCTCGCTGAATCGCTTGTATTTATTATTTACAAGCCCTTGTTTTTCAGTGAATTGCTTAAACTCTTCGTAGGTTATTTGTGGCACTATTATGCCTTTTTTATCCCAATGAATTAAATCTTCGGAAGTAGCCAAAGCGCCCAAAGCATTTATACCGTTAAAGGCTGTGTAAGTCATGTAATAAGTGCCCTCAATTTCTACTACTCTGGGGTCTTCTAGGCCATGCATCTCATCCTCCGATTCTGGAACTAAAAGGGGCTCATCATTTCTATGTTCGATTTGCATGGGTGCAGACAACTTGCAGTAGCCGATGGTAGAATAATTGTCTTTGGCCAAAGCGCGGTAAAACAAATGAATTGTATTTCCTACTTGAATCACTGCGGGGTTTAAAACGCCATCACATTCAAATTGATTCTTAGTTTTATGTATGAGAATCCCTAGTTTTTCTACCTCTATCACAGTGTTTCGTTTTTGTACTTATTCAGCGTTTTTTTCCTTGTCGGATTTTTTTTGAGCTTTCAAGGCTTTTTTTTCTTTGGTTGTTTTGCTCGAAATCGTTTTATCCGATTTTTTCTTGCCTTCGTTTTGTCTTGACATGTTTTCTGAATTTAATAAGTTATAGAATAGAATTCGATTAATCCTCGTAGCCACTTTTGATGACGGTTGAAATCATTTTGAACTGCTCATTTGCCGTGAAGCTGTGCTTGGCATGGGCGGGAATGATGATGCCTTGACCAAGAGAGAGCGCGATTTCTGTATCGTCTATTTTGAGTTGTGCAGCGCCGTCAATGATTTGAATATAGGTATCAAATGGGGTAGAACGTGCTCCCAACTCTTCGCCCAGGGCCATCGAGGTTGCTGTAATATTGCCCGTTGTTTTTTTTATGATGGTTCGGCTTACAATTGCATTTCGGACATATTCAATAATTTCAACGATGATATGTGCCTTGGCTTTTTCTGGCGGATTTAAGTTGTCCATGTTGTAGTATTTAAAAAGTGTTTAATACGTAAAAATAATCCCATGAAACATGGGCAAATGGAGAAGCATTTTCGGTGGATTGATACTGAAAAAACCAGACGATTTTGTTAGAATCGCCTGATTTTCTTAGTCTTAAATTTTAATACCTAAGGTAAATTGCAGCCATTGATTTTTGTAACGCGGTGTTGTGGATGTGCCATCACCTTTGTTGTTTTGAAAGTCCCAACCTGCTCTAGCGGAGAATAGAATATTTCTGTGCGACAAATCAAATCCACCAACAAATCCTAGTATGTTTTTTCGGATGTTGTCGTTTTCAAATTCTTGCTCTTGTTCTATGCTGTTGCTGCCAAAGGTGTAGACATCTTTTTGATTGATAAGATACGAGAACTGTGGTCCTAATACAAAAGTTAGGAATTCAGCTGGTTTCAATTGCAGTTGTAGTGGAATATCAAGATAGGTAGTTGTTCTCACGAATGAATACGATGTACCTAATAAAGTTCCTGAACCTTTAAAGCCTTTTTGAGAAAGAAGAATTTCTGGCTGCAAACCAATGTATCTGTTTATTGGAATACCAACGAATACCCCTCCGGCAAATTCAGCTTTCGAATCGGCGCGAAAATCGTCGTTATCTGAGTCCCAAACGTTGGAAAGATTGAGTCCAGCTTTGATACCGAATTGTAGTCGCTCACGTTGTTCTAATTCTTGTGCGTTTATTGAACTTGCAAAGGCAATAAACAGGGTGAAAATGCTAATTAATGTAGTTTTCATACTTGATGTTTTAATTTTTTAAATATTCCTGATAACTTTGAGTAAAATGGCAATCACTGCGATTACCAACAAGATGTGGATGATGTTTGTGGCATTGTAGCCAAAGTAGCCCACAGCCCATGCAACCACCAGTATAAGTGCTATGATGTATAGCAAGGAGCCGTTCGACCTACTTCGCGTCATTATTGCCAATCCCCATTTTTCTGGTTAATTCTGTGAAGGCCAGGCTTAAATCATCCATGTCTTTGTCGAAAGATGCTTTAAACTTTTCCCAGTTGGCTTTGTTGCCAGCGTGAAACTCATCCATTTTTTTTTTCATATCCGAATTTTGGGCGTTGAGTTCAGCCATTTTTTGCTCGTACTCATCTTTGGCTTCCATTTTTTCATTTTTGATTCGGAGGTTGAATTCGGCCAGACTTTTTTCGTTGGCTTCAATTTTTGCTCTGTTGATCTCTTGATACTCGGCCATTTCTTTTTCATGAGCAACTTGAGCAAGTTTGGTGTGCTCGGTTGCAATTTCCTCATCGGTCATCGTTTTTTTGTCATTGGTACTGTTGCAACTTGTAAGCAATGCTCCGAGGAAAATAATTGAAAGCGCCGATATTTTAATCGTATTTTTCATCATGTTTAGCTTACGTTCTGAATGAATTTTCAGACTCCACAAAAGTACAGTGGTCTCATGCAGGCTGCGTTACAGAATAAATAGTGTTTGTTGTATAATTAAACTCAACCCAACTAACACGTACTTGTAAATCTTACAAAAGCCCCACGATGAAAGCCATGGGGCTAAAAGATGAAATCAATAATGAGCTACTGTACTCTATACATCTTCGAGGTTTTGCCTTTTGCGTATTGAAAGATTTTTGAAAAATGTTGGCGTAAGTCCTGTAACTTGTTTGAACTGGTTAGAAAGATGCGCCACGCTGCTGTAATGCAGTTTATAAGAAATTTCGGTGAGGTTCAGTTCATCGTATATGATGAGTTCCTTGGCGCGCTCTATTTTATGCAGGATAATGAAACGCTCAATTGTTATCCCCTTGGTTTTGGAAAAAACTTCTGCCAACTTGTGGTAGTCCATTTCCATTTCCTTACTTAAAAATTCTGAGAAATTAACAGCTGGCAGCTCATCGGTATAGTGCACCATCTCCACGATAATATTGATAATCTTTTCAATCAAAATCGCTTTTTTGTCGTCCATCAATTCCAATTTCGACTTGTGAAGCGCTTCTTTTAAGAGAAAGCGTTCAGCTTCTGAGATTGGTTGTTTGAGCATAACCTCTCCCAATTCAACAGATTTATAATCCAGCCCTAACTTATCTAGTTCCGACTTCACCATCATTTTGCATCGCAAACTGACCATGTTTTGGATGAATAGCTTCATGTTTCATTTTTTACATGTGCTTAAAAGTTGACATCGATTGTCTGAAAACCGTGGAATTGAAGTTTCTTTAACAATACATTTGAACTCCAGGATTCGTACGAATATACGCATACTTTTCGGATTTCACAACAGAAACTGAATAAGACATGTGAATTTAGTTTATTGTAAATCAATTTATTAATCCTTTGAAAAGCTATATTTCACTTTTTTCTTGCTTTAAAGAAATTTTTAAGTGCTGCTTCAGTGTATGCAAATAGTGAATAAAGTCATTGATGCTATGCAATCTGTTTCACACCCATTTCAATGCAATGATTTAGGTTTGAAATTTATGTTTTAGTGGTACATTTGCGACCAATCAATTTGCTTATTTTGTTTCAAACAGAAAAGACCATCCGTTAAGATGGCCTTTTCTGAGTTCAATTTGTCACACAAGGTTTCAAACTCATGCTTCATTTATCCCCGTCTAGAAATAATTAGTTTTTGGCGTGTTGCGTCTTGTTGATGATGTTTATCACTTCATCGCGATTTTTGTTCAAACGCGATTCAACACGGTCCAATAACTCATTTTCTTTTCCTGTCTCAAATTTCAGATCTGCATCTGTCAATTGTGAAAATTGGCCTTTGAGTTGTTTTGATTGTGAAGCCCAATCATTGCCAATTTTGAATGCTCCATTTTTGTCGCTGTGTGTCGTGTCCATACTGTATTAATTTACCCTGAAACTGAATTGTTTCATTACTGTAAAATTACCCGTTCTTGCTACCTTTCAGTTACACAATTGACTTGAATGCTTACAACAATAATTTGGTCCACTTGCATTTCTGAGCAGTTTTTCGCTACAGACTTGCGTGATCGTGCTTAGAAACCACATGCTCCGCACAAGTGGTTGCGCATGTAGCACAAGCTTCTGCACATTTTTTACAACTTTCGTGCTCGTCTCCATGCTTGGCACATTCTTCCGAACAAGCTTTACAAATTTTGGCACACAAGGCATGCAGGTCCTTACTGTAAACAGAACCTCGCGCCTCAAATCTTGCGCATAAGGCACAGAAGTCGGCACAGTCTCGGCACAGCGAAATACAGTTTTGATTGCCCGATTTTATACAGTCTGTGATGCATTGTTCGCACGCTATTACACACGCTAAACAGGTGTCAATACAATTTTTGGAACTTGTCATTTTGATTTTATTTAAGGATGATGAATTGAAAAAGACCGTTTTCGTAGGTCTAACGCGGTTGATAGTCTACCGTAAGTTCATTGGAAACGTTCGCTATACCCGGTGTATTCCAAGCTATGCGCCCAGCTTCTTCTTTTTGATACCAAGAATGCACCGTTCCGGTGAGCACAACCGTTGCGCCCGATACTGAAACTACAATGTTTTGAGCATCAACCAACCAATTTCGTGAAATGGCGGTTTCAATATCTCGTTGCTCTATGGAGTCGTTTGTTTCTGGTCTGATGCTTATGCTGTTTGTAATACCTCGCACACCGCCAATAAAATTTACGGTGTTTTTGACGGCCACTTTTTGGTAATACCATGGCAATTCTCCTTCCAATGTAACCCAGCCGTCTTCAACTTTTATTTTTACTTTTTCGGCCAATGCGGGCCAACTGCTTTGCAGTGCTGCACTAACTTCGTGGGCTATATCGGTGCTGTTTTTTGTGGAATTACTCGGAAGTTTCACTTCAATTTCTTCCACCAAAACGTTCAAACCAACAACTTTTTTTGCCGCATTTTCCGCTTCCATCTTCTTGATAAAACTGTCCACGATGCCAGTGAGCGTAACCACACCATCTTTGGCTGTAACACCAATCTCAGCTGCATTCAACAAGGGCTCCCATTTTATGGCGTTCTGCACGTCGGTCTGTAGTTCTTGATTGGTTTTCATGAGATATTTTTTGCTGCTTGGAGTAAATTCTCCGAAGTTCACAAAGATGACTCATGTATAGCCAAAAAGCCTTTCAAAATTGTCATAAAGAATTACATGATTTTTATGCTTGTTGTAACCCTCCCCCCAAATCCTCAATCAAATCCTCTGCGTTTTCCAAGCCCACCGAAAGACGAATCATTGTCTCCGAAATGCCATACTGTGCTTTGTCCGCTGGCGTCACGCTTTTATGTGTCATTGTTGCGGGATGTTCGGCCAAACTTTCTGTACTGCCCAAACTCACAGCCAACTTGATGAGCTTCAGTTTATTCAAAAATTGATAGGCATCTGCTTGAGTTCCTTTAATATCAAAAGCCAACATAGCGCCATGGGCTTTACATTGTTTTGCAATTATTTGTGCTTGCCGCTCATTTTGTGGGTATCCCAGATAGTATAAGCGTTCTATTTTGGGATGTGTTTTCAAAAATGCGGCTACTTTTTTCGCGTTTTCGGCTTGGGCATCCATACGTACTTTCAGGGTTTCCAAACTGCGTTGAATCATCCACGAAGTGAAAGGAGAAGCCATGTTGCCCAATATATTGCGATAAGCCCTGATTTGTGCAATCAATTCTTTTTCGCCCAAACAAGCACCGGCAATTAAATCACTGTGACCGCCAATGTATTTGGTTACAGAATACACCAAAAGGTCAACGCCATGTTCAATCGGATTTTGCCAAACGGGTCCCATATAGGTATTGTCGGCAGCTAAAAGAACGCGATTCTTGCCTGAAAAATGATTGGCAATTTCTCGACACATCGCTATGTCAATCACCTCATTGTTCGGATTGGCTGGCGTTTCAATGTAAATCATTTTCAGTTTTTCCGCAAAGCCTGATTTTTCAATCGTTTCCATGATGTTTTCTCGGCTGTCGTCCAAACGAAATGGAATAATGGAAACGCCTAGTTGAGTCAAATAATTTCGGATGTAACTGTCTGTTCCTCCGTAAATTGGATTGGTAAAGGCCATGGCGTCACCCGGTTTCAAGAAAGTCATCAGTAAGGTTGAAATAGCCGCCATACCACTAGAAAAAATCAAACAATCATCGGCTTTGTCCCACAATTTTAAACGCGCTTCAGCAATCTCCAAATTCGGATGATTGAACCGAGAATAAATCAATCCTTGTTCATCGTGAGGAACTTTTCCGATATTTTCAAAAAAATCCCGACCCTCTTCAGCGCTGTTAAATTGAAAAGTAGAGGTCAAAAAAATAGGCGTTTTGATTGAGTTTTCGCTGCGTTCGGGTTCAAAACCAAAGGACATCATTTCGCTTTCTGGGTGTTGGGTCATGGATGAAAATTTTGTGCGGCTAAGGTAATCAAACCCGGAGAATTAGATGTTTCCATCGATAATTTGACTAAATTAGTCCAAGAAATCGAATATTTTTCAGTGAATTTAATAGACGTATAAAGCTTGTTGTTATTGGTCTCGTAATCCTTTTTGGATTTATTTTTGTTTACAGTAAACTAGTTTACTGTAAACAAACTATTGTAAACCACGTAACATTACACTTTAGACCAGTGCAGATACCCCTTGATGGCTACACAAAAAAGGATGAAAGACATTGCCACCAAAATCCATAAACTCTGACTATAATACAAATACATACTCGCAGCATTAATCGCCATCCAATAAAGCCAATTTTCTCGATTTTTCGAAACCACCAAAAGAGTCGTGCCGATGGCTCCAATACTGATTATACCATCTAAATAAGGCAACTCTTGGTTAGTATACTGGGCGAAAATGAATCCCAATGTCGTTCCCAATACCACAGAAACACTCAAAAAAGTTACGTGAAATTGAAAACTCATACTCCTGATTTTGGGAACTTGTGATACTTTGTTCCATTGCACAATTCCATATTCAGCAATCAAAACATAAAAGAGATATAAGATGCTCTGGATATACAATTGTCCTGAATAACAAGAATATGCAAATATCAACGATCCAACAATGCTGAAATACCAACCTAGGGCATTTTGACGTATTATGAAAATAAGATAAAGCAATGTAAACCCAAATCCCACTAAATCTATAAGGAGAGCCAAATCTATGGATGCTTTTATGGTTTCAATCATGATGCGAATGTAGGGCGATTGTTACGCTTTTCGGTTTTTCTGTTAAAAAAAATAAAAAAAAGGGCATTCTGATTTTCGAATATAACATTTTTCGTATTTTAGACAAACGAAAATATAATGCTCGCATAGTATTAACCAATTCAAATATATTTTAAAACATGTCAAAACCAACAATTAAAAAGGTAGCAGTTTTGGGCTCGGGTGTCATGGGCTCCAGAATTGCTTGCCATTTTGCAAACATCGGTTGTGAGGTGCTCTTGATGGACATTGTGCCACGAGAACTCAATCCCGAAGAAGAAAAGAAAGGGCTTACGCTCGAAAAAGGAAACGTGCGCAATAGAATTGTAAATGATTCATTAGCTGCTGCTCTCAAATCCAATCCCTCACCTATTTATTTGAAGTCCTTCGCTTCGAGAATTCAAACGGGAAATTTCGAAGATGATATGCCCAAAATAAAAGATTGTGATTGGGTCATCGAAGTAGTTGTAGAGCGACTCGATATCAAAAAAATTATTTTCGAACAAGTGGAAAAACACAGAAAACCAGGCACTTTGATTACGTCAAATACTTCTGGGATTCCTATTCACCTCATGACTGAAGGCCGCTCAGATGATTTCAAAGCGCATTTCTTTGGAACGCATTTCTTCAATCCGCCGCGCTATTTGCAGTTGCTAGAAGTAATTCCATCTCCGCACACCAAGCCCGAACTCATCGATTTTATGATGGATTACGGCGTGAAATATTTGGGCAAGAGAACGGTTTTGTGCAAAGACACGCCAGCTTTTATCGCCAATAGAATCGGTGTGTTTTCCATTATGTCCTTGTTCCATACGGTGCAAGAAATGGGCATGACGGTTGACGAAGTGGATAAATTGTCTGGTCCTGTTTTGGGTCGACCAAAATCCGCGACTTTCAGAACATGCGATGTTGTAGGTATGGATACTTTGATTCATGTGGCCAATGGCGTGCGCGAAAATTGTCCAAACGACGAAGCAAATGCCGCTTTTGAATTGCCAGATTACATCAAGAAAATGGCGGAAAACAATTGGCTCGGCGATAAAACTGGTCAAGGTTTTTATAAAAAGTCTAAAGATGAAAATGGCAAGCGCGTCATATTAAGCTTGAATTTACAAACCATGGAATATGAAGCCCAGCAAAAGGTGAAATTCCCAACTTTGGAAATGACCAAGCCCATTGAAGATTTGCGTCAGCGTATGAAAATGTTATTCAACGGCATGGACAAAGCGGGCGAATTTTATCGTAAAACAGGCGCTGGATTGTTTTCTTATGTTTCGCATCGCATTCCAGAAATCACGGATGAACTTTACAAAATCGACGATGCCATGCGCGCTGGTTTTGCTTGGGAATTGGGACCATTTGAAATGTGGGATACCATCGGCGTTGAAGCGGGAATCAAAATTGCGGAGAAAGAAGGCAAAAAATTGGCCGATTGGATTTACGCCATGCGCGACAAAGGAATCACCGCTTTCTACAAGTTTGAAGGCGGAAAACGTTATTTTTACGACATTCCTTCTCAAGCCTACCAAGTAATTCCAGGTTCTGAAGACAAAGTGAATTTGGATGCTTTGCGCGCTGATAACGTGGTTTGGAAAAATACGGACACTACCTTGGTTGACCTTGGTCACGGCATTTTGAACCTCGAATTCCACACGAAAATGAATACCATTGGCGGCGGCGTTATCGAAGGTTTAAATAAAGCTGTTGACATTGCCGAAAAGTCCTACAAAGGTCTCGTTGTATCCAATACCGGTCAGAATTTCTCTGCTGGCGCCAATGTCGGAATGATTTTCATGATGGCCATTGAGCAAGATTACGACGAATTGGATTTTGCCATTCGCGCTTTCCAAAACACCATGATGCGCATGCGATATTCCAGCATTCCTGTGGTAGCGGCACCTCATAATTTAACATTGGGTGGTGGCTGTGAACTCATCATGCATGCTGATAAAGTTGTTGCTCACGCTGAATCGTATATCGGTTTGGTTGAATTTGGCGTTGGTTTGATACCCGGCGGCGGAGGCACCAAAGAATTTGTGCAGCGTTTGAGCCAAGAATTGCACGATGGCGATATCAGAATCAACCGTTTGCGCGATAAATTCTTAACGATTGGTCAGGCCAAAGTAGCAACATCTGCTTATGAAGCCTTCGAATTGGGCTATCTCAGAGAAGGAACAGATGAGGTGATTGTGAGCCGAGAATACCAATTGACTCGAGCTAAAGAAGCGTGTTTGGAATTGGCCAACAAAGGCTATCAAGCACCAATACAAGAACGCAACATTGAAGTTTTGGGCCAAGAAGGTCTGGGCATTGTTTACGTAGGAGCGAATTCCATGCTCAGCGGCAACTACATTTCCGAGCACGATGCATTGATTTCTGAAAAGCTAGGAATGGTAATGTGCGGCGGAGATTTATCGGAGCGCACTAAAGTAAGTCCACAGTATCTGCTGGATTTAGAACGCAAAGCTTTTTTGGAATTGTGCCGCGAGAAAAAGACCCTCGAGCGCATCGAAAGCATCGTGAAATATGGGAAAATTTTGAGGAATTGATTGAGGAGACAAAGAGACTAAAAGACCATGAGACCAAGAGACGAGACGACATCAACACACAAATCTTCGAGTCTTCCCGTCTTCCAATCTTCAAGTCTTCCCGTCTTCCAATCTAAAAATCTAAAAAACAAAAAATGAGACATAATTTCAGATAATTAAAAATTTGGCAAAGTGCTATTCAGATTACGTTAAAGGTTTACTTGTTATCTGTAAAACTGCCTAAAGAGGAGTTATATGGGCTTAAATCACAAATTCAGAGATGTGCAGTGTCATTAGCTTCGAATATTGCAGAAGGCTCTGGTAGAACAACGGATAAAGATTTTGCGAAATTTGTTGATTATTCGCTGTCTTCCTCTTATGAACTTGAAACCAAATTGATTCTCATTAATATGATTTATGAACTCGAAACAGAAACAATTATCAATGAATTAACAGAATTTCAAAAGATGACAGGAAGCTTTAAAAGTAAATTGAAATAAAATTGAATCCCCAACAATGAGTCTACGAGTCTTTCCGTCTTCAAGTCAACCCGTCTTGAAATCTTGAAGTCTCCACGTCTCCCCGTCTAAAAACAAAAAAATGAACAAAGCATATATAGTAACAGGATACCGCACCGCTGTCGGAAAAGCAGGCAAAGGCGGATTTAGATTCAGTCGTCCAGATGATTTGGCTGCTGAAGTAATTAAAAAAATATTAGAAACCGTTCCAAATCTCGACCCAGCACGCGTTGATGACGTGATTGTAGGAAACGCAACGCCAGAAGCCGAACAAGGCTTAAACGTGGGCAGAATGATCTCCCTTATGGCGCTAGGCACAGATAAAGCA
Source organism: Crocinitomicaceae bacterium (assembly GCA_044233745.1). Lineage (GTDB taxonomy): Bacteria > Bacteroidota > Bacteroidia > Flavobacteriales_D > Crocinitomicaceae > UBA6165. Next base: position 90,008 of record JBIIJN010000001.1, read on the forward strand.
CCAGGCATGACGGTTAATCGTTATTGCGCCTCAGGTTTGGAAACTATGGCCATAGCCAAAGCCAAAATCGAATCAGGGATGGCCGATTGCATTATTGCTGGGGGTGCCGAATCCATGTCGATCATGGCTATGGGTGGCTGGAGAATTGTGCCTAATCCAAAAGTAGGAAAAAACAATCCAGACTGGTATTGGGGCATGGGCTTAACTGCTGAGGCTGTGGCTAAAGAATTCGGCGTGTCGCGCGAAGACCAAGACGCGTTTTCGGTGAAATCACACGAAAAAGCATTGGCAGCCATTGCCGCTGGTCGTTTCAAAGAGGATATCGTGCCCATCGAAGTGGAACATATTTTCTTAGACGAAAAAGAAAAACGCCAAATCAAAAAGTTTGTGGTGGATACCGATGAAGGACCACGTGCAGGAACAAGTATGGAGGCCTTGGCGCGTTTGAAACCAGTTTTTGCCGCCAATGGTTCGGTAACCGCTGGTAATGCTTCCCAAACTTCTGACGGCGCAGCATTTGTGTTGATGATGTCGGAGAACATGGTGAAAGAGTTGAATTTGGAACCAGTGGCGCAATTGCTGTCCTATAAAGTGGTTGGCGTGCCACCGCGTATTATGGGTATCGGACCAGTTGAGGCTATTCCTGCGGCAATTTCTCAAGCTGGACTGAAAATGTCAGACATCGATTTGTTTGAATTAAACGAAGCTTTTGCATCCCAGTCCTTGGCCGTGATTCGTGAAACAGGCATCAACCCAGATATCGTGAATGTGAACGGTGGTGCAATTGCCTTGGGTCACCCGCTTGGTTGCACTGGAGCAAAATTGTCTGTCCAAATCATCAACGAACTCAGAAGAAGAAACAAAAAATATGGCGTTGTAACCATGTGCGTAGGTACAGGACAAGGTGCCGCCGGAGTAATTGAATTATTAAAATAAAGCCACTAGCAGCTGGCTCCTGGCAACTGGCTGCTTAATATTGATATTAATTATTTTAACCGCTATTAGTTACTAGCCAGCAGTCAGCAGCCAGTCACCAGTAGCCAAAACAACAAAAAATGAAAGCAATTAAAGGAGGTGAATTTATCATCAGAACAACACAACCGGAAGACATTTTTACGCCGGAAGATTTTAACGAAGAACAAAAAATGATCGCGCAAATGTGTGATGATTTTCTTGAAGCAGAAGTGCTACCCAAACTCGACGAAATTGATGCGCTTCAAGAAGGTTTGATGCCATCGATTCTAGAAAAAGCAGGCGAACTTGGCTTGTTGGGACTTACCGTTCCAGAAAACTTGGGTGGCATGGGAATTGATTTTTCTACATCACTTTTGGCAACTGAATATCTAGGCAAAGGATTTTCATTTTCAGTAGCTTATGGTGCCCACACAGGCATTGGCACTTTGCCAATTTTATACTACGGAAATGAAGACCAAAAGCAAAAATACATCCCTAAATTGGCTTCAGGGGAGTGGAAAGCTGCTTATTGTTTAACAGAGCCTGGTTCAGGTTCGGATGCCAATTCTGGAAAAACAAAAGCGGTTTTAACCGACGATGGAAAGCACTACATTATCAACGGACAGAAAATGTGGATTACCAATGGGGGTTTTGCCAATTTGTTCACCGTATTCGCAAAAATTGACAACGATGAAAAGCTGACGGCTTTTATTGTGGAAGCAGATTCGGAAGGCATCACTTTAAACGCCGAAGAGAAAAAAATGGGCATCAAGGGTTCATCTACGCGTCAGGTATTTTTCAATAATGTTAAAGTTCCCATTGAAAACATGTTGTCTGAGCGTGAAAATGGCTTCAAAATCGCCTTGAATATTCTTAACATTGGTCGCATCAAATTGGCTGCCGGTGTTATGGGCGGCGCGAAAGGATCCATCACGCTTTCCGTAAATTATGCCAACGAGCGCGAACAATTTGGCCGTGCCATTTCAAAATATGGCGCCATTCGTCATAAATTGGCTGAGCAAGTCATTCGTACGTATGCTACAGAATCTGCAACGTACCGCGCTGGACAAAACATCGAAGATGCCATTCACCAATTTGTGGCTGAAGGCATGGATAAAGGATCGGCGACTTTGCAGGGAATTGAAGAATTTGCTTCAGAATGCGCCTTGCTAAAAGTTCTTGGTTCAGAGGCCTTGGATTATGTGGTAGATGAAGGGGTTCAAATCCATGGCGGCATGGGATATTCGGCGGAATCGATGATTGAAAGAGGCTACCGAGATGCCCGTATCAACCGTATTTTCGAAGGAACCAACGAGATCAACCGCATGCTCATGGTGGACATGATTCTCCGCCGTGCTATGAAAGGTGAATTGGATTTAATGGGTCCTGCGATGAAAGTTGCTGGCGAATTGATGTCTATCCCTGAAGGCGTTGAAATTCCCGACGGACCATTGGGAATGGAGTTCCAGTACATCGAAAACTTCAAAAAGGTGATTCTCATGGTAGCCGGTTCCGCAGTGCAAAAACTGATGCAAACCCTCGCCAAAGAACAAGAGGTATTGATGAATATTTCCGATATTTCGATGTACACCTATGCAGCAGAATCTACTTTGTTGCGTGTCCAAAAGAAAATCAATACCCAAGGCGAAGAAGCTGCGAAGTACGATATTGCTATTTGTAAAGCGTATTTTTACGATGCCGCCGACCTCATACACAAAGCATCCAAAGATGCCATCAATTCCTTTGCAGAAGGCGACGAACTCCGCATGATGCTCATGGGCCTAAAACGTTTTACCAAAACGGAACCATTCAACATCAAAGAAGCACGCCAAGTGATTGCGCAGAAGTTGATTGAGGAGAATAGGTATTGTTTTTAGGAGCTAATCCTGCTGTCCGTTGTAGTTCCGCTTTATTTGCGAAGCTGCCACTTCCATCAGGGCTAGGGCACTGTCTTTCAATGAAGAATATCTAGTTTGATTTAACATGAACTAGTATAACTTTGAGCCACGGATTTACTATGATTCGTGGCTTTTTTATGCCTATGTGTTTTGGAATTTTGCTTGTTAAGCATTCTCTTTACTTGGTTGTCATGCACAAGACAACACTCATCACCAAGAAAGGATTGGAAGGGTAACTTTCCCGCGCCGCGAAAATGACCAATGTGAAAATATTCTCCAAGAATTACGAAAATCAGAACAAAAAAAAGCGAGTTAATTACTCGCCTTTTTCTTTTTTACTTTTACTTTATCGTCTTCCGTTTCGTTGTCCGGATCTGTAACTGAACCATTGTTATCTCCGCCACCATCACCAATTGGGTCTCTTGTGGAACCACGGGTATTCATGATTTCATCTGTGTCGGCATTAACAGGAACAATGATTTCTTTCTGACAAGAAGAAACCGTAAGCACTGCTGTTATAGCAACCAAAATGAGATATTTAAAGCGAAGTGTACGCATATTGTGAACAAAAGTAATAAATGTTCTTCAATCCACAAATTTTTTTTATATTTTTTTTGAGAATATTCAAGTAAAGGATTAGGCCCACAAGTTTGGGACAGAAGTCACAAACGATTAGGGAAAAAATTAGGATATTTGCAAAAAATAATCATTATGTCCAACGGTATATACACGGTTCCTAAAGCCATAAACGAGCCAGTAAAGTCATACGCCAGCGAGAGCAAAGAGCGTGCGTCCTTAATCAAACAATACGATTTGTATTACAAGCAAGAACCCATTCAAATTCCAATGTATATTGGAGGAAAAGAGGTTTTTTCTGAAAACAAGAAGAATTTGGTTCCGCCGCATGAATTGAATCATGTTATTGGTTATGCCAGTTTGGGTGATGCTAGTCATGTGGAAATGGCGATAGAAGCGGCTCTTGAAGCACGTGTTCTTTGGGCTAAAATGCCTTGGGAGGAACGCGCAGCAATTTTTCTACGTGCAGCAGATTTGCTCGCTGGTCCGTTTAGAGATAAGTTGAACGCCGCCACGATGTTGTGTCAATCCAAGAATGTTTTTCAAGCAGAAATTGATGCCGCTTGCGAATTGATAGATTTCTTTAGGTTCAATGTGCAATACATGACACAAATTTATCGCGAACAACCTGAATCTTTGCCTGGAACATGGAATCGCCTACAATACCGTCCGCTAGAAGGTTTTGTTTTTGCGATAACACCTTTTAATTTTACATCAATTGCGGCCAATTTGTGCGCTGCTCCAGCCATGATGGGCAACGTTGTGGTTTGGAAACCAGCTGAATCTCAAATCTATTCTGCAAAAATCATCATGGATTTGTTCAAAGCGGCTGGATTGCCTGATGGCGTAATCAATATGGTTACGGCACGTGGTTCGGTTGCTGGTGAAGTGGTATTCAATCATCGCGATTTTGCTGGGCTCCATTTTACTGGCTCCACTGGAGTGTTCCAAAATTTATGGAAACAAATCGGTAATAATATCCAACTGTATCGTTCTTATCCACGTGTGGTTGGAGAAACAGGCGGTAAAGACTTCGTTTTTGCTCATGAATCGGCTGTTCCTGCTGAAGTAGCAACAGCTTTGGCGCGTGGAGCATTCGAATTCCAAGGTCAAAAATGTTCTGCCGCTTCTCGTGCTTACATTCCCAATACAATCTGGCCAGAGGTAAAACGCATTTTGGTTGAACAGGTTAAATCATTCAAAGTGGGTACGCCAAGAGATACTTCCAACTTTGTAAATGCTGTTATCGATGAAAAGGCTTTTGATAGTATTTCAGCTTACATCGATTTTGCTAAAAGCCAAGCGGATGCCGAAATTATCGCAGGCGGTACCTACGACAAAAGCGAAGGATATTACATCAAGCCAACTGTTATTGTTACGTCTAATCCGAAATTCAGAACTATGGTAGAGGAAATATTTGGACCTGTACTTACTATTTATGTGTATGATGCAAACAAATATGAAGAGACTTTGAATATCTGCGACCAAACTTCTGAATATGCTTTAACAGGCGCTATTTTTTCCAATGACCGTTATGCAACACTTTTGGCTTTTGATAAACTTGAAAATGCTGCAGGCAATTTCTACATCAACGACAAACCAACAGGAGCAGTTGTGGGTCAGCAGCCTTTCGGTGGCGCAAGGGGTTCGGGCACAAATGATAAGGCGGGTGCTCCCTTGAATTTGCTGCGATGGGTTTCTGCGCGCACTATCAAAGAAAATTTCGTTCCACCAGGGGATTATCGCTATCCTTTTTTGGGTCAGTAAATTCAATTTAAACGAGCGGTTAACGATGGTTGACCGCTTTTTTTTTCTTAAAGCTCAGGTTTTTCGGCTTCCAAGATTTTTTTATATTCCTCCAAACTGGCCTGAATTTCGGGCGCCAATTTGGGATACACTATGTCGTTGTAGGTGCTCAATTGCTCAAGAATTATTTGGGCGACTATCAAACGGCAGCGTACTTTATTGTCTGCAGGAATGATAAACCAAGGTGCGTGTTTTTTCGAGGTTTGCTGGAAAGCTTCTTCATAGCAACTTGAATAAGCATCCCACAAGGCACGGTCGCGCACATCACTGGGCTCAAATTTCCAATTGTGCTTGCCTTTGTCTATACGACGCAGCAGACGTTTGCGTTGCTCTTCTTTGGACATGTGCAAATAAAACTTCATCACAATTATACCATTCCTTGCGCAGTGTTTTTCAAAGTCGCGTATGCTCTCAAATCGGTTTTCCCAAAATGTATCGTCAATTTCTTCAGTATTAGAAATTTGAGGATGCCGTTCATTGGACAAAAATTGAGGATTGACCCTTGTAATCAGCACATTTTCATAGTGTGATCGATTAAAAACAGAGAATTTGCCTTTTTCAGGTAATGCAAGATAATGTCTCCACAGAAAATCGTGTTGCAACTCTTTGGTGTTGGGCGATTTGAAACTGTGCACCACCACTCCGCGCGCATTGAAGTCTTTGAATACTTCACGAATCAAACTGTCTTTGCCTGCCGCATCCATCCCTTGAAAACAAAGCAAAACGCCATATTTGTTGTGGGCATACATCCGGTCTTGCAATTTTGAAAGCTCAATGCGCACTTTTTCCAATTCGCGCTCCAGCATTTCTTCATCCAGATGAGATTCAAATTTGGTCGAGAAATGTTTCAATTCTCCTGTTTTTTCAAAGTAGAATTGTTCGGATTTTATATTGTCCATGCGCTTATTTTTTAGAATGGGAATCCGATTGCGAAATGAAGGCGGGGCATAAAAGGTCGCGGCACATCAGCTTTTCGGTCAGGAAAAAGTTCATATGCGGCATCCAATTCTTGTTCAAATAAATCTCTCGAATTCCAAATCCAACGCGCTCCGGGACTCATGGCTGGATTGTGTATGGGAACTCCTACATCCAAACGAATCACCAAAAATGTGGCGTCTATTCTCAATCCAAATCCTCCTGAAACAGCAATTTGTTCGTAAAAATCTTTTGTGAATTGTCCACCAATTCTGTTTGGGTCGGCGCGTAAAGTCCAAATATTACCCATGTCGGAAAACAAGGCTCCTTTGAATCTTTGGCTTCTGGCAATGTTGAATCGGTATTCAAAAGAGGCGGCAATTCTAATATCACCGAATTGAGTTAAGGTCCGATTGACATCTCTGTGATATTGATAGGCCCCTGGACTCATCTCACGCGCTCGCCAACCCCTGTTGTCGTTGGAACCACCTGCAAAAAAGGCATAGTCAAATGGAAGCGCTGTTTTTGAATTGCCATAAGTATAGCCCATCCCTGCTTGGAAACGCATGGCCAATACTTTGCCTTTTGTAAAGCGTTTGTAAATTTTTACTTCATTATCTATTCTCACAAATTGGCTGAATGGAACTCCAAATACCGTTCGAATTCCTTCTGGACTGCTGGTACTTTGACCGAGTGTAAATAGATTTAAAGAATTTCCAACCAAGTCGAAGGTCATGTCGTAATTGATGTAGGTGCGTTTTGGCGTTCCTACGGATTCCAGTAATCGCTCGTTGGAATAGGAATAGATTAATTTAAAGTCATTGAAAATCAATTGATTGGAATAGGCGTTTTTCAAAAATAAATCATTCAATTCGTTTATTCTCTCTAGAAATTCATCAGATTCATTGCTGATTCTAACATACTTGAATCCACTCACAATAGGAAGACCCATTTGGAAGGTTTGCAATTTGTCCGAACGCCAGCGCCATAAATAGTTGAACTGAACCAAGCGCCGCTCAAATTCTTTTCGATTTTGGAAGTTGAATCCCAATGAAAACTCGGTGACTGTGGTCTGTCTTTTGGAGAATTTCAATGGAGATATGGGCAGTAAACCAGGTAAAGTTAGTTTTGCTGTAGGACCAATTTCGTAAAATGTTTCACGATTCCGTTCACTTGACTCGCTTAACAGCGTAGGTTGAGATTCCAAACCGGCCGATAAGGATGCCACAAATTTTCCTCCCGATTTCAATACATTTCGGTGTCTGTAACTCACTGATGCAGCCATACCTAAAAAACCATTGGAATTTGTCGCTCGAGGTTCAAAACTGAATTTTTGTGTCTTCGCTGGCACCAAATAATAATGCACATCAACATTGGAATTTTGAGGATTGTCAATCAAAACGGGTTGAATACTCTGAAAAATATCGAGCTCGAGCAGTTGGTTGTATGAGCGATCCAAATAATAGGCGCGATACCAATGGGAATATTCGAGATAATTTTTCATCTCAAGAATTTCTGGTCGGATGGCCATCGAACCATTATAAAGAAAGTAGGCTTTTCTTCGATCTGCGTGAATAATGCCTTGGGGCTCATACAAAAAGGTATCTAAAGTAGGCGGATATTGGTTCGGATCATAGCTCAAACCCCTTGCCGCCAAAGCCGCTGTGTAATTTCCTTTGTAACGGGCAGTGTCCAAAATATGATAATAAACATCGCCAACGCGGTAATTTCTTTGCGAAATGAGTTGCACAGAATCTTTGTTGTTGGGGTCGCGGATACTTCTCGGGCGAATCACAAATCCGAGTTGCACGCCATATGGTCTGGCTGTTGTGTCTGCTTTAAAATAGATGTGGTTAGGTGAAAAGTCATAATACGTTTCGTCCCTGAGCATTCGCGCCAAGTCATAGCGCAGTCCATCGAGCACATCTCGGTCGAAAGGGTCGCCTTTTTTGAGCAGTTCATTCCGACTCAAATAGCTGTTTATCAAGCCATGAATTCTCGAGTCTTCGCCCTCAAAATAAATACTATCGATGGTGTGTGGCAGTCCCAAATGTATGGTATATTTCACACTGGCCTGTGGTTTCTGCTTTGCTTTTTTGCGATAAATGATGGTGTCGCTTACGGTAGCATGGTAATAGCCTTTTTGTTGGAGAAATAATCGGATTTGTTCGGATGAACGGTGAATCAAGTTTTCATTCATCAAACTTGGCGCTTCTGAAAACTCATACAAAAGCCATTCGTAAAAAAATTTTCTTGGTGCTAAAGTGTCTTTTAATTTGACGCGATAGGGTAGGTACAGGCTATCCCCGCGTTCCCTTGCCTTGGCTATTCGTTTGTCGTTTTTTTTCTTTTCCTTTGGCAAGCGTTTTTCGATGTTCCGATAATGTGCTCTGGCGTTTTTACATCTGCGCTCAGCATACACCAGGTCTTCGTCGATACTGTTGTAAACACGTAAGGGAATCAGTGTTAAAAGCAATTTTTTGTTCGGGCGAATTCGCGCCACTTCTTCCAACTCACTTTTGTCTAAGCGCCGGGTATTGTCGTTTTTATCGTAGTGAATATCAAATTCATGCGAACGAAATAAAGTCTGTCCCTCAGGAACCTTTTTCGTAATATTGCACCCCAGCAGCATGAGTGCACCAAGAAACCAGAAATATGTGAATGTTTTCAATTTTGCCTGCTCGATTGTTCAACAAAAATATAAAAAACAAGCTTGTCAATGTTGTCGAAGAATGAAATTAAGTTCCTGAGGTCGCTTCATCAAAAGAAATTCCGCGACTTAGAACGTAAAATTGTAGTAGAAGGTGAGCGTATCATTACTGATATTATAGCCCGCCATCCCCAATCCATTGAGCGCATTATTGTTTCAAAAAATTTCTCAGGAAACCAAAGTGATTTTCTCAGATTTGAATGTGCAGCAGTAGATAATCAAGTATTTGAACAAATAAGTGCTTCCAAAAATCCACAAGGGGTGTTGGCACTGATTCATTTTCCTGTTTTTCAATTCAATCCTACTGATTTTGTTCTGGTTTTAGATGGAGTTCAAGACCCTGGTAATATGGGCACTATTTTGAGAACAGCAGCTTGGTACGGCGTGAAACAAATTGTTTGCAGTCCCGACACAGTAGATGTTTGCAATCCAAAAGTTGTTCAGGCATCTATGGGCGCAGTGTATGATGTGAACATCAGCTATCAGGATTTGGAAGCATTTTTAAACAAACAAAATGCGCCTATTTACGGTGCCTTGTTGGAGGGCAAATCGGTGTATAAAACAACTTTAACCCAGCCGGCCATTTTGGTGATGGGCAACGAAGGCAATGGTATTCGCATAAACATTCAAAAAGGCATAACGCACCCTATTATGATACCTAAAATCGGGGTCGGCGAGTCCTTGAACGTGGCCACCGCTACCGCTATTTTGCTAAGTGAATTTGTGCGGATGCAATGAAGCTATTCCTGGTCTTGCTTTTTGTTTCTGCGCATAATGAGCGCGGTCACATAACCGAAAAGCAAACACCCCAAAACGACAATAATCAAAGGAAGTTTTGGATGAAAAAACAGAAAATTTACTTCAACTGTTTGTAAATTCTGACCAATGAAAACGAGCACCAAAAGTATCAGTGCGATGTTGATGTATTGTCCTGTTGTTAAATTCTTCATAGTGCCATGTTTTGCAGGTAAAGTTAGAAAAAAAGATGTGTTTTCTGCCCTCAAGGACAATTTTTCTAATTTTGCAGCTCTAAATTGAAAAATATGAAAGCATACGTTTTTCCTGGTCAAGGCGCTCAATTCGTAGGAATGGGCAAAGATTTATACGACAATTCAACCATTGCAAAAGAACTTTTCGAGCAAGCCAATGAAATTTTGGGCTTCCGAATCACAGATATTATGTTTTCAGGAACAGAAGAGGATTTGAAAGCGACGAAAGTTACGCAACCAGCTATTTTCTTGCATTCAGTGATTTTATCGAAAGTTTTGGGTGATGCTTTTCAACCAGATATGGTGGCTGGACATTCTTTGGGCGAATTTTCGGCCCTAGTTGCCAATGGCACATTGAATTTTGAAGATGCTTTGCGCTTGGTGTCTCAGCGTGCCATGGCGATGCAAAAAGCCTGTGAAGCCGAACCTTCAACGATGGCGGCCATCTTAGGTTTGGAGGATAACATTGTAGAAGAAATTTGCGCAAAAGTGGACGGCGTTGTGGTGGCCGCCAACTACAATTGTCCGGGTCAGTTGGTGATTTCAGGTGCCATTCCTGCGGTGGAAAAAGCTTGCGAATTGTGTACAGAAGCCGGTGCAAAAAGAGCTTTGTTGCTTCAAGTGGGTGGAGCTTTCCATTCTCCATTGATGGAACCAGCACGCGAGGAATTGGCCGAAGCCATTAAAAATACAACTTTCAACGAACCGAAATGTGCGGTTTACCAAAATGTGGTGGCGCGAGGCGTAACATCTGCTGCCGAAATTCAAGAAAACTTGGTAGCACAATTGACTGCCCCAGTGCGTTGGACACAAACCATGAACCAAATGCTTGCCGATGGTTTGACTGAGGTTATCGAAGTAGGTCCAGGGAAAGTTTTGCAGGGTCTGTTTAAGAAAGTGGATAGAGCTTTGCCGTGTTCGAGTGCGGAGATTGCTTAAGAAATTCGAGATTAGAAAATTTGAAATTTGAGATTGGTATATTCAATAATCTCAAATTTCGAATCTCAAATTTTTCAATACTTAACTATCAAGTCAACTTATCCGACAAAATTTTCATCTCGATAACTGGAGAAATGCGCTCATAAACGATGTTGTAAACGGCTTCTAAAATGGGCATTTCAACCTCAAATTTCTTGTTGATTTCGTGGATGGATTTCACGGCGTAGTAGCCTTCTGCAATCATGTCCATTTCCAATATAGCAGTTTTTACGGTGTAGCCTTTTCCAATCATGAAACCAAAAGTTCTGTTTCTAGAAAACCTAGAGTAGGCAGTAACCAGCAAATCGCCCAAATAAGCCGATGATTTCACGTCGCGGTGAATGGGACTTACTTCATCAATAAAATTTTCAATTTCCTGAATTGCATTGGCCACCAAAACCGCTTGGAAATTATCGCCATAGCCCAAACCTGCACAAATGCCTGAAGCGATGGAATAGATATTTTTCATCACTGCCGAGAGTTCGGTGCCAAATAAGTCATCCGAAACATTGGTCTTAATGTAGCGACAGTTTAAAAGTTTGGCAAATTCTTCTGCAATTTCTTCATCTGGGCAGGCTACAGTGAGATAGGAAAGACGCTCCATGGCAACTTCTTCTGCATGACAAGGTCCGCAAATGATGCCGATTTGATCGTAGGGTGTTCCAAAACTTTTGTGGATATACCGAGCAGGAATGGCATTAAATTCAGGAATAATACCTTTAATAGCCGAAAACATGATTTTACCCTCGAAGATGTCTTGGGGCAAATTTTTCAAGGTGTCGTGCAAAAATGCAGAGGGCGTCACCAATAAAACGGTATCACTTTTTTGAATACAAGCTTCCAAATCGGTACTCACCTGAACGATATTCAAATCAATTTCTGCCGCTTGTAGGTATTTAGGATTTCTTTTGAATTTTTTGATGTGCTCAACGGCTTCTGCGCTTCTCACATACCAATGAATTGCCTCAGCATTGTTGCTCAGAATCTTCACAAGAGCGGTTGCCCAACTCCCTCCACCAATAACCGCAATTTTTTTCATAAAATCAAAGTGGTGCAAAGCTAAGGTTTTTTTGAATAGCGTTTTTTGAAAGTCATTAACGAATCATCATTACTTTTACCAAAAAAAATATTTATGCGCATTTTATCTTCATTACTCTTTCTTTTGGTGCTTGCTACGGCCTGCGAGGATCATACTAAATTGGAGCGCTTTGAAGGTTTGTTAATTTACGAAACAGATGACCCAATGCTCAACAATGTGCCAGTGGATAGCGGAAAGTTCATCAAACATTATGTGAAAGGCGATTCTGTTCGTGTGGAAAGCTACACAGCTATGGGCAAACAAGTGCACATCAAAGATTTGAAAAACAATTCTGGTTTGTTGATTTTCATTTTTGCTGGGCAGAAAGTGGCACTGCTTCAGGATTTAGACAAAGATACCCTCCAGCGAGGTTTTCAATGGGCACAGGGCGACGATTCTAAGAAAATTGCTGAACTCAAATCAAAAAACGGATTCATTTCTGGTGGCTATTTGGACAAACCTGTTGAGGTTTATTTTTCTGAGCGATATCCTGCAAAAATCATAGATATTTACGATGGTATTATTCCTGGTTTGCCTACTGAATACACTTTGTTTGTTCAACAAATGCCTGTTGCTTACAAACTCGTAAAAGTGGAAGAAAAACCGATTTCAGATGAACTCTTTAAAGTGCCGTCAGATTGTTTGGTGATGACCATGGAGGAATTTATGGAGATGCTGTCCAACGAAAATTTATACCAATGAAGCCTTTAACAATTGCCGTTGATGGTTTTTCTGGTTGTGGTAAAAGCACGATAGCCAAAGATTTAGCCAAGCATTTGGGTTATGTTTTTATTGATTCCGGGGCGATGTATCGCGGGGTCACATTGTATGCGCTCGAAAAAGGTTTTATTAGCGATAAGCATCTGGATGCTGCTGGTTTGATAGCTAAATTGAACGAGGTAAATATCGAATTCCGCGTAGATTCTGAACAATCAGGTAAGCAACATTTATTTTTAAATGGAAGAGATGTGGAATCCGAAATCAGGAGTTTGCATGTTTCTGGATTTGTGTCGCAAATTGCCACAATTGATGAAGTGCGCAAAAAGATGGTCGATATACAACGCTACATGGGCGAATCGGGTGGTGTGGTAATGGACGGTCGCGATATCGGTTCGGTTGTGTTCCCGAATGCTGAACTGAAATTTTTCGTGACTGCTCAACCTGAAGTGCGCGCCAAACGCCGTCAGTTGGAATTGCAAGAAAAAGGCGAACATCAAAGCTGGGAAGATATTCTTAAAAATTTACAAGAACGCGACGCCATGGATACTTCAAGGGCAAACAGTCCATTGATTCAAGTGCCCGATGCCATTGTGATTGACACATCAAATTTGACCCGAGAAAGCCAATTGGAATTTGCGCTTTCGTTTGTGGGGAATAGGAAAACCATGTAGGAGCGCGATGCATCGCGCTCCTACATGGTTTTCCATCAATAACATCTTTTTAACGAATCACCGCGTTGTGTTGATAATTATAAACTTTAGATTTGTAACGAACCAAAATAAACCCGTTTTTTGTTAAAACCCATTGCCCCATGCTCAAAACCCTCATTTTTTTAGTCGGCACCTTTCCCAGTATGCTCTCCGTAGTTGATGTGGACCAAGGAGCAATTTCTTGGCATCATGATATTATTTCCTACGAAAACAGAAACGACCAGCTCTGCATGAGTTTTGTGTCCACCTGTCATTTGTTTGAAGACCAGTGGGATGCCTTGCCACAACCGATTTTTTGGCAACAAGTGATGGCTTTGAGTCCAGATTCTCTTATTGTGAATGTGGCTGCCAATCGTCAAATCATTACACGGGTTTCGCACAAAGACTGGGAATCGCAAACACAAGTGCAAAAAGACGCTTACAAAGATTCCATCAGATTGCATTATGGTTTATCGGCGGATGCTGGAATTTTCGTTACCGCTGGCAAAAATCATTTCTACCGATTCAGCGCGGTTATTCCACAAATTACACGCGGTGTTGAGGTGTTTGCCACCAATTTTGTTGACCCTTGGTACGCACAAGCCATTTTATTGATTGAATCTCCGGGTCAGTTGGCGAAATCTACCGCAGGCGCTTATGGTCCCTTTCAATTGATGCCTGGCGTAGCGAGAAATATGGGTTTAACCGTAAATAAATATGTGGATGAACGTGGCAACTTCGATAAATCAGCTTGGGGCGCTAGTGAACTCTTAAAACGCATTTGTATTCCTGAAGCCAAGCGAATTTTAGACGCGCGAAACATCAGCTACAACCAAACCGATTTGTGGTTCCGCTTATTTGTGATGCACATTTATCATGCAGGTTCAGGGAATGTTTCAAAAGTAATTGAAGCCATAAACCCAACAGAAGGCGGACAAAAACTCATCACCCAAATGTGGCAAACCAAAGCCGGCGGTTTCGGCAATGCTTCTCAGAATTATTCACAGGTGGTTTTGGCAGCGCTTTTAACCCTCGACGATATTCTACACGCTTCTGGGAGTTATGATTTGGTGAAGTAAAGAGTACTTTACGAATTTTCTATTTGAACATTACTCCTCCGTGAATCTCTGCGTAGTCTTTGTGAATCTCTGTGATAAAACAGAAAACACTTGGATTGTTGTAAATATTTGAGCTGTTTCGCGCAGTTATGAGAATGTCGATGCATAAAAAAATCCCCCAAGTTTTCACTCAGGGGATTTTGTTTTTTTTGAGCTTTCTTATTCAAAGTCAATCAATTCGATTTCGAAGATCAGCGTAGAATATGGTTGGATTTTTGGAGGAGAACCTTGTTCACCATAACCCAATTCGTAAGGCACATACAGGCGATATTTGCCACCGCGCTGCATCAACTGCAAACCTTCTTGCCAGCCAGCAATTACATTACCTAAAGGAAAAGAAACGGGTGTTGGGTCGTTGGCGTTGGACTCCAAAACACGGTATGAAATGTCGCGCAGGGTATAATACACAGATACTGTAGAGTTGATACTTGGTTTTTCGCCTTTTCCTTTTTCAATCACTTCATATTGCAAGCCGCTTTTTGTTTCAACAATGCCTTTTTTACCTTTGTTTTGAGCTAAAAAATCTTGACCTTCAGTTTTCGTTAAGCTACTGAAATACTCAGTAATGATGGTGTTTTGTTCGCTTAATGCCACCAAAGGCTCAGTGTTATACAATCCATCTTTGTAGCCTTTTCTCAAGACATTCAAAGAAAGCTTATTGTAGATGTTTTTGAACTCAAACGACTTTCTCAACTCATAGCCACGTAGGTAACCCATGTAGTATGATGCTTCGGTCGGTTTGATATTTGTGGTGTCGAAACTGCCTTGGGTTTGAAAATAGATCATCAAGTAGCTGTTGTATTCCTGAGCAGTCACTGAATCGGCAAACTCAATACCTTTGAAGAAGCCATCACGCGTTTTGGCACGTACAAAATAGGGACTGAATTCTTTAGAATCCAACCATTCGCGGGCATCTTCTGTAGAATTATAACCCACTGAATAAGCTACTCTATCTTCCAACGACAACAATTTCACATCGTCGTAAGCTTTGCCTGGATCGCCAATTACAATTTCTTGGTCTTCTTTTTTGTTTTCATTTTCGTCCGTGCTGTCGCAAGCCGTGGCCAGGGCAAACAAAGGAAGAAATAACAGGATTTTTTTCATCTGTATTAAGTTAAAAGAGTTAAGATAAAATCGACAGCAATTCTACATCAAAAACCAAGGTCATGAAAGGTTTGATCGGTCCGTTTGGATGCGGATTGGCGCCGTATGCCAAGTTTTGTGGAATGTAAAATCTGAATTTTGAACCTTCTTTCATCAGTTGCAAGCCTTCTGTCCAACCAGTAATTACTTGATTTAATGGGAATTGTGCTGGTTCACCACGTTCGTATGAACTATCGAAAACAGTACCATTAATCAATGTGCCATGGTAGTGCACTGAAACCATAGAGGTGCTTTGTGGTTGTTCACCAGCGCCTTCTTCGATGATTTCATATTGCAAACCAGAAGCCGTTTCAATAACACCTTCACGTGTTGCATTTTCTTTCAAAAATTGTTCGCCTTCTACTTTGAAGCCTTCAAATTGTTCGGCTGTTAATTGTTCAAAATAAGACTGAATAATTTGATTGGCTTGTTCTGGTGAGAACTTGGGTTGTTCGTCATTCATGAGTGTTTTCAAACCCGCAATGAAGTTTTCCATTTCAATATTTCCCAAGCCTTGTTGGCGCAAATTGTCGCCGATGTTTAAACCAATGCAATAGCTTACATCAGCGTCGATTGTTGAATTCATATGTGTTGTTTATTGTTTTGACTTTTTTGCTTCTGGCTATTTGCCTTAGATTTAATTTCGTTTTTGATAGTTGATTCAATTCGATCGATTTTCGAAGTCCTTGCGGTCGTCGTTGCGCATGCGTTTGATGGCCAAATAAACTATCAGCCCCAAACAGATGGCATAGAATGCAACTTGTAACCAAACAACGATCATCGGATTAGCCGAATTTTACTGCTGTGCCGTAAGCCAAAATTTCGGCTGCACCCTGAGTAATTACTGAGGTATTCAAACGAAAACAAACAATGGCATCGGCACCTAGGCGATTGGCGTCGTCGATCATCCGTTGCATGGCTTGTTCGCGAGAATCGGCTTGAAGTTTTGTGTACTCGCTGATTTCACCACCTATAATGTTTTTCAAACCGGCGAAAATATCGCGACCCACATTTCTGGCGCGCACGGTGCTTCCACGAGCCACACCTAGTACTTCTAAGATGTTTTTACCGGGTATGGTTTCTGTTGTTGCTATGATCATTTTTACTTAGTTTTAATAAATACAAAAGTATCATTTTTATCTGAGAGCGTTAGTTTATTGTTGTTTTCGGAAAACAGAAAATAATAGGGTTTTCCGCCCATGCGCTCCATCAATTGACTCAGCTCAGGCGATTCATGGCACGACATATTAGGATAAAGATCAAAATTGAAAGCGAAAGTGCGTTCCAAAATATTCAATTGACTGCGCCAAGTCCGGCATCCAAAACGGCCCTCAATCAAATTACTCGTTTTCATTTTGCTGAGTTGAAGTTGTGGCGCCTCGGATAGATTCCCACTTGTTTTGCAATCTTGGTTGTTTATAGTGCTCAACACATATGTATCGCGAAATCCGAAATTCGGATGGTAGCACCCGCATCCTCCAACGCGATACAAAACAACATGTTCGTTGCTCAATTCAAGTACAAAAGGGTTGTTTTGAAAACCAAAGTTGTAGCAGTTTGCATCAGCAATTTGAACACGCACTTGGAGCGAATCACTTGTTCGCATTACCCACACCAATCCTTGTTTGTTTTCTTCTTGGAAGCTTTGAAACTCACTTGTTTTGCAATGTACATCTATATTATTGGTGTAGTCGATGAATGAAAAATTACCATCTATTTCCATCTCCAATGCCCAGTTGTATTGTGGGTCATATGATGAATACATGCTGCCATTAGGTCGCAGCGGCTTCGTTATCTGTTCTTTGTTTTTCTTTTGTCTTTTTGCACAAGAACCAATTCCCAGGCCTAAAACAGCTATGTTTAGAAAAAGGATACTTAGCCAAAGCACTTGTTTCGTTGAAATCATAAGTGACTGATAATAAGTGTTTTTTACTTTATTTTTAGTCCTGTGTTGTCACAAAGGTAGAAAATTGATGTTGAACATGGTGTTTTGTTTCAGACATTTACTTGGCAATGATGTGAAATCACTAATTTCGCTGCAAATTATTAACGCAATGAGCAAAATCAAATTCGGAACAGACGGTTGGAGGGCTATTATAGCAGAGGATTTTACGGTAAATAATGTGCTTCGTGTGTCGGAAGCGGTGAGTAAATATGTGCTGAATCAACCCGTGAAGCGCATTGTAATTGGCCATGACTGCCGTTTTGCTGGCGAATTGTTTATGCAAAATGCAATTCGTGTTTTTGTGAAACACGGCATCGAAGTGTTGTATGCCGAAGGTTTTGTGAGCACGCCCATGGTTTCTCTGGCTTGTGCAAAATACAACGCTGCGATTGGGGTTGTATTAACAGCTTCTCACAATCCGCCGAGCTACAATGGCTATAAATTGAAGGCATTTTATGGCGGTCCTTTGGGTCCAGAAGAAATTCAAGTGGTGGAGGATATGATTCTAGACTCACCTGCTGATTATTCGGCGATGACTTGGGATGAGGTGAAAGCCAATTCTTTGGTGACAAAAGTAGATTTAGAAAAAGATTATATCGATGCCATTCGCGCCAATTTTGATTTGGATGCCATCAACAACAGCGGCTTGAAATTGGCTTTTGACGCCATGTATGGTTCAGGGCAGCGCGTCATTCGTCAGGTTTTGAACAATGTATCTGAATTCCACTGTGAACCCAATCCATCGTTTATGGGACAAGCGCCTGAGCCGATTGAGAAAAATTTGCAAGAGGTGTCTAATTTCTTAAAAAATAATCCGGGATATGCTGCGGCTTTGGCCATTGATGGTGATGCTGACCGCATTGGTTTATTTAATGGTAAAGGAGAATTTATCGATTCCCACCACATCATCTTGTTGTTAATCAATTATTTACACAAATACAAAGGACTTGGCGGTAGAGTAGTTACGGCATTCAGCTGTACCCCGAAAGTGGAAAAAATGTGTAAGATTTTCGGATTGGAGCATGAAACGGTGAAAATCGGTTTCAAATACATCGCTGGCAAAATGGTGGATGGTGATGTGTTGTTGGGTGGAGAAGAATCGGGTGGAATTGCAATCAAGAGTCACATTCCGGAGCGCGATGGTATCTGGATGGGCTTGGTGATTTTTGAATACATGGCCAAGTCGGGCAAATCGTTGGATGAATTGATCGATGAGGTATATGCCTTGGTCGGCGGATTCAAATTTGAACGCAACGATTTGCACATCACTGAAAACTTGAAACAAGAAATTATTGCCAAATGTGAGGCTAAGGCATACGCCCAGTTTGGTGAATACAATATCATACGTGTTGAAACCATCGATGGATTTAAGTTTTTCTTCGACGACGACCGCTGGGTGATGATTCGTCCTTCGGGTACGGAGCCTGTTTTGCGCGTTTACGCCGAAGCACCTACTATGGATGAAGTGAGAAATATCCTCAAGCAAACTTCTGATACCATTTGTAACAACTAGAATCTGATGGCTGGCAACACCTTTGGAAGAATTTTTCGCTTGACCACTTTTGGTGAGTCGCATGGAGAAGCCATTGGTGGTGTGTTGGATGGTGTGCCTTCCAATTTTGACTTAGATTTGGCTGAAATTCAGCGCGAATTGGACCGCAGAAAACCCGGTCAGTCGAAAATTGTTTCTCAGCGCAAAGAATCGGACACGGTGCGGTTTCTTTCTGGCATTTTTGAGGGAAAAACCACAGGCGCTCCCATCGGATTTATGATTGTGAATGAAAATCAAAAATCGCAGGATTACGAGCATTTGAAAGACGCTTATCGACCTTCGCACGCAGATTTTGTGTACGATAAAAAATACGGTCACCGCGATTATCGTGGCGGCGGAAGATCGAGTGCCCGCGAAACTGCCTGTCGTGTTGTGGGTGGTGCCATTGCCAAACAATTTTTGAAATCGATAGGCATCCAGATTCATGCTTATGTGGATCAAGTGGGCGATATTCGAATGCCAGCGGATTATATCCTGAATCCAGACAATATCGAAGACAACATAGTGCGCTGTCCTCATGCAGAAACGGCTCAACTTATGGAAAGCCTGATTATGGAAGTGCGCAAAGCTGGTGACACTATTGGTGGCATTGTGCGCTGTGTGGCAAATGGCGTCCCCATTGGTTTAGGTGCTCCGGTTTTTGATAAACTCCACGCCGAATTGGGCAAAGCGATGTTGTCCATCAATGCGGTGAAAGGTTTTGAAATTGGCTCTGGATTTTCGGCTGCCACCATGCGTGGTTCGCAACACAACGACGTGATTTTACCCAACGGTTCAACTCAAACCAATTTTTCTGGTGGCATTCAAGGTGGCATTTCCAATGGTCAACCCATTGAATTTCGAGTGGCTTTCAAACCTGTGGCAACCTTGATGCAAGACCAAGCCTCCATCGACAACGCTGGAAATGAAATTGTACTCGAAGGCAAAGGTCGCCACGACCCTTGTGTTGTGCCGCGTGCTGTGCCTATTGTAGAGGCCATGTGTGCACTGGTCTTGTTGGATTATGTTTTGTTGGAGACGGCGGGGAGGGTTTGATGGTGTTTTTTATATTCGTCTTTTCTTCCTACATTTGCCGCTATGGCTGGAACAGTAAATAAAGTAATTCTCATCGGCAATGTGGGCAAAGACCCTGAGGTGAGGTATTTGGAAAATGGGGTAGGTGTGGCTACAGTGCCATTGGCTACGTCGGAGAATTTTACGGATAAAAAAACGGGTGAAAAACGCACCGTGACCGATTGGCACAACGTCGTTTTGTGGCGCGGCTTGGCAGAAATCACCAAGAATTATGTGAAAAAGGGTTCCAAAATTTATGTGGAAGGCAAATTGAGAACGCGCTCCTACACCGACAAGGACAATATCGTGCGCTACATCACAGAAATTATTGCGGATGAGTTGCAATTGCTTACTCCTAGAGCCGAAAGTGCTGACAGTCAACAGCAAAGTTATCCACCTTCTGTTGAGTCGTCGAACAACCAAGCTTTGCCTGATAGTTTTATGGATGACGACATTTTGCCTTTTTAATCATGAACTCAATCGTAAAATGTTCTAATTTTGCAGCATGATAGATTCAGAGCCTCCGGAACAGTTTTTTATTCTTCTCACTTCAATGTTTGATTCAAGTGCTTTTACTTGGTCTGTGATTTTGTTCTTGTTTTTACTGCTTTGTTCGGCATTGATTTCTGCATCCGAAATCGCTTTTTTCTCCATTACCCCCCAAGATTTAGATAGCTTAAAAAAGGATAAAAGTCCGCGTGCGCTGATGGTTTTGGATTGGAAAGACAAGCCCAAAGAGCTGCTTTCGATCATCTTGATTACGAACAATTTTGTGAATGTGGGCATCGTTATTTTGGGTACCTACCTCACCGACGTCTTGTCAAAAGCCTTGCTCGACGAAAGTTTGTTGGAGCACCCCATCGTTGTTTTTCTCTTGCAAGTAGTCTTAATCACCTTGGTTTTGCTTCTTTTTGGAGAGATGATTCCGAAGTTGTATGCCAATAGAAATCCAATGCCTATTGCACAGCGCATGGCCACTCCTTTGCGCATTTTGTCTAAAACACCGCCGTTTTCTTGGCTTTCTGCATTTTTGATGAAAAGCACAGAAATTATCAACAAGAAGACCAAGAAAAAAGATATGCGTCTTTCCTCTACGGATTTGGAGCAAGCTGTGGCTTTAACCAAGGAATTGTCAGACTCTGAGGAAGAACACAAAATGTTGGAAGGCATTGTGAAGTTTGGCAACACAGAGGTTTGTCAAATCATGTGTTCGCGTGTGGATGCCGCTGCAATCGATGTAAAATTGAATTTCAAAGAGGTGTATGACGTGATCGTTGAAAGTGGCTTTTCACGTTTTCCTGTATATCAAGATTCGTTCGATAATATCACAGGCATTTTGTATGTGAAAGATTTATTGGAACACATCAATAAAGCGGAAGATTTCAATTGGCGCAATTTGGCTCGACCTGCGTTTTTTGTGCCGGAAAACAAGAAAATTGACGACTTACTCAAAGATTTTCAGGAGAAAAAAATGCACATGGCCATTGTGGTTGATGAATACGGTGGCGCCAATGGTATCGTAACTTTAGAAGATGTTTTGGAAGAAATTGTGGGCGATATCACCGATGAATTTGACGACGACGAAGTGGTGCACACCAAAGTAAACGATTATACTTTTGTTTTTGAAGGAAAAACATCACTTTTAGATATGTACAAAGTACTGGATGTTGACCCCGAAGCCTATGAAGATTTGAAAGGCGACGCTGAATCTGTGGCTGGATTTATCATTGAACAAAGCGGTCGCATCATGCGCAAAAATGAGCGATTAACCGTGAGTGATTTGACCTTTATCGTTGAAGCAGCGGATAAAAAACGCGTGAAATTGGTGCGTGTCATTAAAAACGGGACAAAACATGAAAAGTAGCTTTTTATTGGGTCTTTTGTTTTTGTTCGTGGCCTGTGGTAGCGACGAGTTGTTGATTCCCCGACCCATAGCCAATTTGCGCGTTGAATTTCCAGAGCGCCAATATGCTCCTCTAGAATTGGATTGTCCGTATCAGTTTGAATTGGCTTCCTACATGACAGCGGTTCCACCAAATCAAGAAAACCCCTGCCACCAAGACATCAGTTTGGGTCAGTTCAATGGCATGTTGCATTTGAGCTATGTGCCTATCGAGAATAACTTACCCGGACTAATAGGCTATTCCATCGACAAAGTGCGCGAACACCAGGTGAAAGCTTCTGCCATCCAAGATTCCATGATATTCAATCCAGAACAGCGCGTTTATGGAACGTTTTACGAATTTTATGGCAATGCCGCAACGCCGTTTCAATTCCATTTCACCGATAGCGTGAATCATTTTATTCGCGGAACGGTTTATTTCAATGCCACACCAAATTTTGACAGCATTTATCCTGTGTTGCAATACATCAAAACCGATTTGGTGCATTTGATTGGGTCGAATAAGTGGAGGTAGATGGCTGTTAGATATTAGCTGTTGACGTCAGGTTTCTTTTCCTTCTCTGTGAAACTTTAACTTCGTTGCTGCTGCGCGGTGTGACACAACTTTTTTTGTCTTTCGCAATGGAGTGATCTTTTTATTTACAGAATCAAGTCAAATGTGACTTCCCTCTTTTACTTATTGTTCAAAATACAAAATCATTCACGTTTTCAAAACTTTTCCTTACATTTCGCCAAAATTTATGAATTATGGCAGGAGGAGTTACCCATCTGGAAGAAAATTTGAGTGAATTACACGGCAAAGAGATGCAGCCCACAAACACGAGCGCCCTATCTGTGGTTGCTATCGTGTTTTTCTTTTGGGGTTTTATTGCCGCGAGCAACTCGGTGTTTATCCCTTTTTGTAAAAATTATTTTGGGCTCGACCAATTCCAATCGCAGTTGATTGATTTGGCGTTCTATTTTGCCTATTATTTCGGTGCGCTTTCTTTGTTTGCCTACGCCAATTTCTTCGGTTCTGATTTGGTGGCCAAAATGGGCTACAAAAAGACCATCGTTCGAGGTTTAATTCTTTCTGCACTTGGCGCAGGTTTTATGATTTATGCAGTGAATGCCAACACCTATTCCTTGATGCTTGTTGGTTTGTTTATCATCGGTTTGGGCTTTTCGATTCAGCAAACGGGCGCCAATCCATTTATGATTTCTTTGGGCGACCCACGCACTGGTGCTTCCCGTGTGAATTTAGGCGGCGGCGTCAATTCCTTTGGCACCATGATTGGACCTTTGTTGGTTGCCTTTGCACTTTTCGGAACAGCACAAAATATCTCTGACGCGCAGATTGCCAATCTTCCATTAACCAAAGTGATTGTGTTGTATACTTTCGTTGGACTTTTGTTTTTGGGCGCAGCAGCCATTTTGTATTTCTCGAAAAAAGTTCCTGCTGGCATTCAAGATGTGCAGATGGAAAAATCGACTAAAGCGTTCATGGCATTACTCGCGATGACTGTTTTTTTGGTCGCTTGTTTCGTTCCTATTTTCCAGACTTACACCGACACCACAACAGCCTTAGAAATCCTTGAAAACCAAAGACTTTACTGGTTGATTGGTGCTTTCTTGGTGGTTGTGGGCTCCCTGTTTTTGGCCTATTTATTTTCCCAAAAAAACAAAGCAGGTTGGGGCGCCATGCAATATCCGCAGTTGATTTTGGGCATGTTGGCGATTTTCTTTTACGTTGGGGTAGAAGTGGCCATCGGCTCCAATTTGGGTGAATTGCTCAGCACAGAAGCTTTTGGTTCAATTTCCACGCAAGATGCAGCTGTTTACATTTCTTTTTATTGGGGAAGTTTGATGGTGGGTCGTTGGACGGGCGCTATTAGTGTGTTCAATATGTCGGCAAGCACCAAAAAAATATTGATGATTGCTGTCCCAATTCTGGCTTTCGGTGTCATGTTGGCCGTGAATCATTTCAGTGGTAAAGACGTGAGTAATTTGTATTTGTATGTGCTTTGCGTTTTTGTATTGATTGCAGCATTTTTTGCAAGTCAAGATAAGCCTGTTCGCACCCTTTTGATTTTCGGTGTCTTTGGTTTGGCTGCCATGTTGGTGGGCATTTTCACCACGGGTAATATTGCCATTTATGCCTTCCTTTCCGGTGGATTGGCATGCAGCATCATGTGGCCATCCATTTTCAGTTTATCCTTGATGGGACTAGGCAAATACACCACGCAAGGTTCAGGTTTCTTGGTAATGATGATTCTCGGTGGCGCCATTATTCCACCCATCCAGGGAAAATTCGCTGATATTTTTGGCGTGCACAATTCCTACTGGGTCACCATTGTTGCTTTTGCTTATTTGATTCTTTTCGCCGTTGTGGTGGGCAGGACGCTGAAGAAGCAGGGGGTGTTGTAGGGGGAAATTGCTTTTTTTCCTTTCCTTGAGGTGTAAAGATAAATACTTATCCCCCGAAAGCTCCCGGTTCGGCTTGCTGTAACTGGTATGTGTGCTCAGTTCATTGGGTTGTGATTCTTCCAAAAGCCCTATTCCAAGTGGAGCGTAAATTATTTGAAAGCAATATTGGCCATGTTTTTGTCTTGCTCGTTCCGAATTTACTTGCATGGCACGTAAGAACTTATCTTTACACCCCAGAATTATTTCTTCTTAAAAATCACAATTTTCCCTTTAAAATCAAAAACATTTCCCTCAAAATCTTGTTTTATCCTTGATTTGAAACGAAAGCTAATTTGTATGCATTCTAAATAAAGACAGACTGGTTTGATTTTGTTCATCATACCCATTTGGTTTTTATTTTTGCACCGTCATTTTTACTTGAAAAAAACAACATCATGAGTAAATCAGTATTAATAAAATCCTCACTAGCCAAGAAATATTGGATGGCTTTGACCGGATTGTTTTTGTGTCTATTTTTAGTTGGACACCTATTAGGCAACTTGCAATTGTTCATGACCGATGAGGCGGGGCGTTTGCAGTTCAATCAATATGCCCATTTCATGACCACCAATCCAGCGGTGAAAATATTGAGTTATGTAACCTACATCAGCATTTTGTTTCACGCCATTGATGGTTTTTTGTTGACCTACCAAAACCGCAAGGCGCGTCCGCAACAATATGCCCACACCAACCGCAACGCCAATTCTAAATGGTATTCGCGTAATATGGCCATCCTCGGAACAATCATGTTGGTGTTTATTGCTACGCACATGGTGCACTTCTGGGCGAAAATGCACTTTTCGGAGATGCCGCTGCATACGATAAAAACTGAAGTTCAGGGTCAGGAAATGGAGCTGTATATGAATGTTAATCAAGCTATTTTACCAGTAGAACAAATTGATGTAAAAAATGGTACCGCGCTGTTTTATAAGGATACTGAAATTCAAGCAGGCACCGCCTACAAAGACCTCCACACCATCGTCATGAACTTTTTCAGCCCGAAAGAAAACAGCTTGGCGCTTGTAATGGTGCTTTTATATGTATTCTCCATGTTTGCCATGAGCTTCCACTTGATGCACGGTTTTCAAAGTGCCTTCCAAAGTTTGGGCGCCAACCACAAAAGCTACATGCCTTTGATTAAGAAATTGGGTTATGCTTTTGCCATTGTTGTTCCCTTGGCATTTGCTGTGATTCCTGTATATTTATTTATTAGCCAATCTTAAAGATTTTACAATATGAGTAAGTTGAATTCTAAAATACCAGCAGGTCCTATTGATAAAAAATGGACAGATTACAAAGACCACGTGGCTTTGGTGAACCCTGCAAACAAGAGAAACATTGACATCATTGTTGTAGGATCAGGTTTGGCAGGTTCGTCTGCTGCGGCTTCTTTGGCAGAAATGGGCTACAGTGTGAAGGTTTTCTGTTTTCAAGACAGTCCTCGAAGAGCCCACTCTATTGCTGCACAAGGGGGTATCAATGCTGCGAAAAATTACAAAAACGACGGCGACTCAACGTTCCGTTTGTTCTACGATACGATTAAAGGTGGTGACTACCGTGCCCGTGAAGCCAATGTGCATCGTTTGGCTGAGGTAAGCACCTTAATTATTGACCAATGTGTGGCGCAAGGTGTTCCTTTTGCCCGTGAATATGGTGGCTTGTTAGACAACCGCTCTTTTGGTGGAACACAAGTTCAGCGTACATTCTACGCAGCAGGACAAACAGGTCAGCAGTTGTTGCTTGGAGCTTATTCGGCGCTATCAAAAGAAATTGCCAAAGGATCTGTGAAAATGTACAACCGCCATGAAATGATGGATGTCGTGAAAGTGGATGGTAAAGCACGTGGCATCATTGCGAGAAACTTGGTAACGGGCGCTATTGAACGTCATTCTGCACATGCTGTTTTACTTTGCACAGGTGGATACGGTAACGTATTCTTCCTTTCAACCAACGCGATGGGAAGTAACGTAAGTGCTGCTTGGAAGGCTTACAAAAAAGGTGCTTTCTTCGGAAATCCTTGTTATACGCAAATTCATCCAACTTGCGTGCCTGTTTCTGGCGACCATCAAAGTAAATTGACCTTGATGTCGGAATCATTGAGAAACGATGGAAGGATTTGGGTTCCTGCGAAAATAGAAGATGCTCAAGCCATTCAACAAGGCAAGAAACGCGCGAATGATATACCTGAAGCTGACCGTGATTATTACCTAGAGCGTCGTTATCCAGCTTTTGGAAACTTGGTGCCTCGTGATGTGGCTTCTCGTGCTGCCAAAGAAAGATGTGATGCTGGTTTTGGTGTAAACGCAACTGGTCAGGCAGTTTATTTGGATTATGCTGATGCCATTGAGCGCTACGGAAAAATCGAAGCAACGAAGATGAATATCAGCAATGCGAGTCCAGAGAAAATCAAAGAACTCGGTAAAGCTGTTGTGAAAGAAAAATACGGCAACTTGTTTGATATGTATTTGCAAATCTCAGGTGAAAATCCGTATGAAACCCCCATGAAAATCTATCCGGCGGTACACTATACCATGGGCGGACTCTGGGTGGATTATGAATTGATGACTACCGTTCCGGGCTTGTATGCTTTGGGTGAAGCGAATTTCTCCGAACACGGCGCTAATAGACTTGGTGCTTCTGCGCTTATGCAAGGTTTGGCCGATGGCTATTTCGTGATTCCTTACACAATTGGTTCTTATTTGTCTAATGAAATTAGAACAGGCCATGTGGCTACAGATTCACCAGAATTTGAAGCTACTGAAAAAGAAGTTCGCGATAGAATTGAAAAATTGTTGTCTACCAACGGAACCAAAGCTGTGGATTACTACCACAAACGCTTGGGCAAAGTGATGTGGGATAAATGTGGTATGGCAAGAAATGCAGAAGGCTTGAAACAAGCCATTGCAGAAATCCAAGAAATTAAGCGTGAGTTTTGGACCAATGTTCGCGTTCCAGGTGAGGCCAACGAATTCAATCCAGAATTGGACAAAGCGGGGCGCGTAGCAGACTTAATTGAATTAGGGGAGTTGATGTGCTACGATGCTTTGGATAGAAAAGAATCTTGTGGAGGTCACTTCCGAGAAGAATCACAAACCGAAGAAGGTGAAGCCCTGCGCGACGATGATAATTTTGCCTTTGTTTCGGCTTGGGAATTTGCTGGAGACAACAATGAGCCTATCCTGAATAAAGAAGAATTGGTTTACGAGAATATTAAATTGGTACAACGTAGTTATAAGTAGGCTATCTCGATACGACTTCCTATCGTCGGTCACTCGATAGCCAAAGGCTACTAATGAAAATACTTTTAATCGCTAGAGGCAGAAAGTTTTAAGCAAGAAGTCAAAAGCAAAAAAGAATAAAATATGAAATTAACTTTGAAAATATGGCGTCAGAAGAACGCCGCAGACAAAGGAAGATTGGTTGACTATCCAGTAAGCAATATCTCTCCTGATATGTCTTTTTTGGAAATGTTAGATGTATTGAACGAAGAATTGGTTGAAAAAGGCGACAGCCCGATTGCTTTCGACCACGACTGTCGCGAAGGAATTTGTGGGATGTGTTCTTTGTATATCAACGGACGTGCGCATGGACCACAATCAGCAGTTACGACCTGTCAATTGCACATGCGTTCGTTTAAGGATGGTGACACCATTTACATCGAGCCTTGGAGAGCGAAAGCCTTCCCAATCATTAAAGATTTGGTGGTGGATCGCTCAGCATTCGACCGCATCATACAAGCGGGTGGTTATATTTCTGTGAACACAGGTGCAGCCCAAGATGCCAACTCTATTCCAGTGCCAAAAGTAGATGCCGATGAGGCTTTTGCTGCGGCAACGTGTATCGGTTGTGGCGCATGTGTTGCTTCATGTAAAAATGCATCAGCGATGTTATTTGTTTCTGCGAAAGTATCTCAGTTGGCTATCTTGCCACAGGGTAGAGCAGAGGCCGAGCAACGCGTATTGAGCATGGTCACAAAAATGGACGAAGAAGGCTTTGGAAACTGTACCAACACTGGTGCTTGTGAAGTTGAATGTCCGAAAGGCATTTCTTTAACGAACATCGCCCGAATGAACAGAGAATTTTTGACGGCTGCAGTGAAAGCTTAGTTTTTAGAAAAAATAGATATGAAAATCCCGTGGTGTGAGCTGCGGGATTTTTTTTGTGGTTGTGTTAAATGGAACGTAGATTTAGCTTCGCTGCTACTATCGTGGTTGCGGATATAGGAATGGAACGCAGATGACGCAGATTAAGCGGATTTGCGCGGATTCTCGCGGAATTAATCAGTGTTTATCTGCGTTGCTTGCATCAGCGTTATCTGCGTTCCAAAAAAATTGCATTCATAATAATTTTGAAACCAATCTGACAACATAGATTTACATGTCCAGCTGCGAAGGTCGTGAGGTTTATTCTTATCGAATACAACATGCTCAACTAATTTTCCTCGCTTGTGGTGTTGTGAGAAAAAACTTAGTATCACCCTGTTGTATAACAAGATAAATGTTTAGTTTCATCCAAACTTAAAAAAATAGAATTATGAAAGCTTTTGTTTTAACCTTGGTTTCTTTGTTTGTGTTTAATTTGGCGAGTGCTTACACCATTCAATACTACAACAAAGATTCAAAGAAATATGTCATGGAAGTTCGCGCGAATGGCTCAACCATGAAAATCGAATTTAATGCTTCCACATCGGGTTCCACTTCTGTGCAAACAAGCGCGTCTGAAATTGAAATCAAAACAGAATGCGGCTGGGTGAAAGTGAAAAATGGTGCTAAAATTACCATCGAAAAAGGTTGTATCAAAATCAGCTAAAAATGATTTTATCGGTTTGATTTATTGGTCTATTATACTTTATTCTAAGATCCCGTGGTGCGAGCTGCGGGATTTTTTTTGCTTAATTAATCAGTTTATCACTCACTCAACGCACACTCTGCGCCCAAATTCGCTGCTTCGGCTCCGAAGTCGTTGCACATTTCCTCAGTAGCATCGCGGTTGGAGCTCCCAATAGCTGTTTGATTCGGATTTGATCCATCGCTAAATTCGCATACACAAGTCCAATCGCGTGTGCACGATGTTGCCGTGAATAGGGCCAATGCGCTTAATATAAAAAGTGCTTTTTTCATGTTTTTAGATTCGATGGATTAATCAATGAGTTGTATCGTGGCTTCTACAGCCTGAAAAATATTTTGACGCAATTCAACCAATGTGGTTTCCATCATGTAGCATGGGGCGGAAACAATGCGATTTTTATGGTCGATTTGTATTTCTGAGATGCTTTTGTTAACCGTGACTGCACCTGTGGCTTCCAATCCAGCTCTGAATCCAGCAATGTCATACTCAGATGCTCCCGCTGTAGAACCTATGGTTAAATGGGCATGTGTCGTTGAATCGGCCAAGGCTTTAGCTACTACAACTGGTGATACACAAAGGGCACAAATAGGCGTTCCGATGTTTACTAAGTTGACTAGCAGCAATTTAACTTCAGGAAGAATAGTGCTATTTGGACCATCAAAAGCCCAAGTGGTGAAGTTTTTTGCAGAACCAAATCCACCGGGAATTACCAGCGCATCGATGTCGTTAGGTTCAATTTTATCTATAGATGTAATTTTACCACGGGCAATGCGAGCGGCCTCAACCAACATGTTTCTACTTTCCTGCATTTCCTCCCCGTTGGTGTGATTTACAACGTGATGCTGGTTTTTATCGATGCCAATACATACGGCTTCTGCGCCCAATTCCTCAATCGCCAACAGGGTGAATACCGCTTCTTGAATTTCTGCACCATCATAAACACCGCATCCTGACAGCAATACACCAATCTTTTTCATCTGTTCTTGTTTTGAGCTGCGAAATTAAGAAATGAAAGGGATTAAAGAAATTCTTACTTCTATTTTATCATGCAATTTGAAAATGAATTACTTTTACGCTGCTAGATTTTGATTTATGAGAAAAATTATACTTTTTATCGCAGTTTTATTTTTGGTCAACCAATCCTTCGCACAGGTTTGTGTACCTGATGCACAATACACGCAAGTTGGTGTTTATCCTGAGTCATTTCCTGACGGCACCGTGGGTCAACCTTACTCTGAGGTACTGCAATTTGTGTTGCCAACGGATACCATGGGCTACGATTTTACCAATTTCTTGATTTTATCGGTTTCTTTGCCTGTGGGTTTGCAATGGGAATGTTCCAATGCCTCCAATGGCTGTAATTACAATCCGCAAGTTTCTGTGAACGGATGTGGATTGGTTTATGGAACTCCTTTGCTTGCTGGTGAATATTTGGTTGATGTAAATGTTTTAGCTGACTTAACCATCACAAATGGTGTTCCCTTTTCATTTCAATTGCCACTAACGATTCTTCCCTACACGCCAGATAATTCGAATGATGGTTTTTCTATGATTGGAGCACTTGGTTGCGCACCAATTGTGGTAGCTTTTGAAAACAACAATCCAGGTATGTTGGCTTATTCTTGGGATTTTGGCAACGGAAACACTTCTGCGGCTGAGAATCCTGCGCCGCAAGTATATATGCAGCCAGGAGAATATGTTGTTAATTACACGGCCTATTCCAATTTAGACACCTTGGATGTATTCACATTAACGTCTTTAACCATTAACTCAATTGGTAATTACGGTGGCGGCTTTCCATCATTTGAAGCAGCTGATGCCTATTTTATTTTATTGGAGAATGATGTTCCCGTATATCAAAGTAGCATTATCATGGATACGGTTCCACCAGTTTCTTGGAATGTGAGCATTGTATTGAATAATGCAAGCGAATATAAAATACAAATTTGGGAGGCTGATGAGTCGGGAGGCGAGCTTTGGTTTTTTGAGGATGACTATATGGGCCAACATATCTTGAACTTGAATGGTTGTGGGGGTTGTGCACTTTCTGGTGGAACGAGCGGCAATATTAGTTACACCGTGAGCAGTCAAACAATCCTTCCATTTCCAGCTGTTATTTCTCAAGATACCGTTATGGTTTATGGCTATCCAGATGCACCAGTGATTCAGTATGATGAAATTGAAAACGTGATGTCGGTAGAAGACGAAGGATTTGTTTATCAATGGTATTTGAATGGTCAACCTATTGCTGGTGCATCTGCGCCTACTTATGAGCCAGTAGTTTCAGGTTCTTACACAGTGGCTGCATTTAATCTGGGTGGCTGCTTTGCTACATCGCAACCTGTTGTTGGTATTGTTTGTACGGATTATGTGCCTGGTATTTACAGCACACCAAATGAAATCGTTTTGAGCAATCCACTCGTTGGCGCATCCAATCAATGGTATTTGAATGGCAATCCAATTGCAGGTGCTACAGGAAATTCAACGGCTATTGCTGGTGTTGGAAGCTACACGCTTGTGGTGATTGATGAGTTTGGTTGTGAATATCCGTCATCTGCCATATCTTTTGCCGTGAGCATTGAACAACAACAATTGCCAACTTGGTCCTTATTTCCAAATCCTGCTGATAACAAGGTAAATGTTCAGGTAAATAACGGTTTTGATGTTAGAAAACTAGTGGTTACAGATATGACCGGACGCGTAATTCATACGATTGCAACCAGTAAGCAACTTTATGTTTTAGACATTCAAGATTGGCCTTCAGGTGTTTATTTTGTTCAAATTGTTGGCGATCAAGCCACCTATACCAAGCGATTAGTTAAAAAATAAGCAATCCATTACTTCATTTTTTTAAAATTTCAAGGCGGACGTGGTGTTCGCCTTGTTTATTTTAAAATGTTTGCATAGCTTTGGCGTGAGAATTTAAACGCTTGCGCCATGAAAAAACTGCTATCCACGCTTTGTGCTTTGCTCTTTCTTGTAGTTGGAATAGCCCAGTCGAACACCAGAGAAATCCAAACAACGCTCGTTCCAGCTGATTTGCTTGTTTCTGAGCCATTAGATAAACAACTTATTTGGTCCAATGCCTTTGTTGTTTTCAATTTGGATTTCGATTCCTTAAACAATGAACTCAAGGGGGATGATATTCCACATCGGGATGACATTGGCACGAACGATGTTGTGTTGATTAGTCTTCCAAATCCGGATGGCGCTTATGATGTATTTAAGGTATATCAAAACACAACAATGCATCCTGATTTGCAGAGTCAATTTCCTGAAATCAGAACCTATGATGTGGTTGGCTTAAATAACAGAAATTTAAAAGGGAAAATCGACATCACACCACATGGATTTCATGCCATGATTTTTAATCAACAACAAGGAACTTATTTCATTGACCCATTGTTGCAAGAGAATAATGCCTTATACATGGTATATCGTAAAAGCGATTTTGTCACCACAAAAGCCATGACTTGTAACCACGATGAATTGGAGGAACAAAATATCTCTGATATAATTTCAGTAGATATTGTAGATGTTCCTTTGAGTTATGCTTCTTGTCAATTGCGCACATACCGATTGGCAGTAGCGGCTACAGGAGAATATACCACATTTCATGGAGGCACGGTGGCATTGGCGTTGGCTGCTCAGGTTACTACCATGAATCGCGTGAACGGTGTTTATGAGAAAGAAATGGCGATAACTATGCAGATTGTTGCGAATAATAATCTGATAATATACACCAATGCGGGTTCTGACCCATACACCAACAATAACGGAGGTACCATGTTGGGCGAAAATATAACGAATTTGGGTGCAGTGATAGGTAATGCCAATTTCGATATTGGTCACGTCTTTTCAACTGGCGGTGGCGGAGTGGCCTATCTGCAATCGGTTTGTAATAATTCTTTAAAGGCTGGCGGTGTTACAGGAAGCGGTGCACCCATTGGCGACCCTTTTGATATTGACTATGTGGCACATGAAATGGGACATCAATTTGGAGGAAATCACACACAAAACAACAATTGTAATAGAAATAACGCTACTGCAATGGAACCTGGGAGCGCGAGCACAATCATGGGTTACGCAGGCATATGTGCACCCAATGTTCAAAACAACAGTGATGACCATTTTCACGGTGTGAATCTTTTAGAAATAGGCTCTTTTATTTCTGGTTCTGGTGGCACATGTGCAGTAACAACAAATCTAGCCAATAGCGCACCCACAATTTCATCAACCAATGGGGGTTTTATTGTGCCGATTAGCACGCCTTTTGCGCTCACAGCCACAGCCTCAGATCCAAATGCTGGTAATATTTTGTGGTACCGCTGGGAGCAAATGAACAACCAAGTAACCACACAGCCGCCAGTTTCAACGGCTACGGGTGGTCCCAATTTCAGGAGTTTCAGTTCCTCTACCAATCCTACAAGATATTTCCCAAATTTACAGGCGCTTGCAGCAAACGGTCCTTTCACATGGGAGGTGCTTCCATCTGTTGCTCGAACGATGAACTTCAGGTGCTCCGTACACGATGATCACGCGGTTGCCAGTTGCAGCGATTACATCAACACAACAGTTACTTTTGACGCCACAGCTGGACCCTTTGTGCTGACTTATCCTTCTGCGACGGGAATCACGTGGCAAGCCACAACCTCTCAAACCGTAACTTGGAATGTAGCCAACACCACAAATGCCAATGTCAATTGTCAGTTAGTCGATATTTATTTATCTACCAATGGCGGTTCGTCTTATCCTATTTTATTGGCCGCTAATGTCCCTAACAATGGTTCAGCAAACATCACTGTGCCCAATTTACCCAACACAACTTCACGTGTCATGGTCATGGCAGATAATGGAACTTTCTTTGATATATCGAATAATAATTTCACAATCACTGTTGCACCAAATGGCTATCAACTGGTTTCTAACTCACCAAGCTTAACTGTTTGTGCTGGAACGAATGCTCAATTTAATTTTGATGTTTTCCAGTTGGGATCGTATACAGACCCAGTTACATTTAGTTTCAGTAATCTTCCGGCTGGAGCATTAGCAAATTGGTCAATTAATCCTGTTTTTCCTCAACCCAATCCACCAGCGGGTTCAACGCTAAATGTAAATACGACTGGTGTGGCGCAAGGCACCTATGTGATTACGGTAACTACGACAGGTACATTCGGAACTCAAAATGCAAACGTCACATTGAATGTTGTATCTGGTGTCTCCGCTTCAGTATCTTTAATTGCGCCAACAAACAACGCTACAGGAATAACGCTACCTGTGTCTTTTTCTTGGA
The DNA here is from genome assembly GCA_044233745.1 of Crocinitomicaceae bacterium. Classification (GTDB taxonomy): domain Bacteria; phylum Bacteroidota; class Bacteroidia; order Flavobacteriales_D; family Crocinitomicaceae; genus UBA6165. The sequence continues at coordinate 124,621 of JBIIJN010000001.1, forward strand.
GTGCCTCTGCTTCTCCTAATGCAACATACACCATTCAGGTGGCAACAGATTTGGCTTTCAGCAATATAGTGTTGAATCAATCAGGTATTGCTAGTAACAGTTTTTCCTCAGGTGCTTTGAGTCTTGCAACCGTATATTATTGGCGCGTTAGTGTTCAAAATACTTGTGGAACCTCGAGTTTTTCATCAGTTCAACAGTTTACAACAGCGTCATGTACTACCACTGCTTCAGCTAATGTGCCGGTGAATATTCCTGCATCGGGAACACCAACTGTCACTTCAACGCTTACTGTATCGCAATCGGGCATAATCAATAATGTTGATGTCTTGAATTTGATAGGAACGCATTCGTGGGTATCCGATTTAGCCATTTCCCTAACAAGCCCTCAAGGCACTACAGTGCAGTTGTTTAGTGGGATTTGTGGTAATCAAGACAATTTTAATTTGAATTTTAGCTCGAGTGCAGCTCCTGGTGCTATTCCTTGTCCGCCAACCACAGGTTTGACCTATCAGCCTACAGGAAATCTAGCGAATTTCAACGGCCAAGAAATGCAAGGTGTTTGGACGCTAACTATTCAGGATTTGTTCAATCAAGATGGCGGTTCTTTGAATTCTTGGAGTTTGAATATTTGTTTTGATCCGCCATTGTGTCCAATACCATCCGTGGCCCCATCTAATATTGATGTTGTTGGTGTTCCTTATTGCCTTGGTGGTGAATTAACACTAACCCAACAGGGTGGCGCATTGGCTCCCGGAGCTTTATACGAATGGTTTACCGCATCCTGTGGTGGAACATCATTGGGCACTGGAAATTCCATTCAAGTATCACCGAACTCAAATACTACTTATTTTGTTCGAGCCAGTGCAGGTGTTGACTGTCCAGAAACAGCTTGTGCTTCAGTTTCTGTAAATGTGCCTGCCATTGGTAATAATTTGTCTATTGATCAAGATTTTGCAACTTGTGTCGTCAACTCAGGAAATTGGGTGCATTTTTACAATAATGATGGTCGTTTGATTGCATCAATCAATTCCAATGGGCAAGATTTGGGTAATGTTACCGCTACAACGCACGTAAACGGAGCTCCCTACATAGTTGCTTCTTGTTCAGACCCTATAGAATCTGAGTTTTTCAATGCTGCCTTGGCAAGAAGTTTTGTGATTACACCTCAGTTTCAACCGATGAATCCTGTTGCTGTGCGTCTGTATATCTCAAACTCAGAATATACTGATTATCAATTGGCTGCGCTTTCAACAGTGGATAACCCCTTCGACGAAGTTACGAATTTGAATCAATTGAGTTTGACGAAGCATTCGGGTACTTCGCTAGATGGCAATCCAACCAACAACTGTGTAGGTGGAACCACTCTTTTTATTCCTCAGGCCAATTCAGGAGCTACAAATACCTTGTTTCCATCTGTTACCAACTCATCCTATTTGGAATATGTGATTATTGGGTTTTCAGAGTTTTTTCCGATGAACAGCAATAATTCTGCGCTGCCTGTAAATTTGAATGCTTTTGAGGCCATATGTCGTGAAACCGATGTGCTCGTTCAATGGTCTACAAGTTCTGAGTTCAACGCCTCACATTTCAGGTTGGAATCGAGTCGCGATGGATTCACTTGGCTTCTTTTGGCTGAAATTGAAGCTTCTGGAAATTCAAATCAATCCCAAGAATACCAATTCGTGGATTTTAAATTCTTGAATACTTCTGTTTATTACCGATTGGTTCAAGTGGATTTTGACGGCTTGGAAACCAGTTATGCACCTATTCATTTGAATTGTGTTGACTCGGAAAATCAAATGACTGTTTATCCCAATCCAACGCATAGTGAATTTAACTTGTCAATTGGAGCAGCAGCAAACTTCGGATTGCAAAACATTGTGGTTACCGATTTGTCTGGAAAAATAGTGTTCCAACAAAGCATTGAATTGAATGCCGGAAGCTACTTGATTCCTTTTGAAAATTTGAACTGGAGTCAAGGTACTTACCTTGTTTTTATTGATGGATTGGCACATCATTTTAAACCGCTTAGGATTGTGATACAGTAGTGCTTTTTAGTCGGTGAAACTTGCATTTTTTTGTCTAGCTTTGCCATGCTAAAACTCTAAAATCCTTTTTATGAAATCTATATCCTCAATTGGGAGATGGACCGCTGTTTTGATAATGGCGTGTTTCATTCTGCCCACTGTGCTTTTTGCGCAACATGCCGACGAAAGACTAATTTCAACTGCTTTTGAGCCCTCCGAATTAACGGTTGATGAACCCTTGCCGAATCAACACATTTGGGCGAATTCATTTTTGGTGTTTGATGTCAATTTTCAGCAACTCAACACGCAATTGAATGGTTCCGATATCCCGCATCGCAATGATATTCAGCCCAGTAACCACCTAATTATTGAATTGCCCAACCCTGATGGTTCGTTTGATACTTATCGTGTTTTTAAAAACACAACCATGCATCCAGTGTTGGCTGCTGCGTATCCAGAAATCAGAGCCTACGACGTGATTGGCGTTTCCGACCGTTCAAAAAAAGGTAAAATTGATATCACGCCACAAGGTTTCCATGCCATGATTTTCGACCGCTCCAATGGCACTTTTTTTATCGACCCCTTGGCTCAGGGCAACACAACAAATTATATGGTTTATTACAAAAGAGATTTTGTTACCAGTAAAATAATGAGTTGTTTCCATGACGATGAGGCGCAAAGTGCGGCTGCGGATATCATTGAAAATGAGAATGAAATTGCCATCAGCTATGCGTCTTGTGCTTTGAGAACGTATCGCCTCGCAGTTGCAGCAACAGGCGAATACACAACTTTTCACGGCGGAACGGTTGCTTTGGCTTTGGCCGCACAAGTAACCTCGATGAATCGTGTGAATGGTGTCTATGAAAAGGAGATTGCCATTACAATGACCATCATTGCCAATAACAACTTGATCGTTTACACCAATGCCTCAAATGACCCATATACCAATGGTACACCAGGAACAATGATCACTCAAAATCAAAACAATATCAACAGCGTTATTGGGTCAGCAAATTACGACATCGGACACGTTTTTGGTACCAATAGTGGTGGATTAGCAGGTTTAGGGGTAGTTTGCAGCAACAACAACAAAGCACGCGGTGTAACAGGAAGCGCTGCGCCTGTTGGCGATCCTTTTGATATTGATTATGTGGCACACGAAATAGGACATCAGTTTGGTGGCAACCACACGCAGAATAATCCTTGTAATTCGGTGAATAGCGCACGCTACGAACCCGGTAGTGCGAGCACCATTATGGGATATGCCGGTATTTGCGCACCCAATGTACAAAACAACAGTGATGATTATTTTCATACGAGAAGTCTTCAGGAAATGGGGAATTTTATCTCTGGCTCTGGGCATACCTGTCCTGTGATTACTACCAGTGGCAACACAGCTCCTTCAATTTCAGGAACAAACGGTAGTGTTTCTTTACCCATTAGCACACCTTTCGCACTTACAGCAACTGCAACAGACCCAGATGCAGGAAATACGCTATATTATCGTTGGGAACAATACAACAATCAAGCGTCAACGCAACCGCCTGTTTCAACGTCAACCGGTGGTCCAAACTTTAGAAGCTTCGTTTCAACCACTAACCCAACACGCTATTTTCCTAGTCTTCAAGCTATTGCAAACAATGGTCCTTTTACGTGGGAGGTTGTGCCATCTGTAGCAAGAACAATGAATTTCCGTGTTACCGTACATGATGATCATTTGGTGGGAGGTTGCAGCGATTATGTGAGCACAAGTGTTACTTTCGATGCTACCGCTGGACCTTTTGTGCTTACCTATCCTTCGGCTACTGGTATTATTTGGACAGGAAATACGGCAGAAACTGTGACTTGGAATGTTGCTAATACCAACAACGGCAATGTGGATTGTCAAAATGTTGACATTTACCTTTCAACCGATGGCGGTATGAGCTACCCTATTATTTTGGCGACAAATGTTCCCAATAACGGTTCTGCAAGTGTAACAGTCCCCAATTTACCCAACACTACCTCTCGTGTCATGGTCATGGCAGATAACGGTACTTTTTTCGACATATCTGATAATAATTTCACCATTGAAGCAGGCAACTGTGTTCACCCTACATTGCCGGTTGTTTCAGGAAACATTAGCGTATGTGTAGGCGATGACGTGACGCTCAATGTTGACTCTGGTGTGCTCAATGATGCTGAAGATTGGTATTGGTATGCTGGAAATTGCAACTCAGGAACCCTTTTGGGCACTGGCACACAAATTACCTTTCCAGTAGCTGCATCGATGAATGTTTTTGTGGCTGGTGCTGGCGGATGTGTTATTCCATTGGAGTGTTTGACGATTGAAATTGACGCCTCAAATGCCGATGCGAGTTTTATGCACGTGGGTCAGGCTTTGAATGCCAATCAAACTTTCGCGCAACACCAGTGGTTGGATTGTTCAACAAATCCTGCAACGCCCATTCTTGGAGCAACAGGTCCGTCTTTCACAATGACCAATGAAACAGGTTCATATGCCTTACAAGCCTCTGTTGGTGGTTGTGTAAAAACATCACCGTGTATGGTCATTGACATGTCGAGCTTGGAGTCGTTTGGAATGAATAGTGTGAACATTTTCCCTAATCCAGCTGCCCAAATTTTGTTTGTTACTTGGAATAGCAACGAACTTCGCATGGATGAAATTAAGCTCTTCGACGCTAGTGGCAAGTTGGTGCGCACAATACCGTTAGGCCCTGATGGCGTTGAGATTGATATTGAATTCTTAAGCGCTGGCCTGTACTATTTGGAATTGCGTTCAGACGATCAAGTACAGTATTTTAAAGTTGTAAAGAATTGATAGAAAACACATTGCATAAGTAGCGCTAGATTTCATTTCTTTTATGAATCTGGTGTGATTCTTATTTATAACTTTGCACAAATCGATGTTTCGTGGAAGATTTTATGTCATTAATTCAAAATGTAAGCGATAAAGCACTGTATTTCAAAAAGAAATCGGAGCAATTGGATACTCATGTAGTTGAATTACAACAGGAAATAGCTGCGCTGAAGCAAGATTTAAACGAACGAAATGAGGAGCTTTTTGAATTGAAAACTACTCGTGAAGTTCAAAATATAAGTCAAGAAAGTCAAACAAACACATCAGTAGATTTGAATGACCGTATTGACGAATTGGTGAGAGAAATAGATGCGTGTTTAATGCATCTTAAAAAATAAGGAATGGCGAAGTTGTCTATAAAAGTGGTTGTTGCAGGACGAAATTATCCGCTCACAATTGATGAGTCGGAGAAAGAATCTGTGGAGCGCGCTGCTGAAGACATCAACAAGAGAATTCAGTTTCTTAGAGACAATTATGCCGTTAAAGATGTTCAGGATTTGTTAGCCATGACAGCACTTCAAGTGGCTGTTAAGAAATCAAGTTCTGAGGCATCGCCATATGCAAAAGTGGATTTGACCGAACCTACTAAGGTATTGTCTGATTTATTGGAGCAACTCAATAAGTAGTACGTGCTGCTTACATACTCACCAATGTCTTTCAGGATTACTCCTGTGGATGTTGGTTTTTTTTTAACTTAATAAATACAAAATGGAACTAGTAATTGGATTGTTGGTAGGATTGTTCGGAGGAGCCTTACTTACATTTGTGATAAATCAGGTTTTGCTCAAAAAGAAGCGCGAACTGATTATCAAGGAAGCAGAAACTCAGGGTGAGAGCATGAAGAAGGAAAAAATTCTTCAAGCTAAGGAAAAGTTTTTAGCGCTCAAAGAGGAGCACGAAACGTTGTTTAAAGACCGAGAGCGGAAATATCAATCAGCTGAGGATAAAATACGTGCCAAGGAAAAAACCTTGAACCAAAAAATGGAAGAGGTGACGCGTCAGGAGAAAGATATTGAAAAGAAAAATCAAGAATTGACGCAAAAAATTGAGGTAGCCGAATTGAAGAAAACGGAACTTGAAAAAATTCAATCTAAACGTGTTCAAGAACTTTCTGCTATTGCTAATTTGAAACCAGAGGACGCCAAAAATCAATTGATGCAAGCTTTGAAAGATGAGGCCAGAACGGATGCGATGCAATACATCAAAGATATTTCTGATGAGGCCAAAATCAATGCCAATCGAGAAGCTAGAAAAATTGTGATTCAAACGATTCAACGCGTAGCTACCGAGCAGGCAATAGAGAATGCAGTTACAGTTTTCAATATTGATAGCGACGAGATTAAAGGTCGAATCATCGGACGTGAAGGAAGAAATATCCGAGCGCTTGAGGCGGCAACAGGTGTTGAAATTATTGTAGATGACACGCCAGAGGCCATCATTCTTTCGTGTTTCGACCCCGTACGTCGGGAAATTGCTCGTTTGGCGTTGCACCAGTTGGTGTCGGATGGACGAATTCACCCAGCGCGAATTGAGGAGGTAGTGGCCAAGACCAAAAAATCGTTGGAGGATGAAATTGTAGAAACGGGTCGCAGAACTTGTATTGATTTAGGTATTCATGGCTTGCATCCAGAGTTGATGCGTGCTGTTGGAAGAATGAAATACCGTTCGTCTTATGGGCAGAATTTATTGCAACACTCGCGTGAAGTAGCCAATCTGTGTGCGATTATGGCTGCTGAATTGGGCCTAAACGTAAAAGTGGCCAAACGTGCTGGATTGCTTCACGATATTGGAAAAGTGCCAGACGAAGAACCAGAATTGCCACACGCAATCTTGGGGATGAAGTGGGCTGAGAAATATGGTGAAAAACCAGATGTTTGTAACGCCATAGGTGCCCACCACGATGAAATTGAAATGACGACTTTGATTTCTCCAATTGTTCAGGTGTGTGACGCAATTTCAGGTGCCCGTCCTGGTGCCCGACGCGAAATGGTGGAATCTTACATCAAACGCATCAAGGACTTGGAAAATTTGGCTTTGGCACACGAAGGTGTGTCTCAGGCATATGCCATTCAGGCGGGTCGCGAGCTGCGTGTAATCGTGGAAAGCGATAAGGTGTCTGACCAAAGAGCGGATGAATTATCTTTTGCTATTTCTCAGCAAATTCAGGAAGAAATGACCTATCCTGGTCAGGTTAAGGTTACCTTGATTCGTGAAAAAAGAGCGATTAGTTACGCCAAATAAAATGAATTGTGGAGAACGCTGATGCTTTTTTCCATGAATTTGATGCACAATTATTTGATCCGCCAGCAAGGCTGAATAATCCGTTTTTTGTAGAGATTTCTGCATTTGGTAGACAAGCTTTTGAAAGTTTCAAAGAGCAATTGATGAGCCATTCAGTAGTTCAAAGTCATTTTGACGGTGGAGGAGTGGGGAAGATGTTCGGTCTTTTGGTTGTTAAAAATCACCACGATAAGTACGGCTATTTGTCAGCTTTTTCTGGTAAGATAAATGATACTGTTGCTGTTGAGGGTTTTGTTCCACCGGTTTTTGACACCTTGGTTTATGATGGCTTCTATAAAACTGGTGAGCGCATATTAGACGGTTTAACGCAAGAAATAGAGCAGCTTCTTTCTGCTGATGATTATTTGGCAAAAATCAATGAGCTCGGTTTACTTCAGAAGAATCATGAAAATGAATTGCTGGAAATGTCTGCTCAGATTAAAGCGGGTAAAGCACATCGAAAAATATTGCGTTTAGGTGCAAGTCCTGATCTTTTAAAACAACTCAGCCAAGCGAGTATTGATGACCAACTGCGCTTGAAGTGGCGCAAAAAACAGATGCAACTTGAAGTTTCGAAAGAGCTACAAGAATTACAAGTTTTTGAGAACGAAATTCAAGCATTGAAGAACAAACGCAAGGCACTTTCTCAGCATTTGCAACAACAACTTTTTGAGCATTACACTTTTCTAAATGCGCAAAAAAAGGTCAAAAATATTCTGGAAATTTTTGAAGATTTTGGTGCTGACATCCCCCCAGCTGGCACTGGCGAATGCGCTGCTCCTAAGTTGTTTCAATATGCCTTTCAAAACGATTATGAACCCGTTGAATTGATTGAGTTTTGGTGGGGTCCTTCTCCACCGAGTCAAATTCGTGTTCTAGGGAATTTTTATCCGAGTTGCAGAAGTAAGTGCGAGCCGATATTGAAACACATGTTGAGCGCCACAGAAAGTGAAGCGCCACCTGTTTTGAACGACGACAATCGCCTATCTGAAATTGAGATAATTTTTCAAGATGAATATTTGGCAGTGCTCAACAAGCCTTTTGATGTGCTTTCTGTGCCGGGAAAGGTGCAATCTTTATCTGTGCAAGATTATTTGCCCACGCTGTTTCCAAATGCCGAAAGACCCATGTTGGTGCACCGTTTGGATCGCGCTACATCGGGAATTCTCTTAGTCGCCATGAATCAAGATATTTATGTGGCTTTGCAAAAGCAGTTTACAGCACGCTTAGTCAAGAAAAAATATATTGCTGTTTTGGATGGCATGATCGACCAAAAATCAGGTGTCATCGACCTACCACTGCGCGTGGATTTAGACAACCGCCCGCAACAATTGGTATGCTTCGAACATGGTTTGCCTGCCACCACGCGCTTCGAAGTGCTCTCAGAAGAAAACGGTCGAACCCGCATCGCATTTTATCCCATTACAGGTCGCACCCATCAATTGCGTGTGCATGCCGCCCACCCACAAGGATTAAATACGCCAATCGTCGGTGATGATTTATACGGCACAAAATCCTACCGTTTGCATTTGCATGCAGCAAAGTTGTGTTTTGCGCATCCGGTGAGTAGAGAGGAGATAGAGGTGGCTTGCGAGGTGGGGTTTTGATAAATTGTTGTTCGACGAAATGACCGTGGGTTCACAATAAAATCAGATTAATTTCATTTACTCCCCAACGAGCATATTCCCTCGTTCGCTATCCAGTTTTAATAGGATAAAGAACATCACCGAGAAGCTGAGTAGCGATGAACCGCCGTAGCTAAAAAATGGCAGTGGAATACCAATTACGGGTGCCAAACCAATATTCATACCGATGTTGATGGCAAAATGATAGAAAAGTACCATAGCAACAGCATAGGCATAAACACGGCTAAATGTGGATTTTTGGCGCTCAGCAATGATGATGATGCGGATGAGGAAAATACTAAATATAATGACTAAACCAAAACTCCCCAGAAAGCCCCATTCCTCAGATAGGGTACAGAAAATGAAATCGGTTTCTTGTTCTGGCACGTGATTCAGTACAGGTGACGCTACTGTAGCATTGTGGTAGCCTTTTCCACTAAAACCTCCAGATCCCACAGCAGACATGGCACGAAAGCGGTTGTAATCCTTACCATGCGGATCTTCTTCTAAACCAAGCGCAAGTTCAATGCGGTCTTTTTGGTGTTCTTTGAGATTTTCAAAACCATAATCTATCCCCAATACTAGAAGTGACAATAAAATCCCAGAAACCAAACCCAAGGCAAGGATTTTCGGACGGTCGCGTTTGCCAACCAAGCGTTGAATAATAAGGTAATACAGGATAAAAACGATTCCGATAAAGGCAATGATGATGAATTTGCCGCGCAAGGGAATCAGCGTAAAAGGCACGAAAATTTCACTTTCGCGTATAGTTAAAGTGACTAAAGAAAGAATCACCACTACAAATAGAATTGGAATGAAATTGCTACCAATCCATGTGCTCTTAATCCGCACACCTGGGTAACTGTTAATGAAGCGCACAATAATGGGGTCGTAGGTGATGCCTTCGCGGTACATCACAAATAAAAAGGAGGTAAACACAACTAAAGTACCAGCATCAGGCTGCAGTAAAATAAGTATCCCTGGAATAAGGATAATTATATTTGCGAAAACAACGCTTTGAATATTTTGGAGTTTGACGTTTATTTTGGACAGATAATCAGCGAGCACCAAAGCAGTTGTGATTTTGGCAAATTCTGCAGGTTGAATACCAAAACTGCCCACACCAAACCAACTTTTTTGTCCGTGTATGGCAGGCATAAACAGCACAGCTACCAACAGAAGCAGCACCACAAGATAGGCGGGATAGACTGTAGCTCGAATCACACGCAAATCAACCACCATGATGATGAGCCCAATGAAAAGCGAAATTCCAAACCACATCAACTGCTTGCCTGTGTTATTGCTGATGTCAAAAATAGATACATCAAATG
>JBIIJN010000146.1:0-3020 GCA_044233745.1 Crocinitomicaceae bacterium
ATTTTAGCGGCATACAATCATGAGTTACAACCTTATATGGAAGCCAATGGTTATAAAACTGCGGATGTGATTTCTATCAATAGTCTAACGCAGAATTACGGCGAAATCAGAACCAAATTTTTATCAGAGCATATCCACAGCGAAGACGAGGTTCGTTTTTTTGTAGATGGTGAAGGACATTTTTGGTTCAACCTCGAAGGCGATGAACCGATCTTCAATGTGCTTTGCCAGGCAGGCGATTTAATCTCTGTTCCGGCTGGAACGAAACATTGGTTTGATGCAGGAGCAAGCAATCCATTTGTGAAAGCGATTCGTGTTTTTATCGACACCACAGGCTGGGTGCCAGAATACACGCATTCGAAAATTGAACAGCAATATTTATAATTGATATGAGCGCTATTAAGTGTATTTTAACGGATATCGAAGGCACAACCTCTTCCGTTTCTTTCGTTTACGATGTTTTGTTTCCTTACTTCAGAGCACATATTCATGAGGCTAAAGACCTGAATGCGAATCAAATAAATCCAATTTTTACCGCAACCAAGGAACAGGCTGCAAAAGAGGGCATTGTCATCAATTCAATAGATGAGTGTTTGGAATTGCTGAAAACTTGGAGCTTGGAAGACCGCAAATTTGCTCCCTTAAAAACCCTTCAGGGCTACATTTGGCAGAAGGGCTATGAAAGCGGCAAGATCAAAGGTCACGTGTATGAAGATGTATTGGATGCTTTGGATGAATGGGCAGAGGATGACTTAATCTTAGCCGTGTATAGCTCTGGTTCTGTGCAAGCGCAGAAATTAATTTTTGGCTACAGCGAACGCGGCGATTTGACCCCATATTTCTCTTACTATTTTGATACCAAAATGGGAGGAAAGAAGGAGGCCCGTTCTTATGAAAATATTGCACAAGAAATGGATTTAGAGCCTTATGAGGTTTTGTTTTTATCTGATGTGCCCGAAGAATTACGCGCTGCCCGCGAAGCCGGAATGGAAGTTGTGCAATTGGTTCGTGAAGGCACTAAACCTTCACCGCATTTCGATAACGTCGACGACTTCTCACAAATTACTTACTAATTCATGGATAACTCTTTCCGAACCATTTGGGTCAAAGACAAACAAACTATTGAAGTTATTGATCAAAGACAATTGCCGCATCAGTTTGTGGTGGTTCAGTTGCAATCCTGCGATGCTGTTGTGGATGCCATAAAAAGCATGATTGTGCGTGGCGCTCCTCTGATTGGCGCTACTGCTGCCTATGGTGTTTATCTGGCTTTGTTGGAAATTCAAAATACTGGAAAATCTGCTGATTATTTGGAGGAGGCTTTTGAAAATTTACGTCAGTCGCGACCCACAGCGGTCAATTTGTTTTGGGCACTTGATCGAATGAGAAATGCTTTGAAGGGTGATACTGATTTGTCCGAGCAAATTGAAATTGCGTTCAATGAAGCCCATGCAATTGTTGAGGATGATATTGAAACCTGTCGCATGATTGGCGTTCATGGCTTGCCTCTTTTGGAAGAAATTTGGGAACGCAAGGGACGCCAAACGGTAAATATTCTTACGCACTGCAACGCCGGTATGTTGGGCTGCATACAATGGGGAACGATAACTTCGCCCATTTACCAAGCGCAGGCAAAAGGAATTGATGTACATGTTTGGGTAGATGAAACGCGACCAAGAAATCAAGGCGCAAATTTAACTTGCTTTGAATTGACAAAACATGGTGTGCCTCATACCTTAATCACCGACAACAACGGCGGTCACTTGATGCAGCACGGTTTTGTTGATATAGTACTTGTGGGAACGGATCGCACGACGCGTCAAGGAGATGTTGCCAATAAAATAGGCACCTATTTGAAAGCATTAGCCGCAAACGACAACAAGATTCCTTTTTATGTAGCATTGCCTTCTACAACAATTGATTGGAACATCAACGATGGCTTGAAAGAAATACCGATAGAAGAACGCGATCAAAATGAAGTGAGAACGGTTTATGGACTTACGGCTGAAGGCAAAATGACAAATGTTTTGATTTGTCCTGCAACCACACAAGCTGTAAACCATGGTTTTGACGTGACACCAGCAAGATTGGTTACTGGTTTGATTACAGAGCGCGGTGTATGCGCAGCTTCGGAATCTGAACTTACTGGATTGTTTCCTGAAAATAAATAGTTAGGGTCTGCTCAGAAACTCAAACGATTTAAATGTCAGCTACTTATAACTGAATCTATGGTTTCAAATGCAAGGTTTTTGTTACTTTTCCTAAAAAAACCTTGCATTTAGTTTTTAAAATTTCAAATTTTCGTTTGGTAGCCAGAAATGAGGCATCTTTTTCGTTGCAGTCAACTCGAAGTATTCATATACATCTTCATTGACTGCGCCTTAAATCTACCACATTTCTGACTTTCTGAGCAGACCCTAGTTAAAAAGCGATATTCAAACCAAAGTTGAGAACGTTCAGTTCAGAACTATTTACATTACTGAAAACCGGATTGAGGTAGTATCCCGCATACAATCCAACATGTTTGAAACCTAAGCGGGCAAAAACACCATATCTAAATTTGTTTACATCTGGATAATTGTATTCTTTGTAACGAAAATCGCCATTGGTCCAATGTTCAAACACGCGCATGCGCCATCCCACAACTCCGCCAAGAGAAAAACGGATGGTTCTATCAGCCCCTTCAAAGCGAAATCGAAGTTCGAGCGGAATTTCAAAGAAATTGTTGGCGAATTTGTATTTGTCGCGCGATACGCCATCAGGTAAAAGCATCAGTTGAGTCGCGCCTAATGAATCTACAATGTTCATCATGCCATCGTTTCTGAAGTTGTTGAAGGCAAATCGAATACCATAACCAATAGAAAAAATCGATTCTCCAATAACCTTATCACTCATTAAATTGATGTTTACACCAATCGAATTCCACTTGGCTTGAGTGCCGTTCAAATCCCCTAAAAAACGATTGTGTGTTATGTCAACTGAAAATAGGTCACTAGATGATGATAGTTCATCGTCAAAAC
>JBIIJN010000075.1:0-11939 GCA_044233745.1 Crocinitomicaceae bacterium
GAATTGTAAGATAAAGTAAAATAAATATTGTCTGTCATGTAATTGGGATTGGCTGCCAAGCAAGTTGGGTTATTCGCCGGAAATCCACTATTTACAGTGTTGATGGCTACAGGTGTGTTTGTCCCAGGAATGGTTGCTAAATTAATAGCGCCATTCGTGTAAGGGCCAGCAATACCAGGCCCTGACAGGAAAAAGCCAAAAGCATCATTAAATGAACTACACGTAAAACTCGTATATTCGGAGGATGCGAAAATATACTGGAAAGTCATAGTGTCTCCCGTTGCCACAAAGTCAAATTCAACAATTGACCCATTAGTAACATTAAAAGGGGCGGCCAAAGCATTCAAATCCGCATCACCATTTACCGTAGGAGCATTATCCGTTCTTAGTATTACCCCCGATGCAAATGGGAAATCTACACCCGTGTACTCAAAAAACTGAACACCCGGTTGAACAATACCAGCAGCTGGAGCAGTTCCGTTGTAAGTAATATTCGAAATGCTCAATCCACCACCAACAATAACATCGGTAACCAATTGAACTACTGTTTGACCTCCAGTAACTGTCATCTGCGCAGAAACAGAACCAATAATCAAAACAGTGCTAAATGCTAAAATAATCTTCTTCAAATTCATAATTTTTATTTTGAATGTGTATGCAAATCTAGTCAATATTCTAGAACTGAAAAAATCAAGTTTTATACCGATTCACTTTTAGCTGACGATAAACAAAAAATAAAAGTTGCACGAAGTATCTATGAATAAAGAAACACTATTTGTGCATTGCTGCAATGAGCAGGTTTAAATGGATGTGCTTTTATCAAGCATTTCATTAAATTTGCAGCTCATTTAACATTTTTACCATGAACAAAACACAACAATTTATATCTGAAAACAAGCAACATTTCCTCGATCAACTATTTGATTTGCTGCGCATTCCTTCTATTTCTGCCGACCCAGCTTATTCGAAAGATGTACACGCTTGTGCTACCTGGATTGCCCAAGCATTGAAAAATTCTGGAGCCGACCATGTGGAAATCTGCCAAACTGCTGGCTATCCGATTGTGTATGGCGATAAAATTATTGACCCCAACTTGCCAACTGTTTTGGTGTATGGACATTATGATGTGCAACCCGCCGACCCATTAGAGTTATGGGATTCCCCAGCCTTTGAACCCGTTATCAAAAAAACAGAAATTCATCCAGATGGCGCTATTTTTGCCCGTGGTGCCTGCGATGATAAAGGACAAATGTTTATGCACATCGCTGCATTTGAAGCGATGATGAAAACGGGTGAACTGCCTTGCAACGTGAAATTTATGATTGAGGGAGAAGAAGAAGTTGGCAGTCCAAACCTCAGCATTTTTGTGAAAAACAATCGCGAAAAATTGAAAGCTGATGCCATCTTGGTTTCTGATACAGGCATGTTGGCCAATGATACACCTTCCATAACTACCGGTCTTCGTGGTTTGAGTTATGTAGAAGTTGAAGTTACAGGTCCCAACCGTGATTTGCATTCTGGTCTTTATGGTGGTGCTGTTGCCAATCCAATCAATGTTTTGAGTCAGATGATTGCCTCACTGCAAGATGAAAACAATCGAATCACCATACCCGGCTTTTACGATAAAGTGATTGAATTGAGTAGAGAAGAACGTGATGAAATGGCACGCGCTCCTTTTAGTCATGAAAACTACTGCAAAGCCTTGGACATCAGAGACACACATGGTGAAGCTGGATACAGCACCATGGAACGCAATTCTATCCGACCCACATTGGATGTGAATGGCATTTGGGGAGGCTATACTGGTGAAGGAGCCAAAACCGTTATTGCATCTAAAGCTTACGCTAAAATATCTATGCGCTTGGTACCCGACCAAAGCCCAGAAGAAATAACAGCATTATTCACCAAACATTTTGAAGCCCTTGCGCCCAACAGTGTTCGAGTGAAGGTAACACCCCATCATGGCGGAGAAGCTGCAGTGACACCAATCGATTTCCCAGCATATTTGGCGGCATCAAAAGCCATAGAACATACGTATGGCAAAAAACCAATTCCCGTGCGCAGCGGTGGCAGTATTCCGATTATCGCCCTATTTGAAAAAGAATTGGGCTTGAAAACGATTTTACTTGGATTTGGTTTGGATAGCGATGCCATTCATTCACCCAATGAGCATTATGGTTTGTTCAATTTCTTCAAAGGGATTGAAACCATTCCGTTTTTCTACCATTATTATGCGGAATAGTCCAATTAATAATTTCACGCTATGAATATCAAGCTGTTTTTCACGCTCATCGTAGGAGCACTCCTTTTGAACTCTTGTTTTGAATACGATGATGTTGAGTACAAAGGTTTCGAAAATGTGAAAATGACCAATCCAAAAGATGGGCACATGTCTTTGAGTTTTGATTTGAAATTGAACAATCCTAACAAATTTAAAATCAAAATAAAACCATCTGACGTAACAGTGTTTATAGGAGGAAAAGAACTTGGACAGGTTCATCTCACTGAGACCCTCACCATCGCAAAACGCACGCATCGAACCTATCCGATCGCACTCAACGTGAAGCTCAGTGACTTATTTGAATCTGGCTTGGGCAGCGCCTTCGAAATGATATCCAAACAAAAGGTAAGCCTGAGAGTAAAAGGTTTTGTGCGGGGAAGTGTTTACGGCATCACCCAGAAACGCTACATCGATGAAACCCAAGAAATGGAAACGGCACAGTTTATGAAACTTTTGGGGGTGTAAATGACTATCATTGAATAATGAACACAAATAAATTGCACCAGATTACACTCGTTTGGCTAGGTATTTCGATGTCGATCATACCTTTTAGTGCCTTCTCCCAAATGCTCAACAACAGCGAAGGTGATGCTTTTTTGGAATCGCCCTTTTTCAATGAAGCCAACATCAAAGCCAACAAAATCAAAAAAATTTCCGGTAGCTTTCATTTCAAAAAAATCAATGATAAAATCCGCCCCACAAGTTTGGTATATGGCTGCGAATTTGACAAGGAAGGTCGCATCATAATGCATTTTGAAACCAGTAAATTCCTCGATAAAGTGGATACCATTGTCAATCATTATGAATACAATGAAAAAGGTCTGCTTCACATACACCGAAAATATGACGCCAATGCCTATTATGCCGAAGTTTTTGAATATGACGATTTGAACCGAGTAATTCGCGTGGAATACAGAAAAGACATCAATAAAAATGTGAATCCCCTGCGTTTTGTGCTTGACAAGCAGTACCTCATTTCTTTTGAAACCATGAGCTACGAAAAGTTTGAACAACAAGAGAAGAAAACCCACTACAATAATTTCGGACTGCCCTTTCAATACACGTTTTACTATTATAACGACTTGGGCTATTTGACACAAATTGTAGAAAATTTAGCCGTTTCTTCAGGACAACGCACCACAACCTTTACCTACAACGAGCGCGGTTTAATTGCAGAAAAACGAATGGTTTCATCGGTAATGGGAAATTCTAGCTACCGCATTGCTTATGTTTACGACCCTATTGGGAATCTCTTGTCTTCAGAATTACATCGCAATGGAAATTACACCACCGAAACTCAAGTGATTTATAATTCTAAAACTGGACTTGTAAGCTCCCTTTTGAAACGACAAATCGACTCTCAACTCATTACCATCTTGCAATTGGATAATTATGAATTTTATTGATTTATCGTTCAATAGAAAAGTTTAAGAACCAAATAATTGGAACTCCAAGAGCTCATCAGGGTCTTGTTCAAATAAGTCTATATTTATTGCGTATTTTTCAAAATTTGTGAATTCAACCACCAAATCGTTTGAACTTTCCGTTCATTCGTCAAATATATTTTTAACTTAGCGCCAACTTAAAATGCCCTTTTATGAAAAAATGCTCTACTTTTTCGCAAGTTTCAATGTTTGTATTGTGTATTTTCACGATGCAAATATCGCATCATGTGTCAGCGCAATGTACAGCCAACGCTGGATCTGACACTACCCTCTGTCAAACGGGAAGCATCACACTTTCGGGTTCGTTTACAGCTAGCCCATCTGCCCCTTCTATTGATATTGATCAAAATCAAAACAATACCTGTATGGCCAATTTCTCTCAAGGGGATTTGGCGCAACAATTTACTGCAACTGCCAATACAATTTGCGGTGCAGGGTTAACCTTTTCCGACGTTGCCAACGGTAGCCTCACCATTTCACTCTACACCAATCTGCCGAATGCTGGTGGAACACAATTGGCAACAGCCACAGCTAATGTGAGCAACTCCAACGTGGGAGATGTTTATTGGCCAGCTGTAACCATTACTCCTGGCACTTTTTATTATTTGGTATTTACAACCGGGCCTGCGTCACCCATTTCAGCTTGTGTTGCAGGTTCAACAGTGAATCCCTATGCTGGCGGAATGCTATATGCAAATGCTGGATTTAGTCCTTTTACAACTTTCGATTATACGTTCAGAACTTACACTTGTGTGGCGGGTGCAAATTTATCGTGGACAGGTCCCAACATTATTAGTGGTGCCAATACTGTAAATCCAGTAGTCAATCCGCCTGCTGGCATACACACCTATACGTTCACCGTAGTAGATCCAAGCACAAACTGCACACAATCGGATCAGGTTATTGTTTCAAGAGGACAAGGCACATACAGTCAACAAACTGTTAACTCCTTCGGTCCTTACACGTGGAATGGATTTACCTATACCGAATCTGGACAATATGTTCAAGTATTACAGAGCAGTTTGGGGTGCGATTCCACCGTTTCTACTGTGTTGAATATCGTTTTTGCAGGAATTGATGATGCAGCTACAAACAATACCATCATTTATCCCAACCCAACCGAAAATTGGTTTACCCTAGAATTTGATTCTCCTTCAGCATACATCGAAATCCTTGATGCGCAAGGCAAAGTTTTGCAAATCAGACAACACATTTCAGGAGAAACCATTTCTCTAGAAAACGAACAAAGTGGAATCTATTTTATAAGAATCATTTCTGAACATGCAACAACCGGCCATCGCGTTGTGAAGCAGTAAATTTCATCGCAATAATATCAAAGCCGGCTCGAAAGTGTCGGCTTTTTTTGTTCCAAACAACCATGAAAACATTAAATTAAATTGGGTTAACAAGTTAGAGTGCAAATAACCAATAACAATACAAATTAAGTGATTAGGGCTTTCTCCTAGGCTCACAATCTTTCCTAACATTTTCGATTGCATTCAGTTCCCAAGTTACTTGGGTACGGCATATTTGTAGCGATGGACGCAAGTCCATCGTGAAAATGGCAACATGATCGTTCCCGACCAAACCAGAACAAAATTCATTCAAGTTGTTCTGGGGATACTCAATTTTAATCATGCAGACGCCCATTAGATTTCTTTTGGCTTTGCTAATGCGGTGTGAACCCATTTCTAAAGTCGTTTTTTTATCTTATTTGAATGAAAGATGTGTTTCAAAACATGAGAAAATGTTCATAGCTGATGCTTTTATCCGTTATTATAACAGCATCTTTCTCAATTGAATCGGTCGCTAAATCATTGATTTCATCGAATTTGTGCAAGTTCAAGACCTTCATTTTTTCCTATCCATTTTGAATACAACTTACAGCTATTTTTATCAAGAATCCTCAAGCTAAATTCATGTATTTTATCACTTTTTTTACAAAGACGAGCCTCATACTGCCTAAACTATTTATGCAGTGGGATATTTGCGAAAAGTCATTTATTCCGCTTTCTATAAAAAAATTTGCTCTAAAAGTTTTCAACAATAAAATAATGTTTTGAACAACATTTACATTCTATGATTCTGTTGATGCTTTCTCACAAAACGAGCCCCTACATAACCCGTACTATTTAAAGTTGTTAATATTGATATGTTAACATAATAATAATTTAGTGAATTAATGCCTGACTCTTGTACTCAAGCTTAGCATCGAACAGTTATTTTGTTAATTATTGAAAATATCAAACTAATTTTAACCCGTCTTTTAAAAAAATTGTAAACTTTAAACTTTAATAATATGAGAAAAATCTACGCAATTTTAGTTTTATTTTTAATGCTTGGCTCCACTGCCTCAATCCTTGGTCAAGCTGGTCAATGTTTGGGAGGCGGCTGTGCAGGACCAGGAACTAGTTATGGTGCTGCTCAAAGTACAACGTCATCAACTTTTGTAAATTCTTTGCCTAATACATATGCAGGAGAATACAACACTTACAATGTTACATCAGGCCAACAGTATGAATGGTCTTTATGTCCAGCCGATGGAGCTGTGAATCCGACAAGCGATGCACAGTTAACTTTGAAAAACACGTCTAACGGAAATATTTGTTATAGCGACGACCTTTGTGGAGCTCAACCAAAAATCCTTTGGACGGCTACATTTACGGGTCAAGTTCGTGTTTTGGTGAATCGATACAATTGTGCAACAAATTCAAATAGCCACACTGTTAGATGGCGATGTGTTTCTTGTGGTCCTCCTCCAGGTCCTCCAGGTTGTACAAACACTACAGCGTTTGGAAGTGCGGCAGCACCAACAAATAACGTTCCTGTTACCATCAGTACTTGTACGTATCAGAACGAATACAATACAATTACTGGTGTAGCAGCTGGCAGCACCTATCAATCAGGAATGAGCTTAGGAGGTTTCATTACCGTTCGTTCTGGCACTTTCAACGGGCCTGTAGTAGCATCTGGTAATTCGCCGTTAACTTGGACGGCAACAATAGCAGGTAATCACTTCATTCACTACAATACCAATTCAGCTTGTGGCACAGCGACAACATGTGGCACAACAACCATTACGTGTACCTCGTGTCCAGCACCTGCTTTCAACCCTTGTACAACAATACCAAATATAGCTGCGTGCGCAACCCCTGTCAGCACTACATGGACAGCTGGACAAATCGGTGCATGGAGCCCAATTGTTAATACTTGTGGATTTTCTACACCTGGTCAAGAAAGATTATTTACATTCACACCAACAGTTTCAGGAATTCACCAAATTAACGTTACTGCAATTACTGGCGGCTATCTTGATTTCTTTTGGAAAGCTGCTTCAGGAGGGTGTAATAATACAGGATGGAATTGTATTCTGGACGTTCTTAATCCTGGAACATTTGGGTCGCTCAATTTAACAGCTGGTGTTCAATATTATATTATGGCAGATCCTGAGCATACAAATGCTGGGACATTAACCATGAATATCGTTTGTCCGCCAAGTTTCAATGCAGTTCCATTTTCAGGCAGTAACACTTATACCCTTTGTTCTGGAAACTTATATGACCATGGTGGTCCTTCAGGAAACTATTCAGATAACGCAAACGGTTTTACCGTGTTGAACCCATCAATACTTGGCAACATGGTTCAAGTGAGTGGCACGGTATCAGCAGAATCGTGTTGTGACTTTTTAAGAATTTACAATGGCGTTGGAATAGGCGGAACATTATTGTGGCAAGGTAACCAAGGTGCAGTGCCGGTCATCACATCCACAAGTGGCCCATTAACCGTTCAGTTTATCTCAGATGGAAGTGTAATTGGAACAGGGTTTGACCTTACTATAGCTTGTGTTTTGCCTCCGCCTCCAAGTCCAACATCTGTAACAGCTAGCACAAATTCACTTTGCTCGAATTCACTAGCGCCTGTAAACTTAACCGCTAATGGTGCTTCAGGAACTGTATATTGGTTTACTGGTTCTTGTGCAACAACGGGTCAATTCGCAACTGGAAACTCAGTTGTTGTAAACCCAGCATCTACAACAACGTACTTTGCACGAAACTTTGATGGCGTGCAATGGAGTACAACATGTGCATCTACAACTGTTACAGTGAACACAAACCCAGCAGCTCCAAGTGTCACTGCTTCATTAACATCAATTTGTCAAGGTGGTTCAACCAATTTGAACGGAACTGGTTTGGGTACAATCAGCTGGTTTGACGCTCCAACTGGAGGTAACCTTGTTGGCACATCAGCCAGTGGTGCTGATTTTAACGTAGCACCAACATCGAATACGACATATTATGCAGAAACTACAGGGCCTTCTATTGACTCTATTGTGTATAATCAAAGCTTTACTCAAGGCGTTGCACCTTTTACACAAGCCTTGAACTGGTGTACATTCCGAAGCAATTTATTGAATTCCTATGGCTATGTAAGTCTTACCATCAGAGGTTCAGCAAACCCAACAGGTATAACCATTACGGATCCTGTTGAGATTTTGAATATTGCTAACGCAATGAGAACTGCAAACTTATATACAGGCACAATTGGGGGCAATACTTGGAATGTGACTCCTGGTTGTGTAGCAGGTTCTTCTCCTTGTGGTGGTTCTCCTGGGGTTGTACTTCACCTCAATACTACCTCTTGTAATTGTGATCCTGCTGGTACAGCTTGGGTTATTAGACCTGAAATAAATAATGACGCTTGGGGAGGTATTGGAACAGGAACATGTTCTGCCCCTAGCCAGTCTATGGAAGTTGTTTTCCGATACAATACAGGATCAGGCGGATGCCCAAGCCCACGCACACCAATTGCTATAACTGTTGATGCTCCTTCTGTAGCACCAACTTCTATAACAAACTTAGACCCAAATATCTGTAATGGTGCCTCTACGCAACTTGATGTAGTAGGTGGCTCATTATCTGCTGGTGCGCAATGGGAATGGTCAGACGTGTCTTGTGGCGGTGCTGTTCTTGGAAATGGTGCGTCACTCATCGTTACACCAAATGGCACAACTACTTATTATGTTAGAGCGAGCGCAGGTAATGCTTGTGCGGCTTCTGCATGTGAAAGTATCGCAGTAGCGATGCCAACGGCTTCAACCAACTTGGCAATTGACGGCGACGTGGCTACTTGTGTGGTAAACTCAGGCAACTGGATTCATTTCTACAACGTAGACGGTCGTTTGATTGCTTCTGTAAACTCTGCAGGTCAGGATTTGGGTAATGTAACTGCTACATCTCTCGTAGCTCCATCCCCTTATGTAATGCCTTCTTGTACGCAGCCATCTGATCCATCTTGGTTCAATGCGGCTTTGGCTAGAAGTTTCATTATTACACCAACAACGCAACCTACAAATGCGGTGTCTGTACGTTTGTATATCTTGGATTCTGAATTCAATGATTACCAAACCTCGGCCTTGGGTACTACGCAAAATGCCAACGATGATGTTTCAACAATCACCGATATGGACATGACCAAGCATTCTAGTCCGTTTGAAGATGGAAATCCATTGAACAATTGTGGCGTTGGATCTACAATTTATGTACCTCAATCCGGGTCTGGATTAACTTCTGCAGTGATGGGTGGATTCTCTGGATCATACTACATCGAGTATAGCATTTCGAGCTTCTCTGAAATGTTCCCAATGAATAGTTCAAACTCAGCACTCCCTGTAACTATGACTTCGTTTAATGCCAACTGTGCAGGTGACAAAGTAAATATCACTTGGACAACGGCTTCAGAGTTTAACGCGTCGCACTACAGCTTACAAACAAGCCGAGATGGACAAACTTGGACAGAAGTAGCAGAAATAGCAGCTGCAGGTACAACAAGTCAGGAAAGCAACTATGCCTACCAAGACTTCCTTTTCGGTGGCGTTTCTTACTATCGCTTGGTTCAAGTAGATTTAGATGGCGCTAGCGAAATATATGGTCCTATCAGTGTAGATTGTGAAATCAGCGAAAGCAGCATGACGGTTTATCCAAACCCAACTAATAACGATTTCACAGTATTGATTCAAACTACTGAATCATTCGAAAACGCTACAATTGAATTGGTTGACTTGTCGGGTCGCGCTGTAGAAGTGAAAGAAATGAACATACTACCAGGCAGCACGCAAGTTAGATTTGAAACAAAAGGCATCATGCCGGGCACCTACATCATGCGCATCAAAGGTGAAAACGATAAGTTTACACCGATTCGCGTTGTGGTTCTTTAGGTAGCTAGTTGCTAGACAAAATAAAACTGAAAACCGCGGGGAATTATCCTCGCGGTTTTTTTTGGCTGCTTTGTCAAACTTTGACAAAGCAGCCAAAAAAACAACGTTAAATTTTCGCCTAGCCGCGCTTTCGTCAAAAAAACGGCAAGGCACTTTGACAAAGTTTTGGCAAAGAGTAATATCACAGGGTATTCTTCCAAGTTCGACAAAGTAGCCAAACAAAACAACGTTATGTTTTCGCATTGCCGCGCTTTCATCAAAAAAACGACGAGGCACTTTGACAAAGTTTTGGCAAAGTAGTCAAGAGAGCATCAAAAACGCAGTGCATTGTAGAAGTGCAAAATGAATTACAATTCATAGCATTGCATGATTTGAAATGACGCAACCATGCAGTGAAAATAACTATCTAACAGAGTTATTGTGAAAAAACACACAATCTATTATTCGCGCATACAAAATGTTTCAAAAATTGTTTTAAAACAGTAAAATAAAGTTGAAGAATTGAATAATTGAATGTATTTTTACCCAGTTCATTATTGGAATCATAAAAATTAGGAATCCAATAAACACAATTTTTTAACCTTACAAAACAGTTCCATCATGAAAAGATGCTATCACTTTATTGGGGCGCTATTTGTCCTATTCGCCGTTTTCAGGCTCGATGCCCAAACGGTACAAACTTTTACGAGCAACGGCACATTTACCGTACCTGCGGGGGTTACCCAAATAACGGTTGAGTGTTGGGGCGGAGGTGGAGGCGGAGGTCGATCTAATGCCGCATTTAGCAACAACGGACGCGGCGGCGGTGGCGGTGGCGCCTATGCACGCAGCGTGCTTAATGTAAACCCAAATGATGTATATTCAATTGCAGTTGGTTCAGGAGGAACAGGGGGTAACCTAAGCGCCGCGGACAACTCAGGCGGTCCAAGCAATTTTGGCGGCGGGTTAGTCGTTGCTGTAGGTGGTGGCGGAGTTGCCAACAACAACAACACGGCTGGAGCTGGAGGATTAGCGGCGTCATGCACATTCAACGATGTTGCATTTAATGGAGGAAACGGTGTGAATGGTTCCGGAGGTAATACTGGTGCTGGTGGTGGTGGAGCAGGAACGAATAATCCGGGAGCTAATGGCGTAAATCAAACTGGTGGAGCTGGAGGCGCAAATGACGGAGGCGCAGGAGGAAATGGTCGCACGAATGCAGGAACTGGCTTTGCAGGTTTAGCCTTCGGTGGCGGTGGCGGCGGCGGGCGTGGCAGTTTGATTAGCGCAAACAACGGTGGCGCCGGAGCGTCTGGTGCAATCAGAATTACCTACACGCTACCTGCTTGCTCGGGCATGCCTACTGCTGGCACAATTACACCAAGCGCAACGAACGTTATTACCGGCCAAGGCTTCACATTGAATTTAGATGGATTTTCTTTACTTCAAGGCATTTCCTTCCAATGGCAATCATCAACATCTTCTTCTGGTCCTTTTACTGATATTCCAGGTGCAACAAATTCAAGCTACAACAATCCAAGCGGCATCTCTACAACGACCTATTATCAAGTAGTAGTTACCTGTGATAATACCAGCGAATCTGCTATATCATCACAGGCAGTAGTGAATTTTTATCCAACCCTTTTGGTCACCGGTCAAGGCGCTAACAATGTGCCCTGTGGTCAAAACAGCTTCTTGCAAGATCACAATGGTAACTCGAACTATGCCAACAACAGAAATGATTGGAGTGTTTTAAACGCAGGCGATGGTGGTGTAATTAACATCAATGGTACCTATGCCACAGAAAGTGGATGGGACTTCGTGAGAATTTACAATGGAGTTGGAACAGGAGGTGCCTTGTTGTTAAACGTTTCTGGTTCAGGAAACATCAACTTTACAGGAAATCCAGGTCAAACCTTGACCCTTCAATTCGTTTCTGATGGCTCTAACGTTGCAGCTGGATTTAATCTATTTGTCACCTATTCTGGTGCGTGCGTAATACCTTGTACAGCTGCTCCAA
>JBIIJN010000076.1:0-11903 GCA_044233745.1 Crocinitomicaceae bacterium
TGGTAAACGCAAACCTCATCCAGAGAGTTTTCAAGCTATTTTAGATGAAAACAACCTTTTAGCCAACGAAACCTTGTTTATAGATGACTCAATTCAACACATCGAAGGTGCACAACAAATTGGTTTACAAACCATTCATTTGGTCGATAAATCGATATTGGAGTTGGGTTTGTAAGCTCATGATTTCTTGTTTTCTGCTCTAAAAATTATAAATCAACGCAAACTGTCCGAAGTACTTCTGGCGCACTTCAACCCCACGACTTTTGTGGTGCAACACATGCCTAATAAGCGCATTGAACTGAAACTGCTCATAGAAAAAGCTCAAACCATGTTGTGAGCTAATCATGCGCTCTCCCGAATGCAAATCTTCGAGTCCGCGGTATTTAGAGGCAAATCCTTGTTCATAAAACACACCTGTTCGGGGCATAATTTTAAAGGCGTCGAAATCAAGAATGAAAAACATACTTACATCTCCAACAAGCGCGTCGCCAAACTTAAAATGTAAAGCATTATTGGTGTTTCTGCGATACATTCCGTTGACGCTGTACCCAAATTTATCAATGCGTCCAATGTAACTCGCGCTTAACCAAAAATCGAAAGAACCGCTACCAAATTGATAAACGGGGTCAACTATGACTTGATTTATTGAATCTGTCCAAGAACCAGAAGGCATATCGGCACCAAGAGTCAAATCCAATCGATGATTCACTCTAGATTCTGAATTGGGTTGAATCAAACGGTAGGTGCCAAGCACTTGAATATCGCCCAAACCCCAACGATCAAAACGTTTGGAACGGTTCAATCCCTGGTAGTTGTTGCGCAAAGGAAGAATGATTTCCCCAAAAACACGATCAGAAAACGCATGGCGATAACGAACATCATAGACATTAAAAATTTCTTTGACCTCAGCGCCAACTAAGTTTAAATGTCCTGAATGCTTGAGTTGAACTTGTGGATAACCCAAGCGGTAAATCGTTGAATAATAGACGCCAAAACTGCTTTTGCGCTCGTTGGGAATCACTTCAAAAGCACTGCTGCAAATATCGCAAGCCCAAGATTGAGATGCGAGAATAAGCATAAAAGCAAATGATAAAACTTTCATTATAAACAAATTAAAGAAAAAACAATGGGTGGTTGGGTTGATTTCAAACCACAACATTGGGCGGCGGAACAAGAATCTTGTCCTTCTTCTTTAACAAAGCAAAAAGAGATGTGAAATAGGCCGGCTTTCGAACAACAAAATTCATTCCCAAAAAAAACTGGGTGAGCTCATCTAAAAAAACATCAATTGGTCGATAGTCGGGCTGTGTAGGCGCTGATGGCTCGTCGCTGTTTTCATTGGCATTCAATTGACACGCGCCATTGCATTTTTTCTCAGGATTATCTTTGTTGATGCAATGATTTTCCGTGAAATTGGCGTTGTCAAATAGATAGCGATACGCTTTTTGATTTTGTCCAACAAAAGAGCCGAACAAGACCAGCAAAACAGCATAAATGAAAACAATATCCTTTTTCACGGTGCAAAGATACTGTTGAAAAGGAAATAAAATTATCAATACCCAAACAAAACACCAGAGACGTTCCAAGCACTAAAACTTGACCCTTCTTTCTCTCCCAAGGGTATGCGAACCCGAATGGTGTGTTGGCCTGCCGCTAAATCGCCGATGTAAATGTATTCTGGGCTTGTGACCATCCCAGGACACCAATTGCTTCGACTGTAATCTGATGACGATAAGCCATTCGAGAAATTTCCAGAAGCTGGATTAAACAAACGATAAGAACCGCAATCCTGTCGCCAGGGTATAAATTGATGTATTACTTTACCATTCAGCTCAATCGTGTTGATTTTTGGCACAAATTCATCGCCGTTTTCCCAACCACCATGACCCGTTGAAATGTAGCGTAAATAAACATCTTTCATGGGTTGATCTAAAGTGAAAGTGCTTGTTAATCCATCAGTATGAGCAAACATAGTGGCATATTCCTGACCCGCCATTTCCATGATGTTTGTGCTGTTGAACAAGGGAATGACACGCTCCGAACGAAAGAAATTGGTTTCTCCTTGGTGAATGGTAAAATTCAAATCAACAATGTGACCCCCTTTGTCGTAATTGCCAATAAACATAGCTATCCACACTTCTTTTCCTGAAAATATCGGTCTCAATTCCGTAACATCTTGTCTGTATGGTACACGCTCATGCCATATTTTATCCTTCAACTCGATATAATTGAAGTGTTTAATACCAAATGTTGTAAACAAGCGCATCAATTCAATGGGTGCGTCATAAGTATCATCTGAAACCACGCCTTGATAGGTTTTTCCCGCAGCATCAGTAAACACAGGCAAGACACCTATCCCCTCTTGAAAAGCCGCAAACATTGATTTTTTTTTGTTGATTGGAATAGCTACTACCGATGCCGTTCGATCATACGCGTCTCCATTGGATTGAATAGTCGCATCTACAAAAATTTGGTTTCCAGAATCGATTTCAGGGAATTTCACTTTGCGGGCTACAATTGTTCCGTTGGCAAATCGCACCTTAATTTCTAAGTCGTTTTCTATATGATTCGGGTCGAAATTGATAATTTGATTTTTAAAAACAGGTATTGTGGTAAATCGACTTTTCCAAACCAAATCGCGGTAATCCAATAAGCTGTAATAGGGCACTTTTTTATATTCATCAAGGTTTATTGGTTTCGCTTTTTTCAAATGCTTTAACTCTTGGGCTTGTATTTTAAAAGTACCGTTTCTATCATATTCCAAAATCAAACCTAAATGTGAGCCGACTGCAGATGGTCCGCCGTAAACATTCAAATCATGAGTAAACCACAGCGTGATGGTATTGGAATTGATTTTTACTACCGCTTTTTTGCAATTGTATCCCAGTATTTTCTTGGTCTCTTCGGTGATTTCAAACGTTTGATTTTTAAAAGAACTTGAATCAACTGTTGCAATAGCGTGCTCAGCATCTAAATAACTCACTTGATGTATGTGCCCTAATTTTGTTGTTGAAAACCAAGAAAACTCATAAGGAAAATCGTTTTTCTTGTTGTTGAATTTAGCCGAGGCTATAATGGCATGTTCTTTTGAACATCTCAATACAATAGTATCTTGATTTTCAATGACTTTATCATTGCTATAACGCAAATAATTCACCTGATAAAAGCCGCCATTTTGTGCTTGAATATGGAGCCAACAAAAAACGAGAAAAAGTAAAATTGAAACGCGCATTTTTTTGTGGTAAAAGTAATAAATGTACGTGGGAATGGTAAAAAATTAAAAAACAGCTTTTAGAATTTCATTCAATTCAGAGACGGGTTCCAAGCGCATTTCGGCATTGTGAATCGTCAAAAAACCACTGGCATATTGCGCTGCCAAATCGGGTTGATGTGTAGAAAAAATGATGGTTTTACCTTGTTCAGAAAGCTGTTTCAACCATTCAAACACCAACTTTCTGTTGCCCACATCCAGAAAAGATTCGGGTTCGTCGAGCAGCAACACATCGGCATCGCGGTAAACACTGCGCATGATTAATGCCAATTTTTGTTCACCATCACTCAAATTTTCAAAGGCATCCTGAGCCATGTGTTGCATATTGAATTGGGCCAACAATTGTTTCACCTCCTCCTGTTCCTCTCGTTTGGGTACATCCAAGAAATTGCGCTCAGTCGATTTACCCGACAATACAAAATCCATCAAACTGATGGCGCCAAAAGGAACAATTTTCACAGGAATGTAACTCACTAATTTTGATGGAAAATAATTCCTTTGTAACATAAACTCCTTGCCATCCAAGGTGATTTTGCCTGTCACCAAACTATCCAATCCAGCGAGCGCTTTTAGAAAAGTTGACTTTCCGGAGCCGTTTTTACCAATCAAAGCCAATAAGGCACCGCGCTCCACACGCAATTCAGCCGCTTGAAAAAGTGATTTTTTACGAATG
Organism: Crocinitomicaceae bacterium; assembly: GCA_044233745.1. GTDB lineage: Bacteria > Bacteroidota > Bacteroidia > Flavobacteriales_D > Crocinitomicaceae > UBA6165. The sequence goes on from JBIIJN010000076.1 coordinate 3,945, forward strand.
GTGGCTTGGATGTTTTGTATAATAATCATGACACCATCCCCCTTCTCGCTCCCCTCACAATCACATAAATAATTACCGGAGCACCAAAAAGCGCCAAAATTCCATTTAAAGGCATGCTAATTTCTGTTGTTCGCAAAATAATGTCGGCAATAATAGCCAATGATCCTCCTAGAAATAAAGTGGTTGGTAGTAAAATACTGTGATTGGTACTTTTTAAAATCATGCGCGCCAATTGAGGAATAGCAATTCCAATAAAACTTATGGGACCACATTGCACCGTTATTAAAGCTATCAATACACCCAAAACCAACAAAATTGTCAAACGAATTTGAGTGGTTTTATAACCCGCTTCTAGCAACATTTGTTCACCCAAAACCCATGTGTTTAAAACCTTCGGAAAACGAATAAATATGAATAGGAGTAAAGAGAAAATAGCCAGAATATAATACCAGAAATAATCCAATTGAATCATGCCAAAACTGCCAAAACCCCATTCAATGTATTTGCGCATCATCGTGTCTGTGCTACTGTTAAGCAACATACTTACAAAAGCCGATGTGAAAAAACTAAGCATTAAGCCCACCACAAGCAGCGTTATTCCTTTCATATATCGATTGATGGAAATAAGAAGCAAAATCACCAAAAATGACCCCAACAAACCAAATAAATATTGTGCAATAAGCCCAGTTACATAAGCCATTGGAACCATAATCGCCAATGCAACACCCAATGATGCGCCACTAGAAATACCTAATACACCTGGTCCTGCCAATGGATTTCTAAAAAAAGATTGCAACACCATGCCCACTACTGCCAATGCACCACCAGCAAAAAAAGCATTTACAGTTCTTAAATAGCGTTCCTCTATGATCAAAGACCAAGCGCTTATTTCTGTGTTTTTTCCCAATAATGACGCAGCAACATCTGCAATAGGAATAGAAATTGCACCCACGCTAATACCGTATAGGAATAGCACAAAACTCAGCAGAATCAAGAGCGTTAACACAACAATGTCTCGGCGACCTATCATGATTCTTGCGCAAGTTTATCGTTGAAACATTTTCTACAGAGCGGTTCATAATGGTGTTTTTCACCTAACAAAACCTGATTTTTTTCCCCAACCAAACGATGGGAAAACTGAGCCAAAGCACCACAAGAAACACAAATAGCATGTACTTTGGTAACATATTCAGCAACAGCCAAAAGATTAGGCATTGCGCCAAAAGGTTGACCAGCAAAATCCATATCTAAGCCCGCACAAATTACCCTAACGCCCCTGCGAGCCAATTCTACACAGACCTCTACCAAGTCTTCGTCGAAAAACTGAACCTCATCGATACCTACTACCTTTTGGTGCTGCCAATTTTCGAGTATGTCAGAAGCTTTATTAACCGCCATAGCCGGAATACGTTCTCCACGATGTGTAACCACTTCTTCAGAAGAATACCGATTGTCAATCACTGGTTTAAAAATAATCAATTCCTGCTGTGCAAATTGTGCTCTGCGCATACGACGTATGAGCTCCTCTGTTTTACCAGAAAACATAGAACCACAAATTACTTCAATCCAACCATTTCCTGTGTCTGTTGAGGGAAAATTTTCTAAAAACATGCCTTGTCTGTTTCGATTTTATTCAGTGGGCTAAGATACTTATTTTAAACTTTCATCAAATTCAGTAAATTAGGACTGGAGTCCTCGTTTATTGCTGTTTTTTTATTTTAAGTAAACAACTAATAATCAACAATATAATTCTAAATTTTATCTTTATCAGCCCAATGTAATCATCCTTTTTTGATTTTCCTAAAAAACAGGATTCGCCCGTATTTTTATATAAAAAGAATAAAGAATTTTTAAAAAGACTTTTTTAATATTACTATTAAGGCTGTTGAAACGGTTAATAACTTTGTTTATCTGAAAAATGAAATAGTTTTGAGTATTTATCTACGAGTAATTGACAATTTTTATTTTACTAATAGGCTAATTTAGTGTGGGATACGGGCTTATTAACACTCTTGTTTATATCGAATGATTTTGTTTGTTTTTTACAACTCAAATATATGTGATGTTGAAAAGTATAGGCATAAATAAGTGTAACATTCTACTTTTTCCACTTGCATAATTCATTTGTATTTTGGCTTATATAAGTTATCGAATAAACCAAGCAAAACTTTTGTATTTCTATTAACTTTTTATTCACACTATTTTTACATTGATGTGCGTAACTTGGTGGACTGAGCGCAGTAAATCCGTTGCACAAAACAAACAAATGTTTGTAAATACCGCTGTTTGTTCATAACCTGAGCAACCTCGTTTTTATGGCTTTGTTGTACCTTTGTGCATCAATAGTAGAAACGATGGCAACAAAATTAGTAATAGGTTCTGATCATGCGGGATATGCATTAAAAGAAAAAGTTAAACAGTTCATTTCCAATCATTTTGAATTGGATATCCACGATGTTGGTACTTACTCTGAAGAAAGCACAGACTATCCAGATTATGCACATGAAGCCGCTAATTTGGTCGCAGCAGATTTAGACAACACTATTGGTGTCTTGATTTGTGGAAGTGGCAATGGCATCAGTATGGCGGCCAATAAACATGCTGATATTCGCTGTGCCTTGTCGTGGTTACCAGAAATTGCTGAATTGGCTCGTTTGCACAACAATGCTAATATTGTTTCTTTACCAGCTCGATTTATTAGCGAAGAAATGGCTTTTGATATTGTTAAAACTTTTCTTACTACGCCGTTTGAAGGTGGTCGCCACGAACGCAGGGTGAATAAAATTGCTTGTGTTTAATTGTAACACAATAATTTTTAGGCTTTTTCCAGCCATTTTTGTTCTTTTAGGGACAACTTTTTCCTTTGCTCAACATCAACAATATTTGCGCAATCATGTGGAGACTTTGTCATCTCCTATTCTTGCAGGAAGAGAAACGGGTTCGTGGGGACAAAAATTAGCAGCTATTTATATTCAAGAGCATTTTGAAAATGCGCGAATTGACACTTTCAGTTTTCGTCATGTTCAAGATGGTGGATTTCTTTGTTTTGATCAGGACACGCTCTTTCATAAGCAGCATTTTTTTTATTCAGGTTTCGACGAAAAAGTCGTATCAGTTTTGAATCAAAACGATTTCGAAATAATTCACATAAACGCTTCCGATTATTACCACGAAAGATTCAAAAAAAGTGAAAAAATCAAACTTTATTTGATTGAAGACTGGGATAATTTTCTCGATGTTTTTGGGCACAAATTTTCTTCGGAGCGCTATATTGTTAGTCCAGAAAACAAACAACGTGAAATTTTTGTAAACCACGCTGCTTTAAAAAATCAGGTGTTTTCTACCGTGTTTTTGGATTTGGTAGAGCATGTTGAGTTGTACAAATCAGAAAATTTGGTTGTGCCGGTATATTTCAATGAAAACAACACCGAAACCATTGTTATTTGCGCGCATTATGACCATTTGGGTGAAGAATTGGGTCAATATTATCCTGGTGCAGATGATAATGCTTCTGGCGTCGCTGTTTTAATAGAGCTTGCACAATTGTTAGAGACTTATTGTCAGGATGGCGCTGTGGTTTTCGGAAAGAACATTCAAGTTGTTTTTTTTTCAGGAGAGGAACAAGGCATGTTGGGTTCTTTTCATTATGTTTTTGTGTCACCATATTTCCCCGAAAACACACGACTCTGCATCAATATGGATATGGTTGGGTTTGTGCACAGCGATAGCACGCAAATTTACGCAGTTGATTACACTTTTAATGATGAATACGCGGATTATTTTAGTGCGCTGTCAAGCACAACAATTGATATTAAACAAGTGCGTTATCAAGAGTTTTTGAATGATTTTAATTCAGATCACCAATCGTTTTTGAGGATGGATATTTCCTCCATTTTGTTTTTCACAGGTTTGCATCCCTTTTATCACACCCCGCTGGATACGCCAGAAAAATTGAATTATGATGCGATGAATGCTTTGGTGATGGCCATGAATGTATGGATTGTGGAGCTTGCCAAGTAATACCTATTCCCCCACCAACTCCTCTAGAAGCGCGAAGGTTTCTTTGGAATAATTTTCGTAATACGCACCAGTAGCGGGCCCATAGAAGCCTGTATAAATCTTCCGAACCTTGCCTTTTTTATCCAAATAGAGCGTAGTAGGAAAAGACATCACATGATTCAACATTGGAAAATGTTGATTGGCTAATGTTTTATTGGCTTTGCCTGCGACCAAAAATGTGAAATCGAATTTGTTGTTATCGATCATTTTCTGAACCGCTTCTCTGCGTTTTTCATCAGAATCGCTAACCTCATAGCAAACAGCGATGATTTCCAGCTGGTCTTTCCCGTATTTTTCCCGAACTGTTTTAAAAAAATGTGCCTCGTCTATACAATTCGGACACCACGTACCCATCAACATAATTACGCTTACTTTATTTTCATTGATGTGGTTGGGAAAAGAGTAGAAATTACCCTTTACATCGGGAAAAGTAAATCGAACCGGGTGTTCGGCGTTCAGCGTGGTTAATGTGTAGGGATTTTGGAGTTCGGCTTTGTCATTTTTATGTGCTATCCAATCGGTGGAGTAGTGTTTTCCGCTAAAAAACAATCCTTTTAATGTATCACCCTCTATAGAGGCCTGAAATAAATAAGCTTGTGTTCCATTAAATGTAGCCAAAAAGATACTGTCGTTTTGGGTGTACCCACATAGATAGCGGTAGTCGCCCGTTTCTGTTAAAAAGGTGCCAATAACCGATGAGCCTTTTACTTCAAAAATACCAACAGCAGGGTAGGGCTTGTTTTTAGTTGAAAAAGTTGCCGACCATTTTCCTATGATGGCAGTATTGACGGGTGTTGGCTTCACTTTTTTCTTTTCTGTGAAAAAAGGAATGCTATAATTTTCTTTTTGCAGATTATGCCAATTGCCACTCATTCTTTTTTTAGTGAATTTGCAACGCAGATAGGAATTGAAATATGGGAAAACCAAATCCAAGGAGTCGGTGTTGGGCACCAAACGTTTTTGTAATGGCATGATTTCTAAACCATTGATAAGATAAAAGTCGCTGTTTTGAATCTTAATCTGAAGCGGCAGCCTTTGTTGATCCGACAATTTGAGATACCCATAATAATCACAAGCAATACCTGAACCCGACCACAGGCCACAAATAAGCAATATTATAGCAAAAAAAGATGTTTTCAAAAGGGTAATTTTAAGGCTGTTTAGGTCGTCGAAATTACGAATTATCTTGAATTCAATTTATCTAGTGCAACTTATTTCAGATATTTGACGTCAGATAAACCGAGAATGAGTATGAATGAGTTGGATTTAATAAAAGCATGTATTGCCAAGGATCCGCGCGCTCAGAGAATTCTTTACGACAAACACGCGCCCATGTTGATGGCTGTTTGTCGGCGGTATTGTTCTTCAACGGAAGAAGCCGAGGATGCTTTTCAGGAAGGTTTTGTGAAAATCTATTCCAAGCTGTCAGAGTATAAATATGAGGGTTCGTTTGGCGGCTGGTTGAGAAGGGTGATGGTGAATACGGTTTTGGACAATATGCGGAAAAATAAAAAACATGCTTTTCATGAGGATGTAAATGAAGTTCCAAATATCAGTTCGAATGCACATTCTCCTCTGGACGAAATGTCGGCGAAGGAACTGATGTCACTTTTGGAAACCCTACCAGATGGTTATCGTGTTGTGTTCAACATGTTTGCCATTGAAGGATACAGCCACAAAGAGATTGCTGATAAGTTGGACATAACCGAAAGCACCTCGAAATCTCAGTTTTTGAGAGCAAGAACGTATATTAAAAAATGTTTAGAAGAAATAAAATTTAGCAGTGAGCGATTTGAATAACATAGAAAAACTGTTTCATGAGAAGTTAGAAAACTTCGAAATGCCTGTTCGCGCAGAACTTTGGGATAAAGTTGCCGCTGGTGCTGGTATTGGAAAAACTATTTTTTGGACAGGCACAAAAATCTCTGCTGCCGTGGTTGCTGGTTTAGTGGCTATTGCGTCGCTTTCTTGGCTTGTTCTCGACCTGAACACAGATTCTGAAAAAACATCAGTTGCAAAAATTACCCAACACCAGCCTGAGGATTTGAATCCTGGCAGCGCTATTGAAGAAGACAATGTCTCGACCGGACCAAATGAAACGGTTCTAAATTCTGCTATCCAAAAACCAAGGTTATCAATTGACAAACAAAATGACAATACACCTGCTGGACAAACTTTTTTACCGAATCTACCAGTTCCGTCTAGTGCTTCAGGGTATATAGTTCCCGATAATCAGATAGATGATGTTCTAGACAATCAACTTGAAATAGCCGAGAATATGATTCAAACAACAACTGAGCCTGCTGTTTTCACTCCGGCGCCTACTGAAATACTAAACCTAGACATTCTGTATGCACCTGAAAAAACTACTGAAAAGAGTCTGGAACAAATTCATTTTCCTCATCAGTTTGTTCAGGTTTTCAGTCCATCCTTAGCTGGAGAAGCTGGTCAGTTTTCTGTTTACAGCGAGAATTTAGGGTCGTTTAAAATTGAAATCAAAACACGCGCAGGGAAATTGGTTTTCACTTCCACAGACCCAAATTTTGTTTGGCGTGGAGAACAAATGGACGGCTCTGAGGCTCCAGAAGGAACTTACATGTACACCATTTTCTCAACAACATCTAGCGGGGAGTCTATTAAGCCTCAAGCGGGTTCAGTTTTCTTGATGCGGAAGTAGGGGATTAGCTTGCTTTTTCTTAATTACTTTACAAATTTTGAGTGTTTTACTTTACAAATTTAGACTTTCAAGATTTGTTTTCCAATTCATTTATCGCACTATCTTTGCTGCTTAAATCTTAAGGCACATGGAGCAGCAAGCAGTTTTTCTCCCTACTTCTGAAATGGCAGAAGGTTTGGTGGGATCAGAAATCATCAAATTGGCAGGTGAAATAAACACGAAAATTCGCAATGGTGAAACGATTTACAATTTCACTATCGGTGATTTTGACCCCAAGATTTTCCCAATTCCTGCTGAGCTGAAAGCGGCCATTTTGCAAGCCTATCAAAACGATCACACCAATTATCCTGCGGGTGATGGCATGTTGGAATTGAGGAATGCCGTCGCTGCTTATATTCAGCGCTACCAAGGCCTTCGTTTTGCCAACAACGAAATCTTAATTGCTGGGGGTGCGCGACCGATTATTTATACCATTTATAAAGTTCTTTTGGACTCTGGAGATGGTGTGATTTACCCAACGCCATCTTGGAACAACAACCACTATTGCCACTTGATGGGCGCCAAACAATTTTGCATAGAAACAACAGCCGAGAATAATTTTATGCCAACAGCAGCAGAAATAGCGCCTTTTGTCAAGGATGCTCATTTGCTGGCTTTGTGTTCGCCGCTAAATCCTACAGGGACAACTTTTACCAAAGAGGCATTGATAGAGATTTGTGAATTGGTTTTGGAAGAAAATAAGCGCAGAGGCGCCGACAAAAAACCGCTTTATGTGATGTATGATCAGATTTATTCTTTGCTTACGTTTGATGGAATAACACATGTGGACCCAGTTTCGCTTTTCCCTGAAATGCGCAATTACACCATTTTTGTTGATGGTATTTCAAAAGCATTTGCTGCTACAGGCGTTCGCGTCGGTTGGACTTTTGGTCCTGAGCGCATCATTGGGAAAATGAAATCTGTTTTGGGTCATATAGGTGCCTGGGCTCCAAAAGCCGAACAAGTTGCAACCGCTGATTATTTGGTTCAAAATGAAGCAATTGACGAATATATTGTTGACTTTAAACACGAAATTAAAGCCCGTTTACAAGGTTTTTACGACGGTTTGAAAAATATGAAAGCAGCCGGCTTTTCTGTTGATGCCATTCCTCCACAAGCGGCTATTTATCTAACGATTAAATTGGACTTGGTCGGCAAAACCACTGCAAATGGAGAGACTTTAA
>JBIIJN010000015.1:0-40101 GCA_044233745.1 Crocinitomicaceae bacterium
ATGCTGCAAAAGCTGTGAAAACATTGAAATATTCGGGCATCACCAAGTTGACTGGGGCTCCAATGGATATCAATGTGCTTATGGCTTACAGCATCGGAAAATCGCTGCTCGAAATGAATATGGGTGGCATGTCTCTTTTGAAACAAGTAATTACCCCAACAATGGGATATGTGGCTCAACAAGGACAGAAAAAAGCACTCGAAGGTGAAGAACTCGCAGAGGCGCAGGGAAATGCTATGCCGATCAAAGAAATCGCCTTATTGTCCCGTTCATCTATTCGCTTGATTGGTGTGGAGAAAATTGACGACCAAGAGGCCTATGTTTTGCAAGATGGTAAAAAGAAATACTACTACAGCGTTAAAACAGGTTTAAAATTGGCCGAATCCACAGACTATGAGCGAGATGGTGAAGCCGGCACAGCATTTACTTATTACCGAGATTATCGCGCTGTCAATGGCGTTTTAATTCCTCATAATATGGTGCAAGACATTGGAATAGAGCTGGATATACTGTTTTCTGAAGTTCTGATGAACACAGGTGTTTCTGACAAAGATTTTGAATAAATAGTAATGTTTTGATTATTCGAATGGCTGTCAATTAATTTTTGGCAGCCATTTTATTATTATACGTATAACATAAGCCAGGTGCTATCTTGGCTATCTTTGCAAAAAATTTCAATAAGATGAAGCAGTACTTCAATCCTTGGCATCACGTAAGTCCAGGCGATAACATCCCGGAAACAGTAAATGGAATCATTGAAATCCCAAAAGGCTCTCGCGCCAAATACGAATTGGACAAAGCCAGTGGTATCCTAAAACTCGACCGTGTTTTGTATTCCTCGGTGTACTATCCAGCCAATTATGGTTTTATTCCCCAAACTTTTTGTGATGACAAAGACCCGCTCGATATTTTGGTGATTTCCCAAATCGATGTTGTGCCCATGTGTATGGTTGAAGCGAAAGTGATCGGTGTGATGCGCATGTTAGATGGTGGTGAGGCCGATGATAAATTGATTGCTGTTGCGGCTGGCGACCCCAGTGTGCATCATTTCAATGATATTTCTGAATTGCCCAATCACTTTATCTCAGAGATGCGTAATTTCTTTGAAGACTATAAAAAATTGGAAAATAAAACGGTTGTTGTTGAAGATTTTCTAGGTCGCGATGATGCCCATCGTATTCTTAAAGAAAGCTTGGTGATGTATCGGGAGTTGATTGCCAAGTAAAGGCTAATAACCTTCGTTTATTATTTAAACGCGGTTGTTTGCTGTGCTGGGGCAAGTATTTCTGAACTGATAAATTTCAAGTTTTGAAACTGATGTTTGTCAGGTTTTAGACAAATTAGGCATTGTACATTTGCACAATGTTGCACAACCACGATTTGATCGCGAAATACAATGTTCCTGGGCCGAGATACACCTCGTATCCCACTGTGCCTCATTGGAGCAACACGCCAACGCAGGAAGAATGGTTGAGCTCTGTTGAAATGCGTTTCAAAGAAACCAATACCAATCAAGGCATAAGCATTTATATCCATTTACCATTTTGCGAAAGTCTCTGCACGTATTGCGGCTGCAACACGCGAATCACCAAAAACCACACTGTTGAAGTTCCTTATGTTGACGCACTCTTACAGGAATGGCGCATATATATGGCACGTTTCAAAGACAAACCACGTGTAAGAGAAATTCATTTGGGCGGAGGAACACCAACGTTTTTCTCACCAGAGAATTTACAGCGTCTCCTAGATGGTATTATGGAGGGAGCAGACAAATCGCCTGACTTTGAATTTAGTTTCGAAGCTCATCCTGCCAATACCACGCGCGAACATTTGCAAACACTTTACGATATCGGATTCACGCGTTTGAGCTTAGGTGTTCAAGATTTCAATGAAAAAGTACAGAAAGCCATCAATCGCTACCAAACAGTTGAAGATGTTGTTGCTGTGATGCGCAATGCCAAGGAAGTTGGCTACGATTCAATCAACATTGATATCATCTATGGTTTGCCGTTTCAAACTTTGCAAAGCATTGAAGAAACGGTTTCCGAAATTTGGAAGCTCCGCCCTGAACGTATTGCCTATTACAGTTATGCCCACGTGCCTTGGCTCAAACCTGGTCAGCGCGGCTTCACAGACATGGACTTACCAACTGATGCATACAAAAGGTCGCTTTATGAATTGGGCAGAGAATTGTTGCTCAATGCCGATTATGTTGAAGTAGGCATGGATCATTTTGCTTTGCGCGAAGATGAATTGTATCGCTCCTTGATCAATCAAACCTTGCATCGAAATTTTATGGGCTACACCTCCAGAAAATCGGAGTTACTCATTGGCTTAGGGGTTTCATCTATCAGCGATTCATGGGATATGTTTGCCCAAAACGTAAAAACTTTGCCGGAATACTATGAATTACTGGAAGAGAATAAATTACCTATATTCAAAGGGCATATTTTGAGCAACGAAGATTTGCTTGTGCGCCAGCTGATTCTCGATTTGATGTGTCAATTTTCAACTTCGATTGCCGAATATAAAAAGTATGATTTGCATTATGCTATTTTTAAATCCAAAATAAAACCACTTCTTGAGGATGGTATTATTGAAATCATCAATGACCAACTCATCATCACAGAAGCCGGCAGACCTTTTGTGCGCAACGTTTGCATGACCTTAGATTCTTATCTTGATGGGCAAACCGACAATTCGCAACGTTTTAGTTCAACGGTTTAATTGGACTTTGAAAAAATGAGCGAATCCTGTTACCACTGCGGAACCGAATGTCCCAAACGACCTATTGTATTCGATGAAAAGCCCTTTTGCTGTTCGGGTTGTAAAACGGTCTATTCCATTTTGTCGGAGAATGGCATGACGGGTTATTACGAACTCAACAATGCCCCAGGAAAAAGACCCGAAGCGAGCGATTCTAAATATGCTTTTTTGGACAATGAAATCATTGCCAAAGATTTGATTTCTTTTCAAGAAGGACGTCTCACGGGTATGCATACTTTTATGCCCAATATGCACTGTTCATCTTGCATTTGGCTTTTAGAGAATTTACACAAATTGGAACCCGGCGTGAAATCTTCTCAGGTGAATTTCTCTAAACGCGAAGCCTACATTGTTTTTGAGCATGAAACGATTTCCATTCGCCGCATGGCCGAGTTTTTAGATGCTTTAGGCTATCCACCAGTGATTGGCAAACAGGCTGAAAACTCGAAGAAAATCATCAACAAACGCTTCATTGTGCAATTGGGTGTGGCCTTTTTCTGCTTTGGGAACATCATGCTTTTTTCCTTTCCCGAATATTTTACCGTTGATGAAACCTACAACGAATTTCGCAACTTTTTCGCGTATTTGATTTTTGCATTTTCCGTTCCGATATTGCTCTTTTCTGCGCGCGATTATCTAATTTCTGCCTACAAAGCCTTGAGGACAAAAGTGCTCAATCTCGATGTTCCGATTAGCTTAGGAATCTTGGTGCTATATGCCAAATCTACCGCTGATATTTTCATGGGCGAAGGTCCGGGATACATGGATTCTTTTGCTGGATTCATCTTGTTTTTGTTGCTCGGGAAATGGTTTCAACACCGCACCCACGACGCCATGAGTTTTGAACGCGATTATAAATCGTACTTCCCATTGGCGGTGAAAAGAATCAATGGTGAAAAAGAGGAGATTGTGCAGATTGAAAACATCATTCCGGACGATAAGTTGTTGATTCACAACGGAGAGATTTTGCCAACCGATGCTGTTTTGCATGCTGATACGGCACAAGTGGACTACAGCTTTGTTACTGGTGAATCGGATATTATCTCCAAGAAAAAAGGTGATTTGTTGTATGCTGGCGGAAAATTGTCGGGGAGGGCAGTGGAAGTTGTGGTGAAATCTGCGGTGAAAAGAAGTTATTTGACCAGTTTGTGGAACAACCAAGTCTTTGAAAAAGAGAAATCTGGGCTGTCGAAAATTCAAGATACATTATCGCGGTATTTCCTGATAGGCTTGTTGATTGTGACCACGCTCATTGGTGGATTTTGGTTGTATTTCGACGCTTCGATGTTTATTCCTGTTGTTACTGCGGTACTCATCGTGGCATGTCCGTGTGCTTTGTCTATTTCTTATCCTTTCACTTTCGGGATGATTTTACGCTCCATTGGCAGAAACGGACTTTATCTGAAAAACACGCGTGTCATCGAGGAATTGGATGAAATCACCGACATCGCCTTTGATAAAACCGGCACTTTAACCACCGGCAGTTCCAAAGATGTGAATTATGGCGGTGAAGAATTGAGTATCGAGCAAATCCAATTTTTGAACGCCGCAACCTTAAGTTCAACCCATCCGATGAGTGTCAATATCCGCGCATTTCTGCAAGACAATTATGATATTCCCGAAGTCCTTACTTTGCAATTTGACGAACAACAAGGCTTGGGATTGGTGGTTTCCGATGGCACAAACGAACTCAAATTGGGCTCCTACCGTTTTTTGGGTGTTGATAAAATCGACGATGAAACCAGTTCATTTGTGTCGTGGAATGGACAAGTGCTCGGACGCTTTTTTGTGAAACAACATTTCCGCAAGGGCATAGAAAATTTGGTGAAAGATTTACAAAATCAAGGCTATCGATTGCATGTGATTACTGGTGATAATGAGCGTGCGCGCCAAGATTTAGAGCAAATTTTCCAAGGACGGGCTGTCCTTAATTTTCATCAATCGCCAAACGATAAATTGGAATATATCGAAAAGCTTCAAAAATCTGGTGGCAAAGTACTGATGTTTGGCGACGGACTAAACGACGCCGGAGCGCTCCAACAAAGTAACGTAGGCATCTCTGTTTCCGACAATGTGTATCAATTCTCCCCAGCCTGCGATGGCATTTTAGACGCTGGACATTTCAAAGATATTCCCCGCATCATGACTTTATCGAAATACGGTAAAAAAGCCCTGCGCGTGAATTTCATTTTCTCCTTGCTCTACAATGTTGTGGGCTTAAGCATTGCCGCATCTGGCTTGATGAGTCCAATTGTTGCTGCTATTTTGATGCCTTTGAGTTCGGTAACTGTTGCGGTATTAAGTTTCACGCAGGTGAATTTTAAGAGCAAGAAATTGGGGTTGTTGAGGGCACAGTTGTAGGGAGTAATAAGAACATTAAGAGCGTTAGTATAATATCGAGCTGTCTTTTCACTATGTCCCTGAATTTTATTTGCGGCGAAAAAAATGTTTATTCAACGCATTTTTGCGGCGAATAAGTTGTATGTTTGTCGCATGAGGTTTCCTAAAATGCGCAAATACATCTACGAATATGACAATTGGCCCAGTTTTACTTGGGATGACAAGCAGCTGAGTGTTGCTTTCGGTGAAGTCCGTTTGATGCAGGGAAAACTAATGGGTCAACTTAGTTCATTAGGTTTCAGCTTCAGAGAAGAGGCTTCGCTTTTAGCTCATACAATGGATGTTATAAAGTCGTCCGAAATTGAAGGCGAACACTTCAATTATGACCAAGTTCGATCTTCCGTTGCTCGTAGATTGGGTCTTAAGCGTGCAGGATTGATATCGAGTTCCAAATTAATCGATGGTGTTGTTGAAATGACACTAGATGCCACCCAGAGATATTACCAACCCCTCACCGAAGAGCGACTTTTCGGTTGGCATGCTGCCCTTTTTCCAACAGGATATAGTGGCAATTACAAAATAGAAGTGGCTCAATACCGCACGGGAGAAATGCAAATCGTTTCTGGCGCCATGGGCAAAGAAAAAGTACATTTTGAAGCCATGAAGTCTCAGGTTTTGAAATCTGAAATGGATTATTTTTTAAAGTGGTACAATGCCGAAGACAATTTGGACCCAGTATTAAAAGCCGCAGTTGCTCATTTTTGGTTTATCATCATTCACCCTTTTGACGATGGTAATGGAAGAATAGCGCGTGCATTAACTGACATGCTTTTGGCTCGTGCAGAAGGCACAGGAGAACGTTTTTACAGTATGTCGAGCCAAATGATGCTTCAACGCAAGGAATATTATGCTATGCTGCAAAAGGCGCAACACAGTTCAGGAGACATATCAGAATGGATGTTTTGGTTTTTGAATTGCCTGAAAAATGCCATGCTCACCACCCAGTCAACCATGAGCAATATTCTGCGAAAGGCTGAGTTTTGGAACAAACATGAAAACACGCTCATAAACGAACGTCAGCGATTGATACTCAATAAACTTTTTGACGGTTTTGAAGGAAAATTGAAAAGCTCTAAATGGGCAAAAATCACCAAAACATCATCAGATACTGCACTTCGCGACATCAAAGATTTGGTTGATAAGGGTATATTGAGAAAGACGAATGAGGGAGGGCGGAGTGTGAATTATGAGTTGGTTTTTCTATGACAGTTTAAAGTAACACTTTAATATATCATGATAATTTAAAGTAATGGTTTAGATTATCATTTGTTTTGCTTTCGTTATTTTGGGTCATTTTCCAAAGATGACACTGCTCTTTTTGAAAAGTATTCCAAAAAGCTAATGTTCTGAATCATTACATTCAAATTGTTCACATTCACTAATTTTGCCCCATGACAAAATCATCAGAAATATACTTCCCCGAAGGCTGTGGGCGCTGTTTTACTGCATTTCAATCAAGCAAAAAATTCAGAAACAAAAACTTCAAGGATTGAAAAATGTGTAGAGAAAAGCCTGCTAGGTCAGGGAATGAATGGTCATTATAAGTCATAATCGGGCATGGAAAAAGAAAAATTTAGTCTCAAAGACCAACTCTTCAACGAAGGTAAAATCATTAAGATTGCCAATGATATTGCGCGCGTTTATCCAGCTTTTAAAAAAGATAAATTCATCAAAAATGTGGTTCAAAGTTTCCCTGAACTGGAACTCAAGCAACGCATAACGCATATTACTGAATGTCTCAGAAATCATCTTCCTGAATCGTATGCCGAGGCACTTGAAATTATTCTAAATTCTTTACCCGAACCTTGTAATCCGACATTAAACGACAATGATTTTGGCGACTTTATTTACGCAGCTCATGGTCAATTTGTTGCGCAGTTTGGCTGTTCTGAAGAATTTCTCGAACTTTCTTTGGACGCGCTCGAAGCAATCACAATGCGCTTTTCTGCTGAATATGCCATCCGGAATTTCATCAATGCATTTCCTGAGAAAACACTGAACAGAATTCAGCACTGGAGCAAACACCTGCATTATCATGTGCGCCGTTTGGCTTCCGAAGGCACTCGACCCAAATTGCCTTGGGGAATGAAAATTGGTCTGTCAGTTGAAGCACCGCTGAGCATTTTGGATACACTGCATGCCGATTCTACGCGCTTTGTGACGCGTTCGGTAGCCAATCACCTCAACGACATCGCCAAAACCCATCCTGATCTGGTTCTCGAAAGATTGAATCATTGGAAAAAGCAAAAGTTGCAAAACCCCAAAGAATTGGATTTCATCATTCGCCATGCCTTGCGCACATTGATTAAAAAAGGCGATAATCGCGCTCTTGAGTTGATTGGAATATCTGCCTTACCCAAAATTCAAATTCAAAAAATTACTGTTTCTGAATCTGTGCAAATGAATGAAAATCTGGAGAAATCAATTGCTATTGTTGCCCAAGAGGACTGCGCTCTACTGATTGATTATGTCATCCATTTTCAAAACAGCAAAGGCGAAATGAATAGCGTGAAAGTGTTTAAATGGAAACAAATTTTGGTCAAAAAAAACGAACAAATTCAACTTTCCAAACGCCACGAAATGAAGCAGTTTATGACAACGCGAACGCTTTATCCTGGTAAACACCAGTGGTCTTTGCAAGTGAATGGTGAAATTGTGCACCAACAAGAATTTGAGTTGACAGTGTAGACTTTCGAAAAATTGTCTTCCCCCCGAAAATTAAGCCTATCGCCTGTCTGCCGAAGCAGGTAGAAGTGATTCCAACAACCCACTACCTCGATACATTCTCCGCAAAGCTCCGAACACTCGGTTAGCGGATTGTTGGAATTGTACCCGTTGATTCTTATTTGCCCTGAGAATTAAGCCTATCGAGTGCGCGAGGCACGAGCGTGTATCGAGATAGGCGGTAATGCTCCTCGATATTTTTAAAACGTAAAATCTCTTTCTGCTATCACCTCTGTACCCGCAGTCATTCTCGCAAAATATCTTCCTCTCAACACACGCGTTGTTTTATAGAAAAACCCAAATGTGTGTTCGCCTTTGCCCATTTCTTTATTTTCGAAAAATTTGCGCACTACGCGACCTTCAGCATCGTAAATGGCAAAAGTCAGCCTTTTGGTACCCGTTTGTTTCCAATCAAAATCCCCTTTAATTTCCGCTGCCTCCATGCTGTAATAATCCGCAGGTGGCTCCATGCGATTAAAGTCTCTGCTCAATTGGTTGTTGCCGCCTTCATGATGGGTGGTGTACCAAGGATTTTGAACCCCTTTTTTGTCGGCTACAAACTGGCGCAGACCTTTTTCAATTTCGTTATCAGGCGCAATCCAACCTACATCATGATTGTCACTAAACGCCCAAATGGCTTGTTGTCCGCAGCTCGTAAAGACCTTCTTATCATTGATGTATTGGGCGCATGCCACAAGGTCTCCTTTGAGCACATCACCAAAAGAATAGTTGATATCTTCTCCAGGACTCATGTTAGAAGCCTGAATGCACATGCCTTTTAAGCTGATGCTTTTCTTTGTGTTTGCGGCCAAAACCAAGATTTGTTCTTCTACCAAAATCAAATTCTGACGTTCGTCGTCTGAACAAATCAATTTTGTGCCAACAGGCAATTTCACTTGCAAAGCACCCATGGAAACGTTTTGAATTTCTGCAGTAATCATGCCTTCAGAAACACCGTTGCCGTTGCTATTCATTTTTACTTTTACTTTATTGGATTTCACTGCATCTTGAATGGCAATAGGGTTGGCAAAAAGCATTGTTCCAAACAAAGCAAATACCAAAGTCAGCATCATCGTTTTCATAAGCCAAAATGTTTTAGGGGTTTTGAACATAATGCAAAGATGGAGAAAAGTTACAAGTGAATTGACGAATATGCCTATCCCTTTTTTCACTACTTTTGCACCACTTTAAAAAGATTTATGTCAACTGAAGAGCGTTCACTGAATTTTATCGAACACATCATTGAAGATGATTTGCACACCGGTATGCCGAAAGAAAAACTACGCTTTCGCTTTCCTCCTGAGCCCAATGGTTATTTGCACGTCGGACATGCTTCGGCCATTTGTCTGAATTTTGGCTTGGGCTTGAAATACAATGCGCCCGTAAATTTGCGTTTCGACGACACCAATCCCGCCAAAGAAGAGCAGGAATTTGTGGATGCTATCCGCCGAGATATTGAGTGGTTGGGCTTCGAATATGCCAATGAATGCTATGCTTCTGATTATTTTCAGCAATTGTACGATTGGGCCATTGAGCTGATCAAACAAGGGAAGGCTTATGTAGATTCGCAAAATTCAGAGGCTATTGCCAAACAAAAAGGAACTCCTACAACGCCTGGTACTAATTCTCCGTTCAGAGACAGAAGTGTTGACGAAAACTTGGCGCTTTTTGCTCAAATGACCAACGGCGAATGCGCTGAAGGTGAACACGTACTTCGTGCCAAAATCGATATGGCGGCAACGAATATGCACATGCGCGACCCAATTTTATACCGCGTTTTGCACAAACAACACCATAGAACAGGCGACTATTGGAAGGTTTATCCGATGTATGACTGGGCACATGGACAAAGTGATTATCTAGAACAAGTGTCACATTCTTTTTGCACCTTGGAATTTTTGCCGCATCGTGAATTGTACGATTGGTATTTGGATCAAGTAATTGACAAAGAAAAACTACGTCCAAAACAGCGCGAATTTGCCCGAAGAAATTTGAGTCATACGGTTGTGAGCAAGCGAAAACTGATGCGTTTGGTAGAAGATAAAATCGTAAGCGGTTGGGATGATCCACGCATGCCAACGATTTCAGGAATGCGACGTCGCGGTTACCCCCCAATGGCCATTCGTAATTTTGCTGATAGCATCGGTGTAGCCAAAAGAGACAACATCATTGACCTTTCGCATTTGGAGTTTTGCGTAAGAGAAATATTGAATAAAACAGCACCTCGCGTTATGGCGGTTTTGGATTCCGTGAAATTAATCATCACGAATTATCCAACTGGGCAAATTGAATATGTTTCTACAGAAAATAACCCTGAGGATGAAAATGCCGGTTCGCGTGAAATTCCATTTTCTGGTGAGTTGTATATCGAGCGTGATGATTTCATGGAAGATGCTCCGAAAAAATTCTTCCGACTTACTTTGGGACAGGAGGTGCGATTGAAGGGCGCGTATATCATTAAAGGCGAATCTGTTGTGAAAGATGCGAATGGAAATATTACAGAAATTCACTGCACCTACGACCCCGATTCTAAAAGTGGAAGTGGTACAGAATCTTCTTTGAGAAAAGTGAAAGGAACCTTGCATTGGGTTTCTATCAATCAGGCTTTGGATGCTGAAGTACGTGTCTATGACCGTTTGTTTTCCGTTGAATCGCCAGACACCGACAAGGAGCGCGATTTCATGGAATTTGTGAATCCTGATTCTTTGAAAGTGGTTCAGGCAAAAGTTGAACCATCCTTGGCAAATGCTTCTGTTGAACAAGTGTATCAGTTTCAGCGTTTGGGATATTTTGCGATAGATAAAGAATCGACTGCAAACAAATTGGTGTTTAATAAAACTGTTGGACTAAAAGATTCATGGAAACCCATCGAGTCTGCTCAATAAATTCGAAAAATATGAATGTAACACTGGGAGATAAACAATTCAGACCTTATTTGTCTGATGAGGAAATTGATAAATCGATTGCCCATTTGGCTGAGCGCATTAACGCGGATTATGCAGGCAAAAAACCTTTGATTATCGGTGTTTTGAATGGCTCGTTTATGTTTTGTGCTGACTTTGCTCGAAAATTGACTTGTGGGCCTGAGTTTCAATTTGTGAAATTGAGTTCCTACCAAGGTACTTCGACTACAGGAAAAGTGGTTGAACATTTTGGTCTGCCAGAAGACATGCGCAACCGTCATGTTTTGATTTTGGAAGATATTGTGGATACGGGCCTGACCACTCGTGGTTTATTTCAGGCACTGAAATCCAAACAAGTTGCATCAGCCGAAGTTGTCACTTTATTTTTTAAATCAGAGGCATTTATCAGTGCTGTTCAACCCAAATATTATGGCATCGATTTGCCCAACGAATTTGTAGTCGGCTATGGCTTAGATTACAATGGTTTGGGTCGAGAATTGCCAGAGCTTTATGTCTTAAACGCATAAGTTTGCCAACATAATTATTTAATTTCAAATATTTTTCAATGTTAAACTTAGTATTATTCGGACCTCCGGGCGCAGGAAAAGGCACACAGTCAGAACGATTGGTGGAGCGCTACGGATTGGTACATTTGTCAACTGGCGATATTTTTCGCTACAACATCAAAAATGGAACTGAACTAGGCACTTTGGCAAAATCCTACATGGATCAAGGGCATTTGGTTCCTGATGAGGTAACTATTTCTATGCTTGAGGCTGAGGTAGATAAAAATCCTGATGCCAAAGGATTTATTTTTGATGGTTTCCCGCGCACAACAGCACAAGCAGAGGCTTTGACCAAGTTTTTGGCGTCAAAAGGCACAGAGATTCAGCTGATGGTAGCGCTTGCAGTTGAAGAAGATGAATTGGTGAAACGATTATTGCTCCGAGGTGAACATTCAGGTCGCGCAGATGACACCGATGAATCCATCATCAGAAATAGAATTCAGGTTTACAACGTTCAAACAGCGGTAGTCGCAGATTTCTACGCTGCTCAAAATAAGTTCAAAAACATCGACGGAATTGGTTCGATTGATGAGATTTCCGAGAGATTGTACGCGGCGATTCGGTAAGAAAGCATTTAGCCATTCGCTTTTAGCTGTTGGCTTTCGTTAGAACTGAGATTATTAATTTAAATATTCGGCCAAGAGCTAACAGCTAAGCGCCAACAACCAAATCATGGCATCAAACTTTGTAGATTACGTAAAAATCCATTGCAAATCCGGTTCAGGAGGAGCAGGTTCGCGCCACATGCGTCGTGAGAAATATATTCCCAAAGGTGGTCCTGATGGTGGTGATGGTGGTCGTGGTGGTCACGTAATTTTGCGTGGCAATGAACAGCATTGGACTTTGTTGCACTTGAAATACCGCAAACACATCAAAGCTGGTCACGGTTTTCCAGGTTCGGGCAATCAGAAAACGGGCAAGCAGGGTGAAGATGTTTATGTCGATGTTCCACTTGGCACTGTAATTCGCGATGGTGAAACGGGCGAGTTTGTTACGGAAATCACCGAACATGGCGAAGAAAGAATTGTGATGCAAGGCGGCAAAGGTGGTTATGGAAACGTGCATTTCAAATCGCCAACCAACCAAGCACCAGATTATGCTCAACCCGGTGAAGACTTACGCGAAGGTTGGGTAGTTTTGGAGTTGAAAGTGATGGCTGATGTTGGATTGGTAGGCTTCCCAAATGCTGGAAAAAGTACTTTGCTCGCTGCTGTTTCTGCCGCTAAGCCTGAAATCGCTGATTATGCTTTTACCACTTTAACACCAAATTTGGGCATTGTAGATTATCGCGGCGACCGCTCATTTATCATGGCAGATATCCCCGGTATTATTGAGGGCGCGCATGAAGGTAAAGGTTTAGGATTGAGGTTTTTGCGACACATTGAAAGAAATTCTGTGCTGCTTTTTGTGGTGCCAGCCGATGCGCCGAGTATTCGCCAACAATTCCAAACTTTGGTGCATGAACTTCAGTCATACAATCCAGAATTGATGGACAAACAGCGACTTTTGGCGATTTCGAAATGCGACATGCTCGATGAACTGATGATGGAACAAATGAAAGCCGATATTCCGGATAATATTCCATACACATTCATTTCTTCTGTTGCTCAAATTGGGCTTTTGGAGTTGAAAGATAAAATTTGGCGTGCCTTGAATTCATGATAGAACAGTTAGAAACATACGATCAGAAATTGACCATTTGGATAAACCAACTCCACAATCCATTTGTGGATGACGCGATGTGGTTCATCAGTGGTTTGACACCTTTTTTACTTTTGGTTTTTCTGGCTTATTTGTCTCAATTGTATCGAGTTGGTTTTCCCAGAGCATTTTTGTTTCTTGGCTTCTTGATTTTAGCTGTTGCCTGTTCAGATTTACTGAGCGTTCATGGTTTTAAAAACGTTTTTGAACGCTATAGACCAAGCCACAATTTGGATATTGCCCATTTAATCAAACTTTATGTCCGCGACAATGGTGAGCCTTACATGGGGGGGTTGTTCGGTTTTGTTTCTTCTCACGCTGCTAATTTTGCATCACTCTCTACTTTTATCTTGTTGTCGTTGAGACCTAAATGGCCCATGGTTGCATTGGTTGTTTTATTGCACCTGTTGGTCATTTACAGTCGTGTGTATTTGGGTGTGCATTATGTGGCCGATGTTGCCGTAGGGACTGTGTTGGGTGTTGTATGTGGATGGCTGGTTTTTCAGGTGTATAAAATGGTGCAAACCAAATTTAAGCTTCTTCCATGATCATCGAAATCAACGACAAACTTGTATCCACCGAAGTTTTTGACCGCAAGTTTATCTGCGACCTGAAAAGCTGTAAAGGTGCCTGCTGTGTAGAAGGCGATGCTGGAGCTCCAGTAACTCCAGAGGAAATCGAAGAAATTCGTCAATCTTTGGAGGGCATCAAACCATTTATGCGCCCTGAAGGTATTGCCGCTATTGAAAAAGATGGACTTGCCTACAAAGATGATTTCTATGAAGACGTTGTGGCTTTGGTCGATGGAGGTGCTTGTTCTTTCGTGTATTTCGATGAAAAAGGTACTGCCCTATGCGCCATTGAAAAGGCTCACAAAGAGGGAAAATCTACCATCAAAAAACCACTTTCCTGTCATTTATATCCCATCCGCATCACCAAGAGCAAGATGTTTCAAATGGTGAACTACAACGAATGGAATATCTGCAATCCAGCTTGTGTTTTGGGAGAATCTGTGGGTATGCCGGTTTACAAATTCCTCAAAGAACCCCTCATTCGCGCTTATGGTGAGGAGTTTTATAAAGAGTTGGAAGAGGCAGAGAAGTTGTGGCTACAGTCGAACTAGATTTTCATTATATCGTACTTATTTTCGGCCTTCATAAACAGAATACTTCCTTTTGTTGTTCACACACCTGAATTCCTTATTTTTGCACTTCAATTTTCACTCATGTTCGCACCCAAAAAGAAAAAAGACAACGACAAGCCTAAAATTACCAAGGAATCATATCAGCGTGCCAAGGGAATTTTTGCGTACATGAAACCCTACCGCAGCACCTTCGCTATTGGATGGTTTTTCTTGATATTTTCATCTTCCGTTGGGTTGATTTTCCCTTATATTTTAGGTCAGTTGTTGGGCGCTCCCGTTCAAGATGGCGCTTCTATGGGTTCCAGTTTTGTTGATGCCATCACATTCGACAATATCAACCAAATTGCCGTGGCGCTCTTTGTGTTGTTTGGTTTACAATCGTTTTTCTCGTTTTTCAGAATTGTACTTTTCACCAAAGTAACAGAAAACACCCTGCGCGATTTGCGTTATTCGGCTTTCGACCGCTTGCTCCACATGCCTTTGGATTTTTTCAATCGCAACAAAGTAGGGGAGTTGACCAGTAGGATTACCGGTGATTTGAATTTGATTCAAGAAACACTCAAAACTACAGTTGCTGAATTTTTCCGCCAAGTGGTCACCATTTTTGGCGGTATTATTTGGTTGTTTTTCTTGTCGTGGAAATTGGCGCTCATCATGTTGGCAACCGTGCCTGTGATGTCTATTATTGCGGTGATATTTGGTCGATTTATCCGCCGTTTGTCTAAAGAAGCCCAGGAAACTACAGCCACATCCAACGCTGTTTTGGAAGAAGGATTGACTGGAATCAACAACGTGAAGTCGTTCACGAATGAAATTTTGGAACTCACGCGTTATAAAAAAGCCATAGAAGAAATCCGTAGAATCAATATCAAATCTGGGAATTGGCGGGGTGTTTTTGTTTCCTTCATCTTTTTGTTTTTGTTCGGCGCCATCGTATTCATCATTTGGCAAGGCGTAACGATGGTTCAAAATGGCACGTTGAGTTTGACACAGTTCAACGCCTTCCTGATTTTTACAGTGATGTTGGGTGCATCTGTAGGTTCTCTTCCAGAACTGTATGCATCCATCCAAAAAGCCGTTGGAGCAACTGAGCGTTTGATGCAACTCATTCAAGAAGATTCCGAGCGCGAATTGTATCATGGAAAATTGACGCCAGAAATCACGGGCTCCATTACTTTCGAAAATGTACATTTTTCTTATCCGCAACGCAAGGATATTGAGGTTTTGAGCGGTTTTAATCTATCAATACAACAAGGTCAGACTGTTGCTTTGGTTGGACACAGTGGCGTTGGAAAATCCACTTTGGCATCGTTAATTTTACATTATTATGAGTCGGAAAGCGGGTCTATTAACTTCGATGGACATAACATATCGGATATCGATGTGAAGCACTTGCGCTCTCAAATGGCGATTGTGCCGCAAGAATTGATTTTGTTTTCAGGAACCATACGCGAAAATATTGCCTACGGTAAGCCCGGCGCATCTCAGGAAGAAATTGAAGAGGCAGCGCGCAAGGCCTTTGCTCTTGATTTTATCAATGGTTTCCCAGAAAAATTTGAAACCCAAGTGGGCGACCGAGGCATTCAGCTTTCTGGTGGACAAAAACAGCGCATCGCTATAGCCCGTGCCATTTTGCGTAATCCAAAAATCTTGATTCTCGATGAAGCCACATCAGCATTGGATTCTGAATCAGAAAAATTGGTGCAAATGGCTCTGGAGGAATTGATGCGCAACCGAACGTCTGTTGTTATTGCGCACCGTTTGAGCACCATCCGAAAAGCCGATAAAATTGTGGTAATGGAAAAAGGTGTGGCTATTGAAGAAGGTACACACGAAACACTAATCGCCAAAGAAAACGGTGTATATGCCAATTTGATGGAAACACAGCAGTTGGGGTAGTTGAATAAACTATTTATCGATAAATACCATACCTCCCACTCAAACTCCTGATGTTTTTGTGATAATTTGCCAAAAAGTCGTAGGAGTTTTGTGATTTTCTAAAATTTGTCCAATGAAAACAGCGCCATTTTCTTTTTATTGGCTGGTGTTTGTGGTTCTTGGTATTGTTGTTTATCTAATGCTCATGCAAAGAAAAGTCAAAACGATTGAGCGCAATATTCATGCATAAAAAAAACCGCTCCAAATAGAGCGGTTTTCGAAGTATATATTACTGGGTTTATTTCGTCAGAGCTAACTTAACTGCAGCAACTAAATCTACTACTTTACCAGATTTACAAAGTGTTGCGAAATCAACTTTGCGTTCCGCACCTGGTTGCAAGTGCATGGTGCCAGCGTAGCTTTTTCCGCTTTCCAAAATGATATCCTTAATTTGTCGCATGCTTAAGTTTGGAAAATAGGACTTCAAAAATGCCGCAACACCTGCTACCATTGGCGCAGCCATTGAGGTACCTTGTAAGGTTTCGTATTTGCCTTCAGGAACCGTATTGTAAATTTCTAAACCTGGCGCAAAAATATCTACTCCATTTTGACCATAGTTTGAAAACGCCGCAGCCAATTCACCTTTTTTTGCATAACGCGTAGACGCGCCAATGGTCAACAACATCGTGTTTTCCTCTGTTTGGAAATCGTATTTCACTGCAGGGAAATTAGGTTCTTTGTCGATATCTTTTCCATCATTGCCGGCAGCATGAATCAAGAGCACGTCTTTTTTCTCGGCATACTTCATGGCTTCGTACACCTCTTTTTGATGTGGAGAAAACGCTTTGCCGAATGACATGTTGATCACTTTTGCACCATTGTCAACGGCATAACGAATAGCCATTGCGATGTCTTTATCATACTCATCGCCATCTGGAACAGCACGCAATGACATCAATTGAACGTTGGCACAAACACCATCGCCACCCAATTTGTTGCCACGAACTGCGCCAATAATTCCACCTACGTGTGTGCCGTGTAAAGCATCTGGACCTTTAACGTTGTTGTTTCCATAGCTGCGGTCGTTGAAGTCATTTTCATCATCGCCAACAATATCAGCGCGGCCGGTAAACTCCAAGTTGTAATGATATTTCAATGAGTTTTCATAATAATCATATCCTTCCTGAATCTGCTCCATAAACGTTGGGTCTTCCATCTTCATGATAGCGATGCGCTTGAATTGCTCCATTTGACGGTCTTCAGGTTTCCATTTTTTCAAGTCCTTCAAAGTATAGTCTTTTTTGCCCAATTGTTCGGCAATCATGATGTCTAATGAAGGTAGAATGTCATTTTTGAAAGCTTTCATCTGAGCAAAATTTGCTTCAGCATCTTTGCGCTTTTTCTCATATTCTTTCTTAACCATTTTGAAAATGGCATAATCAGGATGCCCCTTCACTTTATCTTCTGGCAAAGTCTCAAAAACCGGCTTCAATTTGGCATAAATACGGGTCACTTCCAAATTGGTTTCGTTGAGGTTTTCACCATTTTTATTTCCTAAAAAGTTCCAACCGTGGATGTCGTCGATATAGCCATTGTTGTCGTCATCGATACCATTTCCTGGGATTTCTTTGGTATTGATCCAAATTTGACCTTTCAAATCGGGGTGTTCAGTGTCTATTCCTGAGTCGATTACTGCTACAATAACTGGTGTGGATTTACGACCTTGAACCAATTTATAGGCGGCCTCTGTGTTCATGCCAGGAATTTTCCCGTTGTACCAATTTAAAACGCCCTTTGGTAATTTGTCCTGGGCAAATGTGTTGAACGAAAACGTCAGTAACGCCAACAGCAAGATAGATTTTCCAAAAATTCTTTTCATGTTATATTTTGATTTTAGTTGCAAATATGCGAAACAATAGACATTTTCTATGCCATTTTTTGATTGATGGCCGAAAAAACCTAATTTTACCTACAATATTCTGATAAATGGACACCATGATGCGATGCGTTACCACATTTGTTTTATTTTCTTTTGCGATTTTATCGTCATGCTCGTGGTTGCACGGACAAGAATCTGGATTTTTTTCGCCAACTAGCGAAAGTTATGGCACCTACGCTATACAGTTTCATCCCGAAGCTATAATTCCTGAATCTGTTGTGGTGAAATATACCGCACAAGGTTGGTCATATGTAATTGCTGACCGACAGGATTTGTATCGTTTGATTGATGCTGGTGTGGTGCAACGCATTTATATTGAACCCATAGGCCAACAAACCATGAATGACAGTTCACGATTTACGCACTTTGTAAACGAAATTCATACGGGTCAGGACATGGATTTTAGCTTTACGGGGAATGGCGTGATTATAGGTTATGTGGATACAGGCTTGGATTATAATCATTTGGATTTTAAGGACAGTTTGGGGAATACCCGTGTGCTTAGATATTGGGATCAAACGGCGCCTATAAATTTTCGAACACCAGATAAATACGGATACGGTCAGGCTTTCACAAACGATGATATCAACGCGGGAATCAACCCGAGTTATGCCAATGGCAGTCATGGAACCACGGTGGCAGGATCAGGTTCTGGGAATGCATTGGCCAATGGAAGACAAAAAGGGATGGCTCCTGAATCGAGTATAGTTGTTGTAAAGAATAATTTCAACGCGCCATCTTGGACGCTTACTGTAGCCGAGGCAGTTGATTATATTTTCTGTGTTGCAGATACTTTTAACATGCCGGCTGTCGTAAATTTGAGCTTGGGCACGTATTTGGGAAGTCACGACGGTCGCGATCCCGCTGCTTTGTATATAGACAGTTTGTTGAATGACAAAGAGGGTAGAATTGTGGTTTGTTCGGCTGGTAATTCTGGTTCGTGGGCGCCTTATCATGTGCAGAAACAACTGAGTGCGGATACTAATTTTGTATGGATGATTCCCAATGCTTCTTTGGCGTATGGCGCTCCAGGAGTTTATATGGATTTATGGGCCAATGTGGATGATATTGGCGGGATGAACTTTGCCTTTGGTGCTGATGCTCCAGGACCTGTGTATCGAGGAAACACAAATTATCGACAAGTAAATTTTAATGAGCCCAATATGCAATATGACACCATTTGGGGCACGAATGGCGCCATTGGATATGTTTTGTTTATAGAGCAAGTTGTAGGTCCAAATTACAATCTACAAGCTATAGTTTACACGGATAGTTTGCTTTATCGCATCCGTTTTTTGGCTACTGGCAGCGGAAAAATTGATTTGTGGAGCAGCACACAAATTGGTGGAAGTAATTTTTCAACGGTTATTCCAAATGTAATGGATTACCCTGAATTTGCTAATTACATAATGCCTGATCTTGAGCAAAGCATCGTGAGTTCATGGGCTTGTTCTGAGCAGGTTATAACGGTTGGAAATATCCAAAATCGAAAGAATTATATAGCATCGAACAATACAATATTTCCCACCAACGGAGGTTTAGTGCCTTCTGGAATTTTGGTGGCGAATTCTTCAAAAGGACCCAATCGTTTGGGGGCAATCAAACCAGATATTGTTGCAAGTGGTGATATGTCGCTTTCCGCACGTGTTTTGAATGTGAGCTATGCGGCATCGCAACTGGATATAGGATCGATGCACGTGCGCAATGGTGGAACTTCTATGGCGAGTCCAGTTGTTGCAGGTATTGCAGGATTGTATTTGGAAAAATGTCCACTTTCATCTTGGACTGATTTTAAAGCACATTTGTTGGATGCTGCTTTTACGGATAATTTCACAGGACCCAATTTGCCAAACAATGCTTATGGATATGGGAAAGCACATGGGTTGAATACCTTGCTACAAACAGAATTTTCACCGCAAATTACAGGTTCGGTTTTGTATTGTCCCAACGAAACTGTCTTGGAAGTAATCACCGATAGTTTTCTGTTGGCGGTTTGGAATACCGTCGACACCACATTCAATTTGGAATTGGATTCGGCAGGCACATATTCAGCTACAATCACCAATCAACAGGGATGCAGAAATATAAGCAATGCCCTTGATGTTTTTGCGGATACCATTGCACCCTTGGGTAATCCCCCTCAATCCCTCGTGGTTTCTTGTATTGATGAACTTCCAACACCTGACCCCAATTTGGTGAATAATTTAACTGACAATTGTAGTGCAATTTCAGTATTTCATTTAGCCGATTCTTTGCAAGGTATGGGCTGTGAAACCTTTGTAAATAGGACTTATCGACTCATTGATTTAAGTGGGAACACTACTGATTTGATACAGCAAATTTATATTATGGACGACGTGCCTCCTTTTGGTCTCGCTCCTTCACCGGTGACAGTTTCTTGCGTTGATTTACTTCCTGATATTGATGTAAACGCGGTAACTAATTTGTCCGACAACTGTTCGACTGTAGAAGTTTTTCACCTGCAAGATGTTTTTGGAACGGATTCATGTCCGCAAACAGTAACCCGCACATATCGCCTTTTTGATGCTTGTGGGAATTTCTTTGATGCCAATCAAATCATCACGATTTTGGATACTATTCCGCCCTATGGTTCGGTATTGGATACCACTCTTGTCCCTTGCTTGGCTGCTTTTCCTGTACCCGACGCGAATGTGGTTCAAAATTTTGGCGACAATTGTCTTTTTGAAAGCATTTCGTTTTTAAATGATTTCGTTGATGTCAATGATCCGAATCTTATTTATCGCACATTTATGTTGTCAGATGCTTGTGGGAATATTGCTGAGGTTGTTCAAGTACTAGAGCTGACAAATATCTTCCCAGCACCTTCTTTGGTGTCTTTTGATGGACAGTTTTTAACGGCATCCGTGAATCTCAATTATCAATGGTATTTAAACGGTGAATTGTTGCCTGGTGCCATTGAGTCGAGTTTTATCCCTGCGAATGGAGGCAATTATAGCGTGGCTGTTGTGGATTCATTTGGTTGCCAAGCCATGTCTGCCAACTTTTTTGTGAGCCTGGTCGGCATTAACCAAGTTTTTGAAAATGAGGTTTTTGTATATCCAAATCCGACGAGTGGTTCGCTGATGTTTCAGTTTGTTGGGCAGGAATTGTATATACAGCTTACAGACTTGGCAGGTAATTTGATTATGGAGCGTGTCATTGCAACCAACGATTCATTGGATTTATCCGTCTTAGCCTCTGGTATCTATTTTGTGAATTTTGGTGCAGGTTCTGCTATAAAACCGATAAAAATCGTAAAGAATTGATGCTTTGACTTGAATTGTACTATTTTTGCCCCACTTTTAAAAAAGATTAACCATTTATGAACTTATCAGGAATCATTGCTGTCTCAGGGAAACCAGGACTTTTTAACGTAGTTGCTCAAGGCAATCAATCAATTATTGTTGAATCACTATTGGACAAAAAGCGTTTGGCTGTGCATGCGAGCAATAAAATCTCTGCATTGGAAGATATCAGTATTTACACGTACGAAGAAGACGTTCCATTGTCCAAGGTTTACCAAAGTATTTATGATAAAGAAAGTGGTGGACAATGCGTTTCTCACAAGGCCTCAGAAACCGAGTTAAGAGCTTATTTAGACGAGGTTTTGCCTGGTTATGACCGTGAGCGTGTTTACTTGTCCGACATCAAAAAGTTGTTCAATTGGTATAATCTTTTACAGTCTAACGATTTGCTGAAATTGGAAGAGGAAGAGGCTCAAGAAGAAGCGACAGCAGAAGAAAAGCCAAAGAAAAAGGCTCCTGCCAAAGAAAAAGTAGCGCCAAAGGTATCTGCCGCTCCAAAAGCATCACCAAAGGCATCTGCTTCTAAGGCTCCTGCTAAAAAGGCACCAGTGCAAAGAAAAAGTAGTTAATGATAATTTACATAGTTTTGAGAACGCGGTTGTCTTTGTTGATAGCCGCGTTTTTGTTTGCCAACTGCCCACAAGCTGCATCAATGTCTTTGCCTCGACTTCTGCGCACGTTGACAACCAAGTTTCGTTCTTCTAAAAAGGCTGCAAATCTGTTTACTTTTTCTGGATCGGCTTGCTGAAATTCTCCGTCGTCGATGGGATTGTATTCAATGATGTTGATTTTGCAGGGCACGTGTTTGCAGAATTTTGCCAATTCAGCTGCGTCTTCCAAGCCATCGTTGAAATCACGGAAAATGATGTATTCATAAGTGACGCGCGAACCTGTTTTTTCATGGAAATAAACCAAAGCTTCTGCCAAGGACTCTAGGTTGTTGCTCTCATTGATTTCCATGATTTTGTTGCGCTTTTCGTCGTTGGCTGCGTGAAGTGATAGTGCCAAGTTGAATTTCACATCGTCATCGCCTAATTTCTTAATCATTTTGGATATGCCTGCGGTAGAAATGGTAATTCGTTTTGGCGACATACCCAGACCCTTTTCTGAGGTGATAATTTCAACGGAGCGCAACACATTTTTATAATTCAACAAAGGTTCGCCCATGCCCATATAAACAATATTCGACAAGGGAATTTGATACTGCTTCTCTGCTAATTTATGTAAATACACCACTTGATCCACAATTTCTCCGGCACTCAAGTTTTTCAACAATTTCAAGCGACCCGTGGCACAAAAGGTACAAGCCAAACTGCATCCCACTTGCGAGGATATACAAGCCGTCATGCGCGAAGTAGTAGGAATCAAAACGCCTTCCATCACTTGTTTCACATCATGTGTGGTGAATGCGCATTTAATGGTTTTGTCAGAGCTGATTTGTTGGTCGTCTAAAGCGATTTTATCAATGAAAAACTGATCTTCCAGGCGCTGACGAAACTCTTTCCCCAAATTGGTCATTTCCTCAAAAGTGCTCGCATCTTTTTGCCAAAGCCATTCAAAAATCTGTTGAGCACGGAATTTCTTCTCGCCCATAGACAAAAAGTTTTCCTGAAGTTCGTCAAGTGACAAATCTCGAATAGATATTTTTTTATTCGAAGCCAATACTAATAATTATTGCGTTTATTCGATTCAAAACTTCTACCATATCCCAAAGTGAAATTTGAAATTGTTGTTGCATATAAAACAATCTTAAATTTCAAATCTTCAATGTATTATGCCCACTAATCATTCAACTTCAACACCGCCAAGAAAGCTTCTTGAGGCACTTCTACACGACCTACTTGGCGCATGCGTTTTTTACCTTCTTTCTGTTTTTCCAAGAGTTTTCGTTTACGTGTGATGTCACCACCATAACATTTGGCTGTCACGTCTTTTCTCAATGCTTTGATGGTTTCACGGGCAATCACCTTAGCGCCAATTGCGGCCTGAATTGGAATTTCAAATTGTTGTCGTGGAATCAATTCTTTCAATTTCACACAGATTCTTTTTCCTAAACTAAAGGCGTTGCTTCGGTGCACCAATGCTGATAAGGCATCCACTTGTTCTGCATTCAACAACACATCCATTTTGATGAGGTCGGATTGACGGTAACCAATTTGGAAGTAATCAAACGAGGCATAACCTTTGGAAACGGTTTTTAATCTATCATAAAAGTCAAAAACGATTTCCGCCAAAGGCATCTCAAAGGTCAATTCAACGCGGTCTTGGGTCAAATAAACTTGGTTGCGCAATTCGCCACGTTTTTCGATACACAAGGTCATAATGGCACCCGTGTATTCAGATTTTGTAATGATTTGCGCTTTGATATAAGGCTCTTCAATTTTTTCTAGTATACCTGGATCCGGTAAATCGGATGGGTTGTTCACCAACATCAATTTATCTGGATTTTTTCTGGTGTATGCGTAGTAGGAAACGTTTGGTACAGTTGTAATCACGGTCATGTTGAACTCGCGCTCCAAGCGTTCTTGAATAATTTCCAAGTGCAGCATGCCCAAAAATCCGCAACGGAAACCAAAGCCCAAAGCCATAGAAGATTCGGGTTCAAATACCAATGAAGAGTCGTTCAACTGCAATTTTTCCATGGAATAACGAAGTTCTTCATAGTCCTCAGTATCAACAGGATATATACCAGCAAATACCATGGGTTTCACATCTTCAAAGCCTTGAATGGAGGTGCTGCACGGATTGGCAACCGTGGTAATTGTGTCCCCAACTTTAATTTCGTTGGCTTTTTTAATGCCTGAAATGATGTAGCCCACATCACCCGCAGAAACCGATTTTTTGGGAACCAAGTCCATTTTCAAAATACCAATTTCATCAGCGTTGTAAGCCAAACCTGTATTGAAGAATTTCACGCGCTCGCCTTTGTTCAAAGTGCCGTTCATGATTCGGTAGTAAGCAATTACCCCGCGGAATGAGTTAAACACCGAATCAAAAATCATGGCTTGAAGTGGTGCATTTGGATCACCTTTGGGCGCTGGAATTCTTCGTATAACGGCCTCTAAAATTTTATCTACACCCAAACCTGTTTTTCCAGATGCGGGTATAATATCTTCGAGTTTACAGCCAATAAGTTCCACAATTTGGTCGGAAACTTCTTCAGGCATCGCACCCGGCAAGTCCATCTTGTTCAAAACAGGAATAATTTCCAAATCATGCTCCAAGGCCAAGTATAAATTTGAAATGGTTTGAGCTTCAATGCCTTGTGCAGCATCTACAATCAATAAGGCTCCTTCGCAAGCGGCAATAGAACGGGAAACTTCGTAAGAAAAATCGACGTGACCTGGTGTGTCGATGAGGTTGAGCACATAATCTTCGCCTTCAAACTTATAATTCATCTGAATCGCGTGACTCTTGATGGTAATCCCACGTTCGCGTTCCAAATCCATATCATCAAGTGCTTGGGCTTGCATGTCGCGGTCTGAAATGGTGCCAGTCGTTTGCAACAATCTGTCGGCCAAAGTACTTTTACCGTGGTCGATGTGCGCGATAATACAGAAATTTCTGATGTTTTTCATAGGGTGCAAAATTACGCTTTTATTGGATTGGTGAATCAGCAGAAATAATTTAACAACAACCAATTTTTGGACTCTGTCAGACTAACCAACAGCCAACGGCTAACCGCCAAAAGCCAATAACTTACCTCACCACAAACCTCACCGTTTCCCTTGTCCTTTGTTCCAGCAAAATTTCTCGTCCAGCGGTCAATTCCTCAATGATTGCTGAGTTGTAGTGGCGAATGGTTATGAGTTCAACGTTTTCATTGTAACGCACAGCATAAGAACTTTGAAATGCCTCTAATACTTTTGATTCTTGAAATTGTTTCTCATCAAACAAGGCGGAAAAATTCACCGCAGAGTTTTGCATGATGTTGATTTTCATATCCAGTTGGTCGTATTTGTTGAAAATTTCTGCCAGATTTTTTTCTGCTATGAAGGAGAAATTTTTCGTAGATAATGAAACCAAAACTTGTTTGTCCTTGATGATGTAACAGGGTATTGTGTTGAAAGCATCCTTTTTTATAGCTGTTCCCGGGAGAGAAGGATCCAAAAAGGATTTCACGTACAATGGAATTTCTTTGTTCTGCAAGGGCTGAATCGTTTTCGGATGAATTACCGACGCTCCGTAATAGGACAATTCAATGGCATCTTTGTAGGAAATCGCATCTAGTTTTTCTGCCTTTGGAAAACTTTTTGGGTCCGCGTTATACATCCCTTCAACATCCTTCCAAATGGTCAAACTACTGGCATTCAGGCAATAGGCGAAAATGGCTCCGCTGTAGTCCGATCCTTCTCTGCCTAAAGTGGTTTGTTTACCCTTCAAATTACTGCCAATAAAACCTTGGGTCACAATAATGTTGTACATACGAAATGCCACCGTACAAGCCTCTTGAATTTTGGCTTCTGTGAGCGACATGTCAACCGTTGCAGCGCGAAATTTATCATCGGTAATCACCACTTTCGAGGCATCTAACCAAGCACTTTTAACGCCAGATTTTTCGAGATGAGCCTCTACAATTCGCGTCGAGAGCAATTCGCCATAAGCCACCATTTTGTCATAGAAGGCATTGTGCTCAAAGGATTTAAATTGCACAAACATGCGATTGATTTCTGAAAAATAATTGTGCAACTGTAGATTCAGAATTTCGTTTTTTTCCGGGAACAGTTGCCCAACAATTTGATTGTGATAGTCTTCTAATTCCTTGAAATGTTGGTCAAAAAGTGACTTATTTTGATTGGCACATGCTGCTATGATGGCTTCGAGTTTGTTGGTGGTTTTGCCCATCGCTGAAACAATAATCACCAACTTTTTTGCGGCAAAAGATTGAACAATGGTCGTTACGTTTTTAACTGCATCGGCATCCTTTACTGATGCGCCACCAAATTTGAAAACCTGCATATGAGAAATGTATTACACGGCAAAGTTAAACGAATTGCACAAAAAAGGCTGCCCAAAATTGAGCAGCCTTCTAAGAATATTAAAAAGTTCGAATTATTGTTTCACAGCTTGGATGATGTTTTTCCCAGTATCGGAAACAATCGTCACAAAATAAACACCAGATTGTAGGTCAGTCATTTTGATTTCGAAAGTTGAGTTTGTTTCAAACAATCTTTCTTCAACAGAAATAACAGATCCTTTGGCATCTACCAAGTAAACTTTTGCGTTGATGTTTTCACCAGCATAGCTCAAGAAAACAACATCAGCCGTTGGGTTAGGATACAATTCGAAACCTGCGATTTCGTTTTCAGTCAATCCAACACAGTTCAACAATGTTACCTCTGCGTATGAAGTATCCGCAGGACAAACACCATTTGAAGTGATGTAGTAGTAATTGTAAACTCCTGACAATTGGCCATTCACTTGAATCAAGTTTGATGGTATCGGTTCGCCAGCAGGATTATACCATTGACCATCCATATCAACAAGACCATCAAGACCTTCATACAAACTGATGAAACCATTGTTACAGTTGCTTAAGAAACCGCTCTCACCAGCAGAAGATGGAGGGAACACATGAATAGTAGCAACTGTTGTGTCAGCCGTACAAGGCGTAACAACAATATAATATGCTTCGTAAGTGCCATCAGGCAACTGACCAATATTTAAAATAGACTCCTCAGTTAAAACACCTGGATTTTCTGGGAAGAACCAAGCACCACGGTCTGAGTTTAATGTAACAACAGTATTCAAATCAATTGAACCAGTCAAACGACAAACGTCAGCTTCGCCATCAATACCTGGAGTAGGGAAACATGGGTAGCAATCGATTGTGCCTTCAAATCCTGCAAATTGGCCAGAGAAATCAGATAAGAAGTTGAACGTCAAACATGCACCAGCGCCAGAAGATACGAAAGGACCTGGAATCACGCCATTTGGCCAATTCAAAGGACCATTACCCCACCATGCACCAGGCTGTGACATTGGACCATTACCAGTTGGGTTTCCACTTGAAATCAATGGTGCAGCAGTACTGTTTCCATCATAGATATAGAACCCATCCCAGAAAGCTTCAGTTTGGAATAAAGTGAAGGTTACTTCAACATAGTCACCTGCATCAAATGGACAAATAACATGCAAGTCATTTGAACTTGCTGCATATGGACCAGTTAATCCACCGTTATCAAAGAATCCACCTCCACAACCAAATTCGGTAGCCTCTGTTACCGGACCAGCCCAGTCAGCATTTTCACCACACGCAGATTGAACGTAGAAATCATAAACTGTTCCAGGTGTTAAACCAGTAACTTCCGCAGGGTTTGTGGTAACGTTCACAGAAGTACCAGTGCCAGGCGTAAATCCTACTGGACCATATTCTATTGTCCATTCTGTTTCGTCGCCAGGAGTTGTCCAAGCCAATTCAATTGCCAAAGCACTAATTGTTGTTGCGGTAAGATCAGTAAGTGGTCCAGGCTGACCAACAACGATTGTAATAGGTCCACTTTGTGCTGTTGTTGCATCTTGAATGATCACTGTGTGCGTTCCAGCAGGTAAATTCGTAGGAATTGCACCATAGGCGCCTCCGTTTACAGAGTAGGTGAATGGAGCCGTACCACAATTAACTGTACCCAAAGTAAATGAGCCAGCTAAACCACCATTACATGTATTGTCAACCGGGATTAGTTCAGCATCTACTGGAACTATGTTCACAGTTACAAGCGTTCTTTGAGCGCTTTCACATGCGCCTAGAATGTTGGTAGCATAAAATTGATATGAACCTGGTGCTGCAATTGGTAATACCGATGTGCCAAGAGCGTTAATTGTAGCTGTGTTTCCTAAAAAGTTACCGCCCGATGAAGCTGAGTACCAAAGAATATCATCGCCACCAATTTGACAACCAAATGGGCTAATCACAGTTGTGCCACCAGCAGGTGCCACACCACTGAATACAGTTTGTCCGTCAACACTAACTACATAATTTGCAGATTCCCATTGAGAAGTAATAGTCAAAGTATAAGGGCTTTCAGTTGCTTCTGCAATAATTTGCGTGTCATTGTAACCATTCCCATAAGGTCCGCCGCTCAAAACAACTTGACCTAAAGAGTTTGTAACAGTCCATGTTGTACCATCTCCCCAACCAGCGTTGAATATGTTAATAGAAATTGGACAGCTTGGTGGCAATTCTACAACTGAAATGTTCATTGGACTTTCGTTTGGACAGAAGTTGAACACCGCTGGGTCTGCAATTACATTTGGCGGAACGTTGTCTTGTACCGTCACAGTCGTTTGTGAAGTTGGAGACCAACATTGGGAAACCGTATTGTATGCAGCTACATAAACAGTAGTTGTGCCAACAGTTGAAACAAACAAAGGAGTTGAGGTAGGAGAAGACTGTGATGTTCCATTCACGACTGTTTGCCAGTAATAAACTACATTAGCTGGAGGCGTAGGCATTGTAACCTCAGTACCAGGAATACATGCTGGGTTTTGAGCAGCTGAAGGTGCTTGTGGTGTTGCCTCTAAAGGGAAGTTAGAAATAGTTATAGATGATGGGTCTGACCATGCATTTATATTTGAGTCGAAAGCACGAGCATAATATGTTCCGTTGGTGAACACTGTCCAAGGTGATGCTCCAGGGTTTGCCATACTCACACCGTCTGGTGCAGTTTGCCAATACCATGTAGTGTTTGGCCCAGGTGCGCCAGGAAGAGTGAGTACTGCACCTCCACTACAAGTTGGTATTCCAGCCGCTTGAACTGGTGTTGGCGGTACAGGTACTGGAGAACAAATAATTGGTCCAACAGTCGTTGTTTGACTTGCTGGTGCAGCTCCACTGAACACAACGTCACCATCCAATGAAATGGAATAGTTAGGGTTGTTATCACTAAAATTCGAAATTACTGTGAAAGTATAGTTACCTGCTGATGCAAGAGGTAGAGTTTGAGTAGCATTGTATCCGTTTCCGTATGGACCACCGCTCAAAACAATGTTTCCACCCGCATCTGTTAATGTCCAAGTTGTCCCATCACCCCAGCTTGCACTAAACACATTCACTGAGATTTCACAAGCAAGAGGCACTAAAGAACAGTCAACTGGACCTACAGCTTGTGTAGTTCCACCAGCAACAGTACCAGAATATAATACACTAGCACCAGATACTACACTGTAGTCAGGTTCGTTGTTAGGCGCTCCTGAAACAATAGTATAGGTATAAGGTCCGTTGTTCGCTCCAACAATTGTTTGTGAGTCGCTATACCCATTAATAAGGTATGGTCCACCTGACAATACGATTGTTCCAACATTGTCTGTTACTGTCCAAGTTGTAGCACTACCATCACCATTCGTCCCACATGTATAATGTCTGAATGTGTAATCGAAAGTAGTGAATGGATTGAAACCTGTATTTGCATAGAGTATTCCACCTGGATATGGGTCAACTGTAGAACCTGCAACACACGTTGTTATGTTAGGCGATGTAAATACCAAATAATATTGAACACCAATCGATATTGGCGTTGATGGCCATGTTACGTTGCCTTCAGTTTGACCTGAAAGTGTTGATGTACCAGTAGCTAAAAGCGTTCCGCCAGCATTGGGAAGAGCTGTGTACAACTCGATGGTTAAGTCTCCTGTTGCTGCACTTACGAAAGTCAGTCCAGCACCACAAGAGGCGTTAGAAACAGCCGTAAACTGTTGAGCCAAACCACCTTGCGTGAAGAAAGCCATACATGTGTTGTTCTGATTTTGATCAACATCTATCACGGTGCCCGTGTTACCAGAGATATTGAAAGTTAAATCGCACTGTGCTAAAGATTGCTCACTGAACCCCAACAGGATTCCTAAAGCCATCATAAACACAAGCATTTTTTGTGTTAAGAAGTGTTGTTTCATATGATTTGAATTTTAAATGAACGCCAAAAATAGTTATTTTTTTGTGTGGGCTTATTGCTTGTTGTGATTAATGAACTTAGTAGTTTTCAATGATTTGATTATCAGTAACTTGAGCCCACTAAATATTTAAGTTGTTTTAAGATATTCACGTTTTTAACCGAAGTTATTAAATTTCGGCGGTTTCTATATTTTGTTCCAAACAGTTATCGCCCTATTTTTGATAATTTTTTGTCAAAAAAAAAGTGACACAATATTAATTGCATCACTTAAGAATATCGTTTTGACCTTAAGGCCGATTTGTTTGAACTTACTACTCCTCGTCGTCGTCAGAGTCGTCCGACATTTTACGACTTTTTAATGTCTCAAATAATCCCAATGTTGCCCAAAACGGAACTGCAAAACCCAATAAGAATAAAAGCATCCAAAATGCCATTCCACCTATCAAAAGAAAAAGTACTACTCCTAAAGCTTGCATAACTGTGATTTTTGAGATTTAATTTCGGCAACAAAGATATAAAGTTTTCAAAATCTAAATTTATACCTGGGAAAATTATTTGGTCTGTGCATAAAAAACATTGACGGCGTAAAATCGATTTCCTGATTTTAAGATCACAATAGCGTGAGCGTTATATGATTTGTCTATCATGTTTTTGCGATGACCAGGTGATTTTTTCCATAAATCAAAAAATTCTTTGGCCAAAAGCTCAGCTAGTTTATGTGTTTCGTTTATTTCTTCATTAAAAAGTTCGGTGTAAGCAATATTTTCGCCTATGGCACCATATTTCAGAGATGCCTGTACGAAAGCCAAACGAGCCGACGGGCTGCTACCGGTGTAGTATTTACTGCCTTTTTTTTCAGAGTGGCTGAGGTTTTTATGTTCGCGCATCCATAAGCAGTGATTCAAAGCAGTCAACCAAATATGGTCGTTGTGCTTGAGTTCCTTTGCGCGAACTATTTTCCGATATTGGTTCAGTTTCTCACTGAATAATCGTTCTGATTCTCTTAAGATAGCAGACAAGTCTTCAGCCTCTTGAGCCTTAACAGCATGAGCAATTTCTGAAAAATTATACTGACCAAAAATATTAAATTGTAAACCAAGCGCTACAAATAAAACAAAGGTTCTCATCAGGTTTTCTTTTGTTTCACTAACGATTGAAAACTGTTATTGTTACACGCATCTTGTTCGGATTTGTATCTTTACCACGAAAAATTTGTATCATGACACCTACCCATCCTAAGAAACTTTTTCTTCTTGATGCTTTTGCCTTGATTTACAGGGCCTATTTTGCTTTTGCTAAGAACCCGAGAATCAATTCCAAAGGTCAGAACACCAGTGCGGCTTTTGGTTTTACCAATGCTTTGATTGACGTGATTAAAAAAGAAAACCCAACGCACATTGCTGTTGTTTTTGATTCCTCTGGTCCTACCTTACGCGCTGACGAACATGATTTCTATAAGGCCAATCGCGATGAAATGCCAGAGGATATTCGCGCAATGATTGATCCCATTAAACGCATTATAGAAGCCATGCATATTCCGGTTATCGCTATGGCTGGTCATGAAGCCGATGACATCATTGGCACCTTGGCTAAACAAGCTGAACAATTGGGCTTTTTGACTTACATGATGACACCCGATAAAGATTTTGGTCAGTTGGTGAGTGAAAACATCTTTATATACAAACCTGCCCGTGGTGGTGAAGGTCCGGCAATTTTAGGAGTCAAAGAGGTTTGCGAAAAATTTGAAGTAGACGACCCACTCAAGGTGATTGATATTCTCGGACTTTGGGGCGATTCCGTTGATAACATCCCAGGAATACCGGGCATTGGAGAAAAACGCGCCAAAGAACTGATTGCCACCTATGGAAGCATTGAAAATATGTTCGAGCATACCCATGAGCTCAAAGGCAAAATGCAGGAAAATGTTATCAATTTTAAGGAGCAAGGCTTGATTTCTAAAAAATTGGCCACCATTGTAACCGATGTGCCAGTGGAGTTTGATGAACACGCGCTAGAATTTATTCCTCACGATAATGAAAAGTTGATGGAGATTTTCACGGAATTGGAGTTCCGAAATTTGGCCAAACGTTTGACGGGAGAGGACATTGTGCTAGAAACCAAAGCAGTGAATCCACAAGATGCACAACTGGATTTGTTTGCATCTCCCCCTGAATTTGGTGTGGCTACCCAAAAAACCGAAACAACACCGGTTTCACAAACATTCAACGCATCATCAAAAAAATATGTTTTGATTAACACAGCCGAAGGAAGACGAGATTTGATTCAAGCAATCTTGTCACAAAAATCGGTTTGTTTCGATACGGAAACCAGTTCGCTCGAAGCCCGCGAAGCTCAATTGATCGGCATGTCTTTTTCTTGGAAGCAGAACGAAGCTTATTATGTAAGTGTTCCTGCCAATTTCGATGAAGCCATTGCGATTGTGGAAGAATTCATGCCTTATTTCAGAAGCCGTGAAGTAGAAAAAGTGGCGCACAACCTGAAATACGATGCCCAAGTGCTCGATAAATATGGCGTTGACCTACAAGGACCGATTTTCGACACGATGATTGCCCATTATTTGATGCAACCAGAGAGCAAGCAAAGTATGGATTATTTGTCGGAGTTGTATTTGGGCTATCAACCTATTTCTATCGAAACTTTGATTGGTAAAAAGGGAAAAGGTCAAGGAAGCATGGCGGATTTGATGCCCGAAGAAGTAAAGGATTACGCTTGTGAGGATGCGGATATTACGATGCAACTCAAGGAATTATTTGAACCAGAAATACAAAAGCCTCATTTGAAAGCACTTTTCTACAAGCTAGAAATGCCGCTCGTGTTGGTCTTGAAAGACATGGAATTGGAGGGGATTAAAATCGATGTTGATGGTCTCAAAAAATATTCACTTGAGCTTGAACATGACATTGTAGAGTTACAGCAAAAAATCATCGAGTTTGCCGGCATGGATTTCAACATTGATTCACCGAAACAGTTGGGCGACATTTTGTTTGAAATTCTGAAAATCGCTACCAACGCCAAGAAGACCAAAACAGGTCAGTATGCGACATCGGAAGATATTTTATCGAAGTACATCAATAGACATCCTATCGTGCCGCTGATTTTGGATTATCGTGAATTGCGCAAATTGAAAAGCACGTATGTGGATGCTTTGCCGGCTTTGGCTACGGAAAACGAACATCGGATTCACTCGCATTTTATGCAATCGGTTACCGCAACAGGTCGTTTGAGTTCCACCAATCCAAATCTGCAAAACATACCCATTCGCACAGAAAAGGGTAGGGCAATAAGAAAGAGTTTTGTGGCACGCAATGAAGATTATGTGTTAATGGCTGCCGACTATTCGCAGATTGAATTGCGTATCATGGCTGTGTTAAGTGAAGACCCTAATATGCTCAAGGCTTTTCAAGAAGGAGAAGACATCCATGCGGCAACGGCTTCTCGGGTTTTCGAAACACCTATTGATGCGGTTACACGCGAGCAACGTGGAAAAGCCAAAGCGGTCAATTTTGGAATTATATATGGTCAATCGGCTTTTGGATTGGCAGAAAATTTGAACATTACCCGCTCCGAAGCCAAGGAAATTATCGACAACTATTTCAATCAATATCCAGGGGTGAAAGCTTATATGGACAATGCGATTGCACGGGCGCGTGAACAAGGTTACGTGGAAACCATCATGCAGCGCCGCCGTTATTTGCCAGATATCAATTCGGCGAATGCTGTGGTGCGCGGATTTGCAGAACGAAATGCCATCAATGCGCCCATTCAAGGTTCGGCAGCAGACATCATTAAACTGGCAATGATACGCGTTTGTTTGAAAATGAAGGAGCTTGGATTAATGAGTCGCTTGGTATTGCAAGTGCATGATGAATTGGTGTTTGACGTGCACAAAACCGAACTTGAGCAAATGAAACAATTGGTGAAAGAAGAGATGGAAAATGCCCTCGAATTTGCCGTGCCGCTCACTGTTGAAGTGAATTATGGCGTGAATTGGCTGGAGGCGCATTAGAGGCGCAACACAATACTTCATTTCGTTATGGATTGTTAAAAAAATCGTTTGTCTGGATTTCATGGCTACATAAAAAATAGCGTATATTTGTCGCTCATTAAACATTAAATAAGAGCATTATGCAATTTTTGGTATCCAGCACACAATTGTTAAAACACTTACAAAGCATCAGCGGTGCACTCACAACAAACAATTCATTACCAATTTTAGACAACTTCTTGTTTGAGATCAAAGATGGTGAATTGGCTGTGAGTGCTTCTGATTTGGAAACCACCATGCGCACAGTTTTGAATGTAGATTCGTCTGATTCAGGTAAGATTGCGGTTCCAGCACGTCAAATCTTGGATATGCTGAAAACCTTTCCAGATCAGCCTCTTACTTTTAAAATTGACGACAAAAACAAAATCGACATCACGTCCGACAATGGTAAATATGCCATGGTTGGTCAAAATGGTGACGAATTTCCTAAAACACCACATGTGGATGATACACACACGGTTCGTTTGAATAGCCAAGTGTTGTTTGATGCCATCAACAAAACAATATTTGCAACAGGAAACGACGACCTACGACCAGTGATGAGTGGTGTGTTCTTCGATTTCAATGAAGAAAATGTAACATTTGTGGCTACAGATGCACACAAATTGGTGCGTTACCGAAGAAAAGATGCCAATTCTACTATCTCTTCGTCGTTCATATTGCCAAAAAAACCATTGAATTTGCTCAAAGGAAACTTGCGCGGCGATGAAGAAGTTCAAATACATTTTTCTGAAACCAACGCCGTTTTTTCATTCAACGACATCATTCTTACTTGTCGCTTGATTGATGGCAAATACCCCAACTACGAAGCGGTTATTCCAAAAGAGAACCCAAATGTGTTGATTGTTGACCGTGTTTCATTGCTAAATTCCGTGAAGCGCGTGTCTATCTTCTCCAGCCGTTCAACCTATCAAGTGGTTTTGAGAATTGCCGGTTCTGAACTGAAAATAATGGCTGAAGACTTGGATTTCTCCAACGAGGCAGTTGAGCGTTTGACTTGTAATTA
The DNA here is from genome assembly GCA_044233745.1 of Crocinitomicaceae bacterium. GTDB lineage: Bacteria > Bacteroidota > Bacteroidia > Flavobacteriales_D > Crocinitomicaceae > UBA6165. Next base: position 35,308 of record JBIIJN010000015.1, read on the forward strand.
CACAGGTGAAGACATCGAAATCGCGTTTAATTCCAAGTTCTTCATTGAAATGTTGAATAACGTTGATAGCCAAGAAATTGTACTTGAAATGAGCGCCCCAAATCGCGCAGGCATCTTATTGCCTCACAATTCACCCAACGAAAGCGAAGAGATTTTGATGTTGGTGATGCCGGTGATGATTAATAGGTAAAAGACCAACCAAGAAAATATTTTTGACGCTGTCTCAATTTGGGGCAGCGTTTTTTAATGCCTTTTCGGGGAAAATCACGTTCGATTTTGAATTGAGTAGAAGCACAACAAGCCAAGAACTCATCATGTAAGCGAGCATGACATAGTTGCCAAAAGACAAAAGGTCTTCGATGCCAAACCAACCGTGATGCATGTAAATAAGTGCTATTCCAACAATCAACCGAACGGTCTCATACCAAACCGCCCTCGGATTCCCATCTGCAAATTCAGCCAAGGCATACACCGAAACAAAGACATACAAACCATACCAGTAGATTCCAGGTACTCCGATTTGAGCCAAATTCCCGAAAAAGTATAAACCGAGCGCTATCATTACAAGTAGTTGAAAAATAGACCAGTAGGTTATAATGTTGGATGTATTAGGATTGAATTTTTCAAATTGATAAACGTCGTCAATTTTGGATATGGGATATTTTTCCTCAACATCAGCTGGTCGCCAACCTGTGGGCATAAACCATATGCGGAATTTATCTTTCCACGATTTGGTGCGCCATGCATCTAGAATTAAAACCCACAAATGCTGAAAGTTGATTTTAATGGGATTCCATGTTCTTACAGGTCGCGTGATACCATAAATTGGAGGCACATCGGCTAATTCCTCTTGAAAAGTGCCAAACCATTTGTCCCAAACGATAAAAATAGCGGCATAGTTTTTATCTAAATATTCTGGATTCATGGCATGATGCACCCTGTGATGTGAAGGCGTAACGATGATGTGTTCCAAAAAACCCATTTTACCAATGTGTCGCGTGTGGTACCAAAACTGCAAAAACAAATGCAGCGGGGCTATGATGGCAATCACCTCAACTGGAACACCGATCAGCGCTGCGGGTATTAGGAAAAATGTAAACAAATTGAAAAACTGTGAAATGCTTTGTCGCAGGGCACAGGGCAAATTGAATTCCTCGCTGCTATGATGCACCACATGTTTGTTCCAAAAGACATTGATTTCGTGTGCCCAACGATGCACCCAATAAGCCTGAAAATCGAGGACAATAAAAGCGATAGCAATGGCAATCCATGTGGTTTCTATATGAAAAAAGGCAACTTTTGAAACGAGCCACTCATAGGTGAGAATGGAAATACTCAAGCCCAACACATCTTTCACAATATTGGTAATCCCAGAAAGTAAACTGGAAAACATATCCATCAGGGGAGTATAATCGCGCATCACAACGAGGCCGTATAGCTTTTCAAGCAAGATTAGTCCCAAGAAAAAGGGAATGGCAACAAGCAGTATTTTTCCGTAGGTTTCCATGCGTCAATTTAGAATTACGAAAATAGTAAATTCCTGCATTATCGTTTTCAAAACGGGTTTGTTCAAACAAAAATTTGAGCAGACCGCACGATTCATGATTTCTGTTCATCTTTGTTTCATGAAGCGTTATCTCCTCATCTTTAGAAACAAATTTGTGCTGGCCACAACGATTTTTTTCGTGTATGCTTTGTTTTTGGATGATGTGGATGTGTTTATGATTTTTAGCAAACAGCGTCGCCTCAGTCAATTGGAACAACAAAAAATTGAGTTGGCAGATAAGTTGAGCGAAATTGAAGATATGCAACGCGTGCTCGATAATGCCTATTCTTTAGAGAAATTTGCACGCGAAGAACGCTTTTTCCACAAGGCAGATGAAGAGGTTTTTGTGATAGATTGGGAAGACCAGATCGACTAACACTTTCTATTGTGCCAGTCAGTGTTGCATTTTTTTAGTGATTTAATGTTTTGCTGTTAGTTCCGAGATGCTTTCAAACGTTCATTGTTGGCAGCGAATTATTCCAAATCATACCTTTGAAGCACATTGCTGTAAATGTTTTTCAATTGGCCAAGCACTTCATTTTGCGCAAATCGTTTGGCGATATCAGTGAGTGCCCGTCGATTGCTTTCGGTTGGTGCGGTAAGAATTCTGTTTTCCATAGTGGTTGCAAGCGCATGCACATCTTGTCGCGGAACAATTTGTATGATGCGGTCATCAAGGTCATGGGCAATACCCACCTGAGTCGTAATGATTTGTAAGCCAGAGCTGAGCGCCTCAATAAGAACGCAACTGTAGGTTTCAAACTCAGAAAAGAGCACAAAACAATCGCTTTCTCGATAAGCTTGTGCAACTGCTGCATGGGAAAGATTTTCTAAAATTTCGACACCATCATGCATTTGGTTTTCGTCGATAAATTTCTGAAGATATTCGGCATCACCGTCTGTCACGATTTTCAATTCAACGTGTCCATAATTTTTTCTAACGCGCGAAAAGGCTTCAACAATTCCCTTCACATTTTTGAACTTTTCATCCAAACCAGAAACGTGGATAAAGGTATAATGGTCTTTTTTTAAATTTCTTTTTTCAGGAAAGAACAGCTCCAAGTCAACGGGTAAAGGCAAAACGGTGTGTACCAAATGAGGTTCAACTTTTAATATTTGTTTTTCCAAAAATGGTGAAACGGCCACAACCAATTTTGCTTTTCTCAAAGTGCTTACAATGAGATTCCGTTTTAATTTTGTCCATCGCTTTTGTTCAAAATCCGAAAAATCGGAGGAATGCTCGTGAATGATGTAGTCCACTTTGAGCTTCTTGGAAACGTATTCAAACTCCTTGCCCTTGGGAAAACTAACGTGTGCGTGGATCAAGTCTGGGTTGGAATCTAATTTTTTGATGGCCTCATCTAAGGTTTTCTTGTAAAGTGCAATTTGTTTAAAACGCTTAAAAGCACCACTTGGCGTTGGATAATAGCCGATAATTTCATGAAAATTATCCGATTTATTTTCTTCGAAGTAGGTTTCAACGATGTTCGGACGAGATTTGATAAAAATCACGCTAATCTTAAAATAGTGCGACATCCATTGGGCGAAGCGTTGAATGAAAATACCAGAGGCAGGAGCGGTAACATTGGGATACCACGAGCTCAGGACCAAGATATGTAGGTTTTTGAATGCCGTCATTTCGAAAAGAAATGTAAATTTACTGATTAAAACGAATAAGAAAATGAAAAGATTATACTTTGTCTTGGCGCTCTTGATGTCCTTGAATACTTTAGCGAACGGCGAATATGTGCTTTATGACGCTAAGGGTAAAGAAGTTAGCCTAGAAAAGATGTTCAAAGAAGCGCAGCAAAAATCATGGGTGTTTTTTGGTGAATTTCACAACAGTTCAACGATACATAGAATTCAGTTCTTACTCACCAAACATCTTCACAAGATCCATGGCGACAAACTCATGGTGGGTGCCGAAATGTTTGAGTCGGACAACCAAGATATCATCAACGAATATTTTTCTGGTATAATCAACACCAAATATTTTGAAGATGAATGCCGTTTGTGGACCAATTATAAAGCTGATTACAAACCCATCGTAGAATTTTTAAAAGAGAAAAAACTATCTTTAATCGCTACGAATGTTCCGCGGAGATATGCCCATGCCGTTCATTACAATGGCTTGGATGTGTTGAATCAATTGCCAGAACATGTAAAGCAATTATTTTTGCCTAACTTACCCATTGTTATCGACACGACCTTGAGTAGCTATGCCGAGTTGAAACAAATGTCGATGCACGGCGGCAAATTTATGTTGGAAGCCCAAGCAATAAAAGATGCTACTATGGCGCACTTCATGAAAAAATATTGGTCGCCTGGCAAGGTTTTTCTTCATTTAAATGGCGCTTTCCACACCAATAAATACGAGGGAATTATTTCGTTCCTTCCAAAAGATTGGTTGCGTAAAGAGATGTTGATAATCAGCATGGTAACTCAAAAAGATATCCAAAAGTTAGAAGAAGAAAACTTAGGTCTCGGCGATTATATTTTTTGCTTCGAGGAGGATTATGCGAAATCGCATTGATGAGTAAGTAATTTTTTTGTAATAAACCGACACATGCACAATTTGAATTATTTGTGTACTTTCACGCCCATAAAACTAAAATAGTGTACTATGGAACAAGTTGCTGAAAAGAAAATCATGGGTCATCCGCCAGGATTGTTTTTGTTGTTTTTCACAGAAATGTGGGAGCGTTTTTCATACTATGGAATGCGAGGCATCCTGATATTATACTTAACAAAAGCTTGGCTTGAAGGCGGTCTAGCAATCGATGAGCAAAAAGCAACATTGATTTATGGATTCTTTACGGGATTTGTTTATTTCACACCAATCATCGGTGGTTGGTTGGCTGATAAATTTTTGGGACAACGATTGTCTATTACTATTGGTGGATTCACTATGATGGCTGGACAATTGGTGCTTTTCGCAATGAATTCGCATTTGGGCATGTACCTTGGTTTGTTTTTGCTAATTATAGGAAATGGCTTTTTTAAACCAAATATCTCAACTTTAGTTGGTGGTCTATATAAAGAAGGTGATGATCGACGCGATTCTGCTTTTTCAATATTCTACATGGGAATTAACCTTGGCGCATTTTTGGCTCCTTTGGTAATTGGCATTTTAACAGATGGCATCTTCGCGACTAAAAGCGAAACAGGTGAGATTGTGTCTTATGGTTACAGATACGGCTTTTTGGCGGCTGCCATAGGCATGTTCTTGGGTCAGATTTTGTTCAATT